>NZ_ASHX02000001.1:6084962-6424956 GCF_000478605.2 Streptomyces thermolilacinus SPC6 | reverse complement strand
CCCGCCGTATGGGAAGGCCTGCGCTTCGGGCTCCGCCACCAGATGCTCACCATCGAGCAGGGCTCTCTCAAGAGCCCGATTCCGTCGAAGTCCCGTACCGAGGGCGAACTCGCCGACCTGATCAAGGCCGCATCGCTGATAGGCCGCTGGACTGCCAAGTCCGACAACCCTTCCACCGTGTTCGCGCTGCTGGGCGTGAGACCCTGAGCCGGTGCAGATCCGGTCGATCATCCTTTACAGCAAGAGCGGCGAAAAGCGCGTCCTGGACTTCCGGCTCGGCGAGCTCAACATCGTCACCGGCACCTCCCAGACAGGCAAGAGCGCGCTGCTCGACATCGTCGACTTCTGCCTCGGCAGGGACGAGGCCACGCTCCCGATCAGCCCGATCTTCAACACCGTCGCGTGGTACGCAGTCATCCTGCAACTGCCCGACACACGCATCCTCGCCGCCAGGCCGGCACCTCGCCCCGGCGCCAAATCCGTCACCAACGCCATGCTCGAAGTCGGCAACGACCTCGGTGTCCCGGAACTGCCCGACCTCCGCGTCAACACCGACTCCACACAGCTGCGCCAGCAGCTCGGACGCCGGATCGGCATCGGAGACACCCGCAGCGAGCCGGCACCGGGGAGCCTGCTCTCCCCGCTCAGCGCCAACCTCGGCCACGCTGTGCTGCTCTGCCTGCAGAACCAGGACGAAGTCGCCTCCAAGCGGTCGCTGTTTCACCGGCAGAACGAGCGCGGCATCCCCGAGAGCCTCAAGGCCACGATCCCCTACTTCCTCGGCGCGGTCCCCGAAGACCAGGCCGCACTCCAGCAGCAGCTGAACCAGGCCAAACGAGCCCTCCGCCGCGCCGAGAACGACCTCAAAGCCGCCCAGGAAGCAAACCAAGGCATCGAGGCCCGCCTTGAGTCCCTCCTCGGTGAAGCCCGCGTCCACGGACTGCTCCCCGACAGCGGTGTCGACACCTCTGACAGAGCAGCCGTCATCGAGGCCCTGCAGCAGGCTGCCTCATTCCGGCCCACCCCGGACAACGCGGTCGAGGAACAGCGGCGGCAGGAGCTCCTCCTCACCGAACAGTCATCCGCTCTCCGGCGGCAGCTGCGCTCCCTCGCAGAAGAACGCCAGCTCCTGAACGACCTGGAGACACAGGCTGCCGGCTACTCCGGCGCCGTCGCCCGCGGCATGTCACGCCTGTCCGCGCTCAACCTCGTACCCGACGGCTTCCCCGGCGAACACAGCTGTCCCCTGTGCGGAAACGAACTGGACGAGCCAGACCCCACCGTCGCCGATATGCACACCACCCTCGCAGACCTCCGAGGGCAGCTCGACAGCGTCCAAACCGTCCAGCCCCGCCGCGAGCAGGCCCTGCGCGAGATCGAGCAGACGGCGACGCGCCTACGCGAACAACTCCGCGGCATCGAAGGCGCCCTGAGCATCATCGCCGAACAGCGCAACCAGCAGGCCGGCCTCCTCGGACAGGCCGAAGCCCAGGCCTACACCCGCGGCAGGATCAGCGCCTACCTGGGCCAGATCAACACCGCGTCCGACAGCGGACACCTCCAGTACCTAGAGACGAAAGTCGCCGTCGCCCAGCAACTCGTCCAAAGCATCGAAGAACAGCTCGACACGGAGGCCGCCGATGACAAACTCACCCACGGGCTCAGCTACCTCAGCGGCAAGATGACCGGCCACGCCCGGACCCTGAAACTCGAACACGGCGACCGCCTGGTCCGTCTGGACCTCAAGAAGCTCACAGTCGTCGCCGACACCCTCGAGGGCATCACCGAGCTGCTCCGCATCGGCAGCGGCAAGAACCACGTCGGCTACCACGTGGCCGCCCATCTCGCCCTCCACCAGTACTTCGTCGCCAACAGCCGGCCCGTGCCCCGCTTCCTCATGCTCGACCAGCCCACCCAGCCCTACTACCCCTCCGACATGGCCAAACAGCGCGGACGACTGGAAGACCTCACCCTGGACGAAGACCGCGTGACCGTCACCCGCCTCTTCGAACTCATGCACCAAGTCGTCAGGGAACTCGCCCCGAACTTCCAGATGATCGTCAGCGACCACGCGGACCTGCCCCACGACTGGTACCAGGACTCCGTCCGCTACAACTGGCGCAACGGCGAAAAACTCATCCCCACCACCTGGCTAAGGGCTGTCCCGTAAATGATCTTCGGGTTGCCTCGGGCGTGGTCGGCCGCCGTGCGGCCCACTGATCATCCGGCGAGGGCGAGGTTGTGCATCCGGGCGATGCCGAGCATGGCGTGGTGGACGCCGTCGCCCTTGAGGCGGCAGTCGCGGAGGATCTTCCAGGTCTTCATGCGGGCAAAGACGTGCTCGACCCGGGCCCGGACCTGCTTGTGGGACTTGTTGTGCTCCTCTTTCCAGGCCGGGAGTTCGGTCTGGCCGCGCTGCCGTCGGTGGGGGATGACGAGTCCGGTGCCGGGATAGCCACCGTCGGCGATCGTGAGGGACTTGCCGACGGCGGCCTTGGCGCCGGATTCCTCCCATGCCTTGCAGTCGTTGCGGTTCCCGGCGAGCGGCCGGCCGACCACGACGACCAGGCGGGTGTCGGCGTCGATGACGACCTGGTGGTTGGTGGAGTACCGATAGTTCTTCGACCGCTCGGCAATGCTGTGGTCCCGGGTGGGAACCCGGGTGCCGTCCACGATGAGCACGGTGTCCTTCGCGAACCGTTTGCGGGGCTGGAGCGAGAACATCGGCCCGAGATGGTCGATGATGCGGTCCGCTGCCGACTTCGAGATCCAGAACAGCGGGGCGAGCTGCCGCATGGTCAGGTTCGTGCGCCAGTACGCCGCGACCAGCAGAGCCCGGTCCTCCAGCGGAAGGCTCCACGGCCGGCCCTTGCGGACCGCGTCCGCACCTGCGCGACGCAGCACCGTCACCAGCTTCCCGAAGGCGCGCGGGCTCAGCCCGGAGAACGGTGGTATCCAGGACGGCTCCGACGCCGTGATCACACCAGCCACAGCAAGATCATTCCGCTGTCGGCCTGCCGCCCGGGCTCTGCCCGCAGCACGGAAATCAGGCGACCGGGCCTGGCGCATCATCCAGGATGACCCTATGAGCCAAGACCTCGTGACGTTCCTCCGCGCACGTCTGGACGAGGAGGCCGACCTGGCCCGACGCTGCGACGGTGACGGCTGCGGAGAGTGGACCTCTCACGGGCACACAGTCGACTTCTGCCAAGGAGAACTCTCCGGCTTCCATCCCACGATCGCCCTGCACATCGCGCTGCACAACCCGGCTCGCGTCCTGCGGGAGGTCGAGGCCAAGCGAACTGCACGCCAGGGCCGCGCGGGTGATCCTGACCAGCGGTTGTCGGCCATGTCACCCGTCGCGGCACGATTGGTGGGATCGACGCAGGAGGGCGGCCGTCTTCATGGAGAGCCAGAATTTCCAGGCTGGTGGTTCCCGCACGACACGCCGTTCCTCCTGCCCGGGGCCGAGTTGGAGGAGGAGGGCGGCGGCATCCCGGCCGTCACCTCGCTCAACCGCGTCGGCAACCGTGCGACGCCGTACAGCCACGCATCCACGGTCCTGGGCGAGTTCCCTGCCAGCGGCATCTGGGCGAGGACATCGCGGGAGCCGTACGAGGGGCGGGCGAAGGTAGTGATCCTGCGGGGCCCCGTGCCGCGGGACGTCGGCACGCAGTACGCGGAGCTGACCGGGGGATTTCCCGGGCCGGACCTTCCCCCGTGGTGGGCATGATGGTGTCCGGACGTGCACACGGGCCGGGAGGCGAGCACCCGGACGCTGGGAGCGGTGAGGGTACGGACGCCTGTCACCCCTACGCCCACGGCACGTCCGGCGCGCGGCTCCTCGCCCCCTCGACCCGCTCGACGCCGTCGACGTCGCGCACCTGGTCGCGGTAACCGGCCTCCATCGCCCCACGGTCCGCCACCGCGTGGACAAGCTCGTCGATGACGGTCTCGCCGAGGAAGCCGACGGCCTTATCTACCTGCACCGCCACCTGGCCGCCGACGAAAGCATTCGTCCCTACCCCGAACGGCTGCAGCAAGGGTCAATGACGTTCTTCCACGGTGCGTTCGGAGTAGCCGACCTCCCTCAGGAGAAGTGGCGGCCGAAGGCGGCGGCCATGGCCGGCGTCACGGTCGTGGTGAGCGACCCCCGTGGCCGGGTGCTGCTGGGCTGGAACCCGTCCCGGAACGTGTGAGAGCTCCCGGCGGGGAAGGCCGAGCCCGGAGAAGCGTTCGAAGCGACCGCTGCGCGGGAGTTGGGCGAGGAGACCGGCTGCGCGCTGCCGCGGAGCAGGTGGTGCTGCTGGGAACGCTGTGCGACGAGATCCACGGGCATGACCCGGACCACGAAGGTCGCCCGGCTCACCGCGTACGACGGCGAGCCGCAGGCCCGGGAGCCCGAGCTGACACGCGCTGGGAGTGGCACGCCCTGGACGCGCTCCGCCGCCTCCCCCAGCCGCTGTTCACCGCCTCCGCGCATGCTCTGAACACGATGTGGCCCGGTCTGCTGCCCGGTCTCCCCGCCCGCGCACTTCACCCCCAGGCCCGCACCGGCCGGTGAGGACCGGATGCGGTTCGGGGAGCCCGCGGCGGCGGTGCGGGCTGCGGGAGCGGCTCGTCGCGGGTTTGACCGAGAGCGGATGGGTGGGTACGCCGGAGCCGCGGGCCGCTTTCCGTGCCGTGCCGCGCCACGCGTTCCTGCCCGAACAGCCCTGGGCAACGACAGCACCGCCCGGCAGGTGACCGTGCTGGTGACCGGAGCCCTGCACCGCGCCTACGGTCTCCACGGCAGGCCGCCGAAGCTGTCCCGGCCCGAGCCGTCCACCGCTCTGACCTTCCCCGACCCGAACGAGCGCGAACAGCCGCTCGCCCGCCCGATCGCCAACCTGCGGCAGCACCACACCTCCCACACGAAGAAGGGCTTCACCCGACCGCTCATCCCGCCACGGTCGTGCGCCTCGACGTGAAGGAAGACCCCTTCAATGGCCTCCGGTCCCGCACAGCAAGCTGCTCCACGCGTTCATCGACACGGCGCCGCCCACCACTCCCCACCAGTCGCTCGAAGCGGCGATCACCGCGTTCCGCTCCGCTCTCGGCCTTCCCAATCGGCCCGCGAACGTCACCCGCACACCCGGCGGGATGACGGTGCCGCCCCGCGTCCCGCAAAGCTGCGTACTCTCGCAGGGGGCTCCCCGCTCACCCCGGCACGCCGGCTTCCCGTCGGATGGACCGTGACAGCCCGCAGCGCGCGACTGCACGTCGGCAAGACGGCCAAGTTCTCGACCGGGCGGCGGTGATCGAGCTGCAGGCAGCCTTGAGCGCGTGGCCGCACTTCACAAGCCATCAGCCCCGGCGAACGACTGGATGTTGCGGGTCATGAGGTTGTTGACGCCGACGGTCATCGGATCTCGTTGTCGGGATGCTGCGCGTCGTAAGCCTGGCGGGCATGGGCGATGGTGTCTCGGTGCTCGAGTGACCAGTCGGCCAGTGCCTTGACGAGGTGGGTCAGGCTTGCGCCGGTCTCGGTGAGTCGGTAGTCGACCTGGGCAGGAACGGATGGGTAGACGGTCCGAAGTACCAGCCCGTCGCGTTCCAGCCGGCGCACGGTCAGGGTCAGCATCCGCTGGGAGATTCCCTCGATGGCGCGCTGAAGTTGCCGGAAGCGCCGCGCCCCGTTCGCAAGCTCGACGATCACGAGGACGGACCACTTGTCGCCCACGCGGTCGAGAACGTCGCGGATCCCGCAGTCGGAGTGGCCCGGCTGCCCGCACGGTTCCAGCTCTGCGGGGCCAGCGGTTACATCGGTGTGCGTCACTGACATGAAACTGCCTCCTTGTGGGCCGACCGCGGCCGGTTCAGGATCGCCGTAGTCACTGAAGAGAACCACGGCAGGAGACGGAGCCGCAATGATCATGGTTACCGGCGCGAACGGACGGCTCGCCTCCCTCACGCTCCAGGAGTTGGCCGACCGGAAGGTGCCCGCCCTGGGTGGCAGCCGAACACCCGCCGACGGGCAGCGCCACCTTGACTTCGACGCCCCCACCAGCCTGGACCTCACCGGTGTCTCGACGCTGGTCCTGGTCTCGGCCGGGTATGCCGAGGACGACCAGGTCATCGCTCGCCACCGGGCCCTTCTAGACGCTGCGGTCCGCGACGGCGTCGCGCACGTGGTCTACACCAGCCTGACCGGCACCGGGGATCATCTCGGGTTCGCGCTCGCCCACCGCGCCACTGAGGACCTGGTCAAGGCCAGCGGGCTTGGGTGGACGATCTTGCGCAACGGGCTCTACGCCGAGCTGTTCGGAGCGTTGTTGACGTGGACACCCGATGTCCTGGAGTCACCTTTTGGTGATGGCGCTCTCTCCGCGGTGGCTCGGGCGGACCTGGCCGCAGCCGCAGCCATCGTTGCCAGCCACCCGACCGCGCACGTCGACAAGAGCTACGACCTGGTCGGCGACCCGATCACCGCCGGCGACATCGCCGAACGTCTCGACGTCACCCACCGAGCGATCGGGCTCACCGAGTACCGCGCCCGGCTCCTCGCGGACGACGCACTGCTGCCGTTCCAGCCGCCGATGCTCGCCTCGATCGCCACCAGCGTCCGCCATGGGTTCCTCAGCAACTCCAGCCCCGACCTCGTGGAACTGCTCGACCGACCGCTCACCGACGCGCTGGCCGTTGCGACGGACACCGCGGCTGCGATGCGTCCCGGCGCACGCTGACGCGGAGGGTTCATCGCAACGCGCCGCTGTCCCGCGAAGGTCGTCGGCGGCGCGCGAACGCTGCCTTACCCGTCCCATCGCACACGTGGCGCTGAGACGGGCCGATCAAGGCGAGCAGCCAGAAGTGGCGCGGGGGGCCGCGACCCCGACCGGCCGAGGGCTACACAGTGACGGAGGTCGCCGAGACGTCCGACGTGCCATGCGGACGGTGTTGCGCTGGTGCCGCACGGCATCGTCCGGGCACGCCTCAAACCGTCGCCGGGCCGCATAGAGGGCGGGCCCCCTGGCTGCATGCACTCATGGAAGGTTCCGGCCGCGCGGCGGCGTGGCCTGAATGCGTACGGATGAGCGATTCCACCGTGCGGTTGACGCATTACCCAGAGTGAGTGATATTCCGTTCCTGAGTGCGGAGACCGGTCGCGTCAGGCGCCGGTACCGCGACGATTCCGAGGGGGGAATCATGCGATCACCCACCGCGCGTGGGCTCAGAGCCATGCCCTTTCGCCGTCTCCTGGCCACCATCGCGGCGCTGGCCGCTGCGGTCGCCGGCGCGTTGGTCTGGGCGCCGACGGCCTCCGCGGCGCCGTTGCCCGGGGCGTCCGCCAGTCCCACGACCGTCCCGCGGTACGGCGTCTCCACGGTGACGCTGACGCTCGACGGGGAGAGCAGCACCCAGTCGACGCCGACCGACCTGGTGCTCGTACTGGACGAGTCCGGCAGCATCAACGACACGGAGTTCGGCCAACTGACGGACTTCGCCGACAGCGTGGTCGCGGCGGTCGCCGACGACGGCCTGTTCGCGAACGGCGGGCGAGTCGGCGTCGTGGGCTTCTCCCAGACCGCGCAGGACGTCAGCCCGCTCAGCGCCGATGAAGGCGCCGTCCGGAGCGCCATCGTGAACAACACTCAGATGCGCAGCAGCACCTGCATATCCTGCGGTCTGGACCGGGCGGGCGTTCAGCTGGGGCCCGACGACCCCCTGCGTAACCAGGTGGTGATCGTCATCACCGACGGCAACGCCAACCCGGGTGACCCGACGGCCTCGGCAGCGGCCGCGCTGCAGGGCAAGGCGACCGTCTTCGCGGTCGGTGTCGGCGACGGGGTCAGCCAGGCCACGCTGGAGACGGTCGCGAGCGGTCCCGGCAGCGACAACACCTTCACGGTGGGAAGCTTCGACGATCTCGCCGATCTCCTCGAGAAGCTCGTCGAGGCCGTGTCGGTGCCCGGTGCGACACATCCCTCCATCGCGGTCACCCTGGCATCCCCCTGGAAGCTGGTGCCGGGTTCGGTGGACGCCAATCTGGCCGGTTCCTCCATCGGCGGTGTGACCCCGGACGGGTTCACCTGGTCGCGGGCCGACCTCGGCGACGAGCAACTGGTGATCACCTACCAGGTCAAGCACGCCGGCGCGCCCTGCGGCCCGTTGGGCGTCAACTCGTCGGTGGCGTACCACGACGACGAGAACGCCGCGGTGGTGTTCCCGCCCGTCGTCGTCACGGTGACCTGTGTGCCTCCGGTCGCCGACGCCGGGCCGGACAAGTCCGTCGCCGAGGGGTCGTCCGTCGCGCTCGACGGGTCGGGCAGCCATGACACGGACGGAGTCGTCACCTCGTACGCGTGGGGCGGGGCCGACGCCGGGGTCGGAACGCTCGCGAACGCGGACGGTCCGGTGGCAACCTACAACGGTCTCGACGACGGGGCCGACACCGTGTCCCTCACCGTGACCGACGACAACGGGCTCGTCGACGACGACAGCACCACCGTGACCGTGCAGAACGTCGCGCCGAGCCTCACGCTCACCTCCTGCCCGGTGGACCCGACCGCTGTCAGCACCGATGTGTCATTCACCGGCACGTTCACCGATCCGGGCGCACTCGACACCCACGAGATGACCGTGGACTGGGGCGACGGGACCACGACCACGCCGGTCACCTCCCCGGTGGGCGCCACCCACCAGTACGCCGCGGCGGGCATCTACGACATCGCCGTCACCGTCACCGATGACGACGGCGGCTCGGACACCAAGACCTGCGGCTTCGTCGTCGTCTACGACCCCGAGGGCGGCTTCGTCACCGGCGGCGGCTGGATCATGTCGCCTGCGGGCGCCTATCCGGCGGACCCGTCGGCGACCGGACGGGCGAACTTCGGGTTCGTGTCCAAGTACAAGAACGGCGCGACCGAGCCCAGCGGCAGCACGGAGTTCCAGTTCAAGGCCGGCGCCATGAACTTCCACTCCGGCGACCACCAGTGGCTGGTCGTGGCGGGCGACAAGGCGATCTTCAAGGGCACCGGTACGGTCAACGGATCGGACGGCTACAGCTTCATGCTCACCGCCACCGACGCGAGCCCCGACCGGTTCCGGATGAAGATCTGGAAGACGGCCGACTCGACCCTCGTCTACGACAACCAGATGGGCGCGGGTGACACCGACGCTCCCACCACCGCACTCTCCGGCGGCTCCATCGTGATCCACAAGAACTGAGGGGGACGCGCGCACCTCACCGCGGCCGGCTCGGAGACATCCGGGCCGGCCGCGGTGCGGATGGGACGATCGCGGCCCCGGCGCAGCCTCCGCGCGCTCGCGCGGCGCGCGGACGACCACTCGGCGTACCGGCGCGTCAGGAGACCACGGCCTCCTCGACCGTGTCCAGGATCTCCAGGAGGGTGTCCACTCCGGTGATCTCGAAGAGCCTGCGCACCTGGGGCGAGGGCGCGACCAGGCGCAGGGCGGCCGTGCGGTGGGTGAGGATCAGCAGGTTCAAGAAGGCCGAGTCCGCGAAGGTGATGCCCGAGGCGTCCAGGACGACCTTGGAGTGCTCCTCGGACGCGGCCTTCAGTGCCGTCGCCAGGGGCGTGATCGAGTGCAGGTCGCAGTCGCCCCGAGCGGCGATCACACAGGTACCACGTGACTCGTACCGCACCACGCCGACGCCCTGCGAGGCGCGCTCGCCGGGGTCGCCCGGCAGAGGTGTACCGGCGGTGTGGCGGCAGAGGGTGGGCATGACGGCCTCATCCCAGGGCACCTTCGGGCTCCTCCCCTTGGCTCCCTCACGGAAGCACAGTCATCAGTTACATGAAACATATGTCATGCAAAGAGTTTCCGGCAATACGCGTCTCCTAGAATGCCCTCATGGTTGGAACACCTGAATCGCACACCGGATGGACGTTCATCACCAGCCACGCGCGTGTCCTGGCAGCCATCGCCGATAACCCGAACATCCGCATCCGTGACATCGCCGCCCACTGCCGGCTCACGGAGCGCGCCGTCGCTCGGATCATCTCCGACCTCGAGCAGGACGGATACCTCTCCCACACGCGCGCAGGACGCACGAACACGTACCGCATCGAACCCGACAAGGTGCTGCGCCACCCGGCCGAAGCGGGACTCACCGTGGCCTCCTTGCTTTCCCTCCTCGTGCGCGACGAGACCGAACGCACCAGGACACCGGCCGCCCCGCACTGACAGGCGCCGGGCTCGCCGGGCGAGGGTCTGCCGGTGTGCACGGTCTCAGCGGTGCGACCAGGTCCGCGGGTAGCCCGCCACAAATCCGCCCAGCACTCCCGTCGTCCGCACTCACCGGCGAGCACGGACGACCGAGGAGCCTTGGCCGCGCGCCGGAGTGCCTGTGGTGGGACCGGGAGACCGCCGCAACCGCCAGCGCCGACGGCCAGGTCGCCCAACACGGCCACCGCCACCTACGAGAACCGCCTGGGCCCGACCCCGGAGCCGCTGACCGCCACCTCCAACGAGGCCGTCAGCACCATCCGTCCGGCGGCCGACCTGTCGGTGGTCAAGGCGGCGGACGCCACCACCGTCACCGTCGGCCAGACCGTCACCTACCGGGTCACGGTTCGCAACACCGGCCCCAACCAGGCCACCGGTGTCACCGTCGCCGACCAGCTGCCGGACGGCCTCGCCTTCCTGTCCGCCACGGCCACCGCCGGCACCTACGACCCGGCACCGGCCTGTGTACGGTCGGCCACCTGGCCGACGGAGCCACCGCCACGCTCACCCTGCAGGCGAAGACCACCGAGACCGGACGGTGACCGACACCGTCACGGTCCGCGGCAACGCGACCGACCTCGACAGCGACGACAACACCAACGGACGCCCGGGCACGGGTCGCGTCCCGGCTCCCGCTCTGGTCCAACGTCAGCTTCCGCGTCTTCGACGTGACGGCCAACGCGCGGTGCCCGGTACGCAGCTGTGGACGGTCGGCATGGCCTTCTTCGGGCCGAGCCCGGGCGACGAGATGGCCGTCGACGACTCCGCCCACCTCAGCAGGCTCTACACCGCGGACGGCCCGAGGACGCTGCGCGTCCAGGGCCGCCGTCGTCAGCACGACCGTCCCGACCTCGACCTCCAGCCGGCCATGGAGACCGACATCGTCGGATACACGGGCATCCGCGCCATCAAGAACAACGACTGACAGGTGCCCGCCCCCGGCAGCCCAGGGGCGGGAGGAAGATGAGAGGTTCCGGCGGCGGCCGCCACCGGAACCGGGGCAGCGACACACGATGTTTTGGACTCGGGCCGGGCCGCGCACCGCAGCCGGGCCCGAGGTGTCCCTGCCGGACGGCGGCCGCGTCCGGCAGACGTCGCAGCAGGCAGCATCACGGGACCACGCCCTGACCCCGTGTTCGGCCATGACATGACGGACCGAGCGGACGGCGAGGACGCGAACGGCCGCACACGCCGTATCGCCGTCGCGCTTCCACCGGGGGCCGCGCTCCCTCCCCCACCCTGGTGGGGCGCCGCACCGCGCGGTGCTTCGGCGAGCGCTCTCCCGTCCGAATGCCGGGCCGCGCCACCAACGGCATGGTGGGGGAAACGTCACGGTCCCCGTGGCAGAAGAGGTCTTGGAGGTCACCGGATGCACATGCGGAAAGCTGCGGGCAGAGGCAGTACGGCGGTCCTGGCGGCGTTGGCGCTGATGGGAGTGGCGGGCGGGCAGCCTGCCGGGCAGGACGCCCTCCACCCGCGCCAGGAGTCCACAGGGTCGGTGATCGCGGAGTGGGCCGGACGGGTGTCGGGGACCGTGGACCCGGAAGGGGTGCTGCGCGCCCCGGACGAGGCGGTATGGCACGCGTACGTGTCCCTGGCCATGTACAACGCGGTGGTCGGCGTCGAAGGCCGTTACGCCCCGTACCGCTGGCAGGCGCGCGCCCCGCAAGGCGCGTCGGCCGAAGCCGCTGCCGCGACGGCGGCGTACCAGGTGCTGGTGACCGGGTTCCCGAAGGCCGGTCCCGCGCTGGAGACGGCGTGGAAGGCGTCGCTGGCGAAGGTCCCGGACGGCCCGGCCGAACAGACGGGGGTGGCGTTCGGGCAGCGGGCGGCGAGGCACATCATGAAGCTGCGGGCGAACGACGGGCGCGGCGCCTCCGTGCCGTTCCCGCCCGACACGGCGCCCGGGGTGTGGCGGCCGACACCGCCCCAGTACGAGGGCTTCGCCACGGCGTGGATCGGCCGGATGCGCCCCTTCCTCATGGAGGAGCCCAGCCAGTTTCGCCCTGGGCCACCGCCCGCGCTGACGTCATCCCAGTACGCCAGGGACCTTGCGGAGGTGCAGGCGTACGGCGCGAAGACCGGCTCGCTCCGCAGCGCCCGCCAGACGGAGACGGCGCTGTTCGTGGCCCGCGTGGAAATCCAGCGGGCACTGGGCGACCACGCCGCACGGCATGGCTTCGACATCACCGAAACGGCTCGCCTGTACGCGGTCGCGAACACCGTCATCACGGACGCGATGATCACTGCCTGGGACTCCAAGCTGCACTACGGCACGTGGCGGCCGATCACCGCCATCCGCGAAGCGGACACGGACGGCAACCCGGCGACCCGCGCCGATCCGACGTGGGAGCCGCTCCTCACCACGCCCGCGCACCCCGACTACCTCAGCGGGCACGCCACTTGGGCAGGAGCGCTGATGCGGGCTCTCGAAGAGCTCTTCGGCACCGCCCGCGTCGACCTCTTCATCCACTCGGTCGGCACCGGCACCACCCGGCACTACGAGCACGCCGCGCACTACGTCCGTGACGTCGTCGACGCGCGTGTGTGGGCCGGTATCCACACCAGGACCGCGGACGTCGTCGGCAGCGTCACCGGTGAGCAGATGGCGGCATGGTCGCTCAAGCGGTACTTCCAGCGCACATGACCATGTCCCCCGGTCCGTACGGCGACCGCCGGGAGATGCAGGCGGCTGGGCGGAACCACCGGGGAACTCCGCACTGCCGGTGTTGCGGTCAGTGCGTGGGGCCCATGCGATGAGGCGAAGCCACACTCGAAGGGCCCACCGGCGGGCTCCCGGGGGCCGCCACGACTCCTGGCGCAGCCGTGGTGAGGGGCCGTAACGGACGGACGCGGGCGCGCGGCGGGCCAAACCGCGTGTGCGCGGGCGTTCCGCGCAGCCGGTGCACACTGCCGCGACTCACCGAGAGAACTTCACGGGCCGACCTGCTGCTCCCGCCCTGCCGGAGGCACTGTGGGGTCGAAGGTGTCACATCCGTTCGCCCCGCGTCGGGCAGCGCTCGAGGTTCGCGTACCAGACCGAGGCGGTCCTTGGCCGGCCCCGGGTGAGCGGTGTGGCCGCCCGTCCGGGGTTTCCGGGCCTTCCGGAGGGTGTGGGCGTGCTGGCGGGTTACTTGAGGTACGGGCCGGCGGAGCCGATCTTGCCCGGTGCCGTTGAGGACGTAGACGCGCATGTTGCCCTTGCCAGGGGCGGCGACGGACAGCCTGCCGCCGGTGACGACCTGGACGTCGCCGGTGACGGCGTCGGTGTAGGTGCCGTTGGGGATGGCGGTGTAGGTGGCGGCGTGGCTGGGGGCTTGACTGGATCAGCGGGTGGGGGAGGCTCGTCGCGCTGCTCCAGCTGATCGGCACCTTCGCGTTCTATATGGCCGGCAAGAACCCCCGCCAGGCGAGCACCGGCAGCTGCGGCACGCCGCCGCCGCGCTGGCGTCGCCAGCATGGCGGTGCCGCTGCTCGCTTCGGGGTGCTGCCGGTGGTGGGCCTGGCTGCTGCCGCTCGTGTGCTGGGGCTCCGCCTATGGCTTGGCCGGCGAAGCGAACGGGGACGACGCGAGGAAGGCGAGGGCATGAGCGGATACGACTCCCTGGGCCTGAGCGAGGAACACGGCCGCCGCGTCGACGCACTCCAACGCAGCCAGGACACCTTCGAACGCAACACCGGTGCCCGCACCGGCTCGGCGGACGCCGAACCGGCCACTGCCTGGCCTTCGGAGCCCTCGCCCGCAGCCCGGCCGGCTGCCACCGATCGGCCAAGCGCCACGGCCCGCGGCCCACGCGGGAACTCGGTGAGCCGCGACCGCGGCGCCCCGTCTGCGCGGTCCGGAGAGGGGGGCGGGGGAAGGGCGGCCTGATGCCGTGTTCCTCACGACAGGGGGCGGGCGGTGGCGCGAGAACCGCCGTCCGCTGCGCGGGTGCCGCCTGCGTGAGGGGGTGGTGGCCGAGCCAGGCCCTACGCGTTCAGCCCCTCGGGGGCGGTGTGACGGGCGCGCCGGACAGGCAGTTGTGCACCATGGACAGGAGTTCCTGGTCGGTGAGACCGAACTCGCGTGCCTGGGTGATGAGGCCCCGCACGGCCTCGGTGAGCCGGGCCCGGTCCGCGATGCCGGGTGCCGCGGTGATCACCGCGCCCCGGCCGCGGCGCAGCTCGATCAGGCCCTCGTCACGCAGTCGCTGGTAACCACGCAGAACGGTGTGCACGTTGACACCCAGCGACTCGGCGACCTCGCGAGCAGGCGGCAGTCGTTCACCCGGCGCCGCCGTGCCTTCGGCGATCGCACCTCGCACACAGGCGGCGATCTGCTCGCCCAACGGCACGGGAGAGCTCGCAAGTACCCGGAACAGCATTCCCGCTCACGCTCCTTCCGCGTGGCGGTGCACCAGACCGTTGAGCAGGGCGGCCGCGGTCGTGGAGTCATCGACGGTGATGACGTATACGCGTCCCCCCGCCGTGCGGACCGAGAGTGCCTCCCCGGAGCGCAGCACCACGCCCCGTCGGTTCGGGCGTACCCGGTAGCCCCAGCCGCCGAAGTCCCCCATGGCGTCGACCTGGACGCTGTCGGCGCTCACGATGGTGCCGAGCGGCACGGTGAGCCGGGGCCTGGGCACGACCGTGGAGGCGACAGTGAGACCATGCCGGTCGACGGTCACGCGGACGGCCGAGAACGGTGCGCACAGGAAGCCGAGGGCGAGCGGCAGCAGTCCCGCCTGCCAGGAGCCGAACATCAGCGCGAGCAGCCCGCCGAGTACGACGAAGCCGGCCGGAAACAGCACTGCGCGCGAGATGACGGTGCGGCTCCACGCCGCGGCTTCCCCCTCGGCCAGAACGAGCACGGGCGTCGGCCGCGCGGTCTCGCGCGGCGGGGCACCGCTCGTCAGCCACCAGGTCAGGGCCCCGGTGACCACGCCCGCGAGCAGGAGCACGGCCATATGCCACATCGGAAGGTGTACCGCGGAGGGGTCCTCGACGTCCGTGTTGGCGAGCACGGTGAGGACCAGCGGATAGCCGAGCGTGACCGCCGTGCCGGCGCCGACCGCGGCGGTCATCCGCGCCCCCGGGCTCTCCTTGGAGACCAGCGTCAGCACGGTGAACAACAGCCCGAGACCGGCGAGCAGGCCGGCGCCGGACCACAGTGCGGCGACCCGGCTCGTGAAACCGTCAGCCCCGCCATCCCCCGAGAAGTGGATGGCGATCCGCCCGGGCAGTCGGTCGTAGCTCAGCAGAAAGACACCGACGTAGACGGCGGTGGCAAGGCCGAACGGAACGGCTGTCGGGGCGCACCTGCGCATGGCTGTCACTGACTCCCCCTCATGTCATTGTTCGCATTCAAATAGAACAATAAGAGTCTACTCCTGTTCCTCTGCGCGCAACACCCTGATATCGAAGCCGCGTCAACGACAGGCGGCACCCCGAGACCGGTGCGGCCCGGAGGCAGCCGCCCGGGGACCGCGGCACGGTGGCTGCCTCGCCTGTACGGTCGGCAGGTCGTCATCAGGAGCGGCGGCGGCGCGGTGTCGGGAGCGGCAGCCGACGCTTGCGGAGAACCGTCGCGCAGGCTGCGGCGCGCACCGGGGGCGCGGCCGTACCGCCGGCGCGGTTGCCAGGGGGCAGGCGGCAGCGCTCGACGTCTGAGGGCGGACGGTTGCCGTGTCACGGCCTCCTCGACGCGAGCACCGGGGTGCCGGCGCAGCGCAGTCGGCTCATTGAGGTCCCGCACAGCCGCCCTGGGCGGCAGGTTGTGGCGCTTCGCAGTCGGCGGGATTGACGCGGGTCATGCGCTCGTCCGCCCTCTCGGCGCAGGCGACACTGGTTTGCGTGATTATCGAACACGCGTATGCCCACCTCCCTTCGTACCGCGAGGAGACCTGGCCTTGGTCTGTGCCCTGCGTCCGGCAGCTGCTCGACGAGGGGCTGCGGTTCACCGCGCCGGTGACCTTTCTGGTCGGTGAGAACGGTTCGGGAAAGTCGACCCTGGTCGAGGCGCTGGCGGAGGGGTTCGGCCTGGACTCCTACGGCGGCTCCCACGACTGGCGCTACGCTTCCCCGCGCGGCAAGTCGGCCCTCGGTGAGTGCATGAGATTCGACGCCGCCTCGGGGCGCGGGCGCCGCATGGTCACCAGCTGGTCGGCCCGCAAGGGATTCTTCCTGCGTGCCGAGACCGCGCTCGACGCCCTGGGCAGGGAGGGCTTCTCGCCGGACCATGTCAGCCATGGTGAGGGCTTTCTCGCGGCGTTCCGCGGCAAGTTCCTCCACCCCGGGCTCTATGTGCTCGACGAGCCGGAGGCCGCGCTCTCCTTCTCTTCGTGCCTCGAGCTGATCGGGCACATCGACCGGTTGGCCAGGGAGGGCGGCCAGGTCATCTGCGCCACGCACTCCCCGTTGCTGACCGCACTGCCGGGCGCCGAGATCATCGAGGTCGGTGAGCACGGTATGCGGCAGGTGGCCTGGCGGGAGCTCGGCATCGTGGATCACTGGCGCCGCTACCTCACCGACCCGCACGCCTATCTGCGGCACATCGTCGAACCCTAGGCGGGCGCCCTCAACCCTCGTCACACGGGCGACGGAGAATACCCCGGGTGGGGTGCGGCCTCGTCCCCGGCGATGTCGCACCCTCCCACGATGACGTGCCTCCCGGTCAGTGCGTCCACCGGGGAGTCCACTCAGCCCGGCACCGCGAGACCGATCCGGGCGGCCTCTGGCTCCTGCGAGTACGTCGCCCCCGAGCGCGTACCGGCACGCAGGCCCGGGCCCGAGTCGGACCTGTGGCCGCTGGACGTGATGCTCGAGCAGGACGTCGAGGGCGGCGGCTCACCCTGGTCACGACGCTGGTGCTCCAGTTCACCGGGGACGAGCTGCCGGACGGGTGGAAGCGGTACGACGCGTACCAGCTGGATCTCTCCGTGGCGCCGCCCGCGGACCGGAAGATCACCACCGAGGACGACCCGGTCCACCAGGCCGGGCCGTCCCCTCTACCGCGACCCGATACACCTCGCCCTCCGGTGACATGTTCATCCTGGTGGGGAGTTGAAGAACGTCACCGAGACCGCGGAACGTTGGGAGCACGAGTACACGGAGGCCAGCTCGCCGTGGCGGCCGCGCAGGCGGACAGCCATCAGGTCGGGGCGCCGCGCTCTTGGCCACCGTCCACAACGTCGACTCCGAGGGACGCCCCGCCGTCTGGACAAGGCCCTCGTGGTGGTCAGCTACCCCCACGATCGGCTCGCCCTCACGGTCTCCCTGCCTGCCGGGAAGCACGCGGAGAAGACGGCCGACGAGCTCCTCAGCGAGGCGCGGTCGGCATTCCAGCTCCGCGACCTGTGACAGCGGACCGGCGTGCCCGGCCCGGCTTCAGCCCGGGGTAGGAGCGCCCCGCATGAGAGGACGGGAGGCCCCCCGCTCGTCCACTGGGCGCGGGTGAGCGAGTCGACGCGACGAGCTGGGACGGCGCGGACGCGGACGTGCCGACGTGGTGGACGGCAGGGCCGGAGCGAGGGACGGGACGGGAACGCTTCGCGTGGGCCGGCCAGGCAGGGTCGCGTGTCGCGAGGAACGGCGATCGACCGGGATCCTCCGGCGGCTTCCGGGAAGGCTGTGAGGACCCGACCCCGCGTACCGTGAGGAAGGCCGATGACCCAGTACCCCCAGTTGCTGCACACCGTGCTCGACACGACCAGGCCCCGGGAGCTGGCCGAGTTCTACCGGCTCCTGCTCGGGCTGACGTACCGCCCCGGCGACGAACCGCCGGAGGACGGCACGCCCGACCGGCCCGAATGGCTCGTCCTGCGCACCTCCGACGGGACGAACCAGCTCGCCTTCCAGCGGGTCGAACGCCTGCCCCGGACGACGTGGCCCGCGCACGACGTCCCCATGCAGGCGCACCTCGACCTCACCGTCCCGGACTCGGCCGAGCTGACCAGGCAGCGGCGACGGGCGGAGGAACTGGGTGCGGAACTGCTGCTCGACCGGTACGACGACCCGGACGAGCCGCTCTACGTCTTCGCCGATCCGTCGGGTCACCCCTTCTGCATCTTCGTGCGGACGCCGGCCTGAAACCGGCGGCCGATCCGCTCCCCCAGTGATCAGGAGGCGGCGGCGCGCGGGGGCTCTCACAGGGAGCCCCACGTGGCGGCGTGCTCGACCAGGTGGCGTTGAAGGTGGTGCACGGCGGGCTGGACGGACCCGGAGCGGGTGACCAGGTACAGGGTGTTGAGCGGCGGCACGGGGCTGCGGTGGAGCTGCTCCAGCGAACCGGCGTGGAGGGCGGCTTCCACCAGGTAGCGGGGAAGGACCGAGATGCCCGTGTCGGCGGCCACCGCGGCCAGCACGGACCGCAGGTCGGGCACGACCAGGGCCACCGGGTTGGGCGGGCGGCGCCCGAACTCGCTACGCCAGTACCGGCGGATGATGGGCAGTTCCTCCGCGTAGGCGACCAGCGGCAGGTACGCGAGCGCGGCGACCGGGTCGTCCTTGAGGCGCTGCCGGTCAAGGGAGCGGGCCGCCGTTGGGGTGCCGACCAGGACGAACTCCTCGTCGATGTACGGCATCGCGGCCAGGCCGCGCATGGCCACCGGCGGCCGGACCGAGGAGACCACCAGGTCGAGCCGGCCCTCGGACAGGAGCGTGAGCAGGGGTTCGGCCTGGTCCAGCGTGAAGCGCAGGCGCAGGCCCTGGCGGGTCAGCCCGGCCACGGCGGGCAGAAGCCGGGCGGTCGTGAACTCGGCCGGCGCCCCGAGCCGCACGGTGGCCCGCAGGTCCGCCGCATCGCCGTCCCTGTCGAGAGCCTGCCGCAGACCGTCCAGGTGAGGACCCACGCGGCGGGCCAGTTCATGGGCCAGGTCGGTGGGGTGGGCTCCACCACGAGAGCGGATGAACAGCGGGCCGCCCATCTGCTGCTCGAGTCGCGCCAGTTGCCCACTGACAGCCGGCTGGGACACCCCCAGTGCCCCGGCGGCCCTCGTCAGCGATCCCCGGCGGTAGATCTCCAGGAAGGTGGCCAGCAGGTCCAGGTCCTTCACACCCTCCACATTACATAAGGAATCTTATGGCCCGGGGAGTGCTATACCCGATTCCACGATGCACGCTGGGGACGTCCCCCTCCGGACATCCCGTATGACTCGCGAAAAGGAACGTTTCCCATGGCGAAGATCCTGATGATCGTCTCGGCGGCCGACCGGCTGACGCTGGCGGACGGCTCCGACCACCCGACCGGCTACTGGGCCGAGGAGGTCGCCGCCTCGCACCGGGTGCTGGTCGAAGCCGGCCACAGCGTGGACATCGCCACCCCCGGTGGGGTCCGGCCCACCGTCGACGCCATCTCGCTCGACGAGCGTGGCGGTGTCGACCCCGCGGACGGCCTCGCCTTCGCGAGCTACCTCGCGTCCATCGAGCCGGACCTCGCGGCGCCGCTGGACCTGGCCACCGTGCGCGCCGCCGACTACGACGCCTTCTACCTGCCCGGCGGCCACGCTCCGATGGCCGACCTGGCCGACGACGCGCATCTCGGCGCGCTGCTCTCCGACGCGGACGCGAGCGGCCGCGTCGTCGCCGCGCTCTGCCACGGCGTCGCCGGGCTGCTCAGCGCCACCAAGGCCGACGGTGCGTTGCTCTTCGCCGGGCGCAGCCTGACCGGCTTCACCAACGAGGAGGAGAAGCAGGGCGGACTCGGTGAGCGGACCCCGTGGTTCGTGGAGAGCCGGCTCGCCGAGCGCGGCGCCGACGTCAAGGCCGGCGCCCCGTGGACCGACACGGTGATCGTCGACGGCAACCTGATCACCGGGCAGAACCCACAGTCCAGCGTGGCCACCGCCCAGCAGGTCGCCGCCGCCCTGTCGGTGTCGGCCGCCTGACCCCCGCCCGCCACGCCCGTCGAGCAGGGTGTCGCGGCGGGCGTGGCCGGCCGTGCTCCGCCCCCGCGCCCAGCGCGTCCGCCCGCGACGTGCGTCCGGCGGCGCGGGATCGGCGCCGGGCGTGCGGGGGCGCCCGCGCCGCGCCGGTCAGAGGGCGGCCACGGCCCCACTCCTGCCTCGCGCGGCTCGGCTCTTCTCCCGGCCCGTGGGCGGGTCAGCTCGGATCCGCGCCGAGCCGGGGCACGTGACAAGGGGGAAGGGAACGCCGGGTCCGGTACCCGACCTGGAGCGGTTGCGCCGGGCCGGGAGGGTACGGGAAGGCGTGGCGGTTTCGATCGCGCGATCGCTCGGCAACAAAGGAGCCGACGGCATCGGCGCGCACGCACGCACGCCCGCCGGCCGTGAGCCCGACGCGAGCCGAGACGGGACCGTACAGTGGGGAGCGGGACGCGTTCCCCGTCTCCCGGCCCCTCGCGCCACCCCTGCACCTCTCGCACCACCTGTACC
Source organism: Streptomyces thermolilacinus SPC6 (assembly GCF_000478605.2). Taxonomy (GTDB): domain Bacteria; phylum Actinomycetota; class Actinomycetes; order Streptomycetales; family Streptomycetaceae; genus Streptomyces; species Streptomyces thermolilacinus. The sequence continues at coordinate 6,404,356 of NZ_ASHX02000001.1, read as the reverse complement.
GGAGCACTCATGGACGACCCGTCCACCGCCGCGGACGACGGTTCCGGCACGCTGTTCGGGCTCGACGCGCTCGGCGCCGGGTCCGCGGAGGACCACGGGGGCCCGGCCTTCCGGGACTCGGTCGCGGCCCGCCGACTGCTGCCGGTGCGGGAGATCCACGCCGAGCCCGCGGCGGCAGCCTCTCCGCGCGGCCGGCAGATCATCGCCCGGTTCCCGGAGGCCAGGGTGATCACGGTGGACTCGCACTGGCGCATCCCCGGACTGCACGGCAACGAGGGCAACGTCGAGCGCTGGGTCCGCGTGAAGGGGGAAACGCTGGTCCTGGGTGAGAGGAAGACGCTCACCGTCCGCCCCAACGGTCGGTCGGCGGACTGGATCGCCCCAGGCGCCTCCAACGGCTGCGCCATGGCCTGCGCCTACTGCTACGTGCCCCGGCGCAAGGGTTACGCCAATCCCATCACCGTCTTCACCAACGGTGACCGGATCATCGCCCACCTCGCCCGGCACATCCGGCGGCAGGGACCCAAGCCCGCGCCCAACCAGTGCGACGACGACGCATGGGTGTACGACATCGGCGAGAACGGCGACTGCTCGGTGGACGCGCTGATCTGCGACAACACCGCGGACCTCGTGCACGCCTTCCGGCAGTGGCCGATCGCGAAGGCGTCGTTCGCCACCAAGTTCGTCAATCCCGACCTTCTCGCCCTCGATCCGCGCGGCCGGACCCGCGTCCGCTTCTCCGTGATGCCCCCGGAGGACTCCCGGCTGCTGGACGTGCGCACATCGCCAGTCGCCGAGCGCATCCGCGCGGCCGCAGACTTCGTGGACGCCGGGTACGAGGTGCACTTCAACCTCTCCCCCGTGGTGATCCGTCCCGGCTGGCAGAAGGCGTGGGGGGACCTGCTGCGCCATCTGGACGACGTCCTTCCGGCCGGGGTGAAGCGTCAGGCCGCCGCCGAGGTGATCATGCTGACGCACAACCGTGAGCTGCACGAGGTCAATCTCGGTTGGCACCCCCGTGCCGAGGACGTCCTCTGGCAGCCGGAGCTCCAGCAGGCCAAGCGCTCCGAGAACGGCGCGGTCAACGTCCGCTACCGCAACCGGGTCAAGGCGGAGGCGCTGGAGACCCTGCGCGCCCTGGTCGGCCACCACGCGCCCTGGCTGCGCGTCCGGTACGCCTTCTGACCGGGGCGCGGGTGCCGGTGCGCGGCCCGCAGGTCGCTCCGGGAGTCCGCGTACCCGGTCTGGTCAGGGTCCCCGGTCGGGCTGGCCGGCGCATGTGTGAGGCCGTGTCCACCCTGTGCCCGGGGCTGTGGCGGCCGGGCGGCGGTAGGGGTGGGTGGGGTGGCCCGCTCGCTGTCAGGGGCCTTCGTGGGCCGGAGCCCGGCCGCCGAGGTCAGGCGACGAGGCCGAGTCGTGGGCCCCCGGTGGCGCAGGCGTACGAAGAGGGCCAGCACGCCGGTGGAGCCGCCGGCCCAGGTGGTGCTCGGGCGGGCCGGGCCGGTGTCGGGGAACACCGGTTTGGTCCAGGTGCCGCCGCTGCGGCTCAGGACGAGCAGGGCGAAGGTCTCGGCCGCGCCCCGGAACTCCTGCGATCTTGGAACCCGCGCGAGGTCGATCATCAGATCGCCCACTCCGGCGAGTCCGCAGCGCCGCGTGACGAGCGGCCTCCACGGTGCCAGCGCGACCCGGCACGCGTCGCCCTCTGGATCGGGCAGAGGTAGCCGGGTTCGCCGAGCAGTTCGGCGGCCCGGAGCAGGACCGTGCCGATGCCGGCGAGGCCGCGGCACCACGAGCCGTGGCGGCGGTCGCTGCCGACCGCGGCGCCGCGAGGGTGCCCGGCGTCACGGCGGCCGGACGTGCGGCGGCCTTCACCGGAGGTACGCCCCACCGCGCACGGCACACGGGGCGCGCCGCCCGGGCAGGGCGGGGCCGTGGAAGTCCCCCCCCGGTGCCGGTCGACACCCCGGCGGCCTCTCACGTCCGGAGGTAGGAGGCGCCGTTGAGATCCAGAACCGTGCCGGAGGACCACTCTGCGGCGGGGGACGCCAGCCACAGCACGGCCGCCGCGATCTCGGCTGGCTCGGCGACCCGGCCGAAGGGGCTCTGCGCCCGGATCGCCTCACCCTCCGGGCCCTCGAGGCGATCCGCAACCCGTTCCGTCGCGAAGAAGCCCGGAGCGACCGACGCGACGGCGATGCCGTACGGCGCGAGCGACACCGCGAGAGACTGGCCGAGGGCATGGACGGCCGCCTTCGTCGCCCCGTACGCCGGATGGTCCGGCTCACCGCGAAACGCGCCGCGCGAACCGATGTTGATGATCCGCCCGCCGTTCCCCTGCTCGATCATCCGGCGCGCCGCCAGGTGGCTCAGGTGAGCGGTGGCCAGCAGGTTCACGGACACGTGCCGCTCCCAGGCCGCCACCCACTCCTCGTAGGACGTCTCGGGCAACGGGTGAGGGCTGTTCACCGCCGCGTTGTTGACCAGGACGTCGATCCCGCCGAGCGCGTCGGCGGCCGTCTCGACCAGCCTCGCCGCGCCTGCCGGGTCGGCGAGGTCCTGCCCGATCCGTACATGCCCGGTGCCCGCGAGACTCTCGTACGTCCGGCGGGCCTCCTCCTCGCGCGAGGAGAAATGGACGGCGACCCGATCACCATGGGCGGCGAACGCCTCGGCTACCGCGCGTCCCAACCCGCGCGACGCCCCGCTCACAAGCACCCGACGACCCGACGCAGGAAACCCCACGGCCCCTCCTCCACCCAGACAACGCACATGATGACAACCGGACCACGACCCCACAGCATCCCTCAACACACCCGGGCACCGAGCCGTGCCACGAGCCTGCCGACCCGGCACTGCACAGCGCGCGCCTGCGGTGGGTGACGCACCGGGACTTCGGCGCGGCGCCGCGGTGTCACTCCGCCGTCGGCGTGCCGCGCATGCCGATGGAGACGCAGTCGTGCCGTCCCCAGGGTGTTGGGTGGGCAGTTGCGACGGCGACGCCCGCCGACGGCACGACGCGCGGGTAAGCCGTACCGCCCCATGGAGGCGCGTCGGGGCCGTAGCAACCGGACGCCCTCGTGTCGTACGGGGTCCATCCGGGTTCGCCCGCCAGGTCGGACCGCCCAGGGTCGTCGGGCGTGATGACGACTTGCTGGTACAGACCGACACGGCGCTGGACGACTGACGCGGTAGCGCGGTGTCTGGGGTCCGGGGCGACCGGTTTCGACGGCGCCCGTCCGGCCAGCGCGCCGAGCGACTCATCCCGGGGGCCGCACGTCACGGGTGACACCGGCACAGGGGCGGCGCCGTGTGAGCCGTGCGCGCCCTTGGCTGGTCGTCTGGCAATTCCGCGGCGCCGGTGTCAGGGCGAAAGGACGGTGCTGGTCCCATGCGCGACCAGACCCCGCAGTCGTCCCCGATCGGACCCCAGGTCGCCACGTCGAAGTCGACTTCGTCACGCCGCGTGCGATGGCGTCGCTTCCCCTCGGACAAGTACGCACCGGACGTACCGGCGGTCAAGATGCTGTATGGGGACGGAACTTGGGGGTATCCGGGTGGCGGGCCGGACCCTTCTCCGGCCGCTCTCACTGATCGTCCCGAAGGAGTGGCACATGAGCACGCAGTACGGCAGTCAGCCCACAGGCCAGCAGCACGCGTCGACCAGCAACGTGCTCAGCATCATCGCCATCGTGCTCGGTGCGGTCGCCCTGCTCTTCCTGCCGATCGTGTTCGGCGCCATCGGCCTGGTACTGGCCATCGTCGCCAAGACCGTCCGGCGCGAGCGCCTCTCCACGGTCGCCCTCGTGGTGAGCGCCGTTGGCCTGGTCGGCGGCATGATCCTCGGCGCCCTGGTCGCCGGCGCCTGAACAGGGCCCGCGCCTCGATCCCGACGACGCCCCACGCCCGTGCCGCCTTTGCGAGGGCTGCGGCCACGGGCGCGGGCGAAGCCCCGGCACTGACGCCCGCGTCCGGTTGTGCGGCGGGCGCCGCCCCAGCGCGCAGGCGGCGTCCCCGCCTCAGCGGACCGTTCGACGCCGTGGACGCGGACGGTGCCCTGGCGAGGTGAGACCGGACGACAACGACGCGTAAGACGACCGTCTTCCCAGTCGGCCGCCTCGTCGTCGTTGCGGGGCGAGCGCTGCCGCGCTACGGCTGGGCATGCTGCTCGCCGTCCGGACGACACCGGACGACCTATCGCTTCACGCGACCACGCCGGTCGCGGGCATCTTCGGCGTCCACGGGTCGGCGGGACCGCCGGTCCTGTGGCACAGGGCCGATCTACTGGCGCCGCGGGTCGTGCACCGGCGGAGGGCGGGCCGAACCCTTCGAGCCGGGTGCCCAGGAGGTCGACGGGGGATGAACGGGGGCTGGGCCGCCACTCCTCGAGGCGCTGGGGCGATGCCCTGGACGGTGGAGCGGCGCTCTAGGAGGACCCGGGCAGCAGAGGACGCATGAACGTGCGCTCATAGCGCAGTACGCAACCGCTCTCGTCCCTGATGCGGTCGGCGTCGATGAACTCGGGTTCCCTGCCGAACAGCGCTCGATACTCCTCGTACGCGGCGAGGCTGGGAAAGCTGAACAGGGCGAACGCCTTGTCGCTGGCGCCCTCGGCGGGCAGGAAGTAGCCGTGGTGGGTGCCACCGTGCCGGTCGACCAGGTCCATCCACCGGCGCCCGAATTCCTCGAACGCCTCGATCTTCGCCGGATCGATCACGTACTCCACCACGCAGGTAATCATGCTCCGAGGCTAACGCGGTCCTACGCGCCCACCAGGGCGGTGGAGAACCCGTAGCGGAGTCGCCGCGGCTCCGCGGGTCCGCGGCACCCATCGCGCGGAGCCCGAGGAGGCGTCACCTCCGGCCCCGCATGTGCCGCGCCGCGGCCGGGGCGGGTCGCGCGCGGGCCATGCACCGCCGGGCCCGCTACCGGGCGGGCGTGGCTGGTCGGCGGCGCCGCGATCGACGGTCACGAGCAGGACGGGCCGAAGCCGCGCCCACGGCCCGGCCGCCTCCTGCCCCGCCAGGCGGTCCGTCAACCCATGCGGCCCACCGCGTCGCGCAGGCGCCGCAGTTCGCGCAAGCGCCGTTCGTACGTCGCGCCCACCATCAGCAGCAGCAGTCCGGCCAGCGCAGGCGGCAGCCAGCGTGGCAGTACGCCCACCACCTGTGCCACGTACGGCGCCAGTTCGTGCGCCGCCACCAGCAGCAGGACGCCGCCGCCCAGCAGCAGAGGCGCCTGCAGTCGCATGTGTGCCCCGCCCAGCGTGACCGCCAGCGCCGCCGCGCCCAGCAGCAGCGGCCGCAACGAGCCCGCGTCGCCCCACACCGCGCAGAGGCTCGGCAGCAGGCCCGCGCCGAGTCCCGGCCCGTAGGCGGCCCACGACCCCGTACCGGCGTCCCGCTTCCTGCGCAGCGCGCCCACCACGAGGGCAGGCAGCGCCACCGGCAGCGCGTACACCTCCGGAACCGTCACGTCCCACAGCGCGAGCCGCACCCACGCCGCCGCCACGAGCAGCGCCGCGGCCAGCGGTCCCGCCACCCGCAGGCGCTCCGGGCGCAGCGCCGTCCCCGCCGCGATCACGCCCGCCAGCCCCAGCGCCAGTGCCAGCACCCCCGGCCGCCCCGCCGCGAGCGCCACCGCAACCGCGCCCACAGCCGCGCCGGCCCCTTCCAGCGGTACCGCCGCCGCGTTGTGCCGCAGCCGGGCGCCGAGGCCGGCCGTCGCGGCGGGCACGGCCAGGAGCACCACCCCCACCCAGTGCGCCGGCCACCCCGCGGCCGCCCCGGCCGCGCCCGTGAACCCGGCGGCCGCCGCCACCGCCCCGCACGCCGACGCGGCCCGCAGCCACGGCCGCGACCCGGCGGCCACGGAGGCCCCCGCCCACAGCAGGGCCAGCGATGCCAGCACCACGAGCGTCGCCGCCCGCGTCGACAGCCCGGCTATCGCCACCCCGGCCGCCGCCACCACCGCGCACCCGAACCCGGAAGCCGCCGCGGCGTTCACACCCGGCGTCGCGCCAGCCAGCCCGGCGACCACGCGTGTGGGGCGTACCGCCACTCCCAGCAGTGCCGCCACCACGAGCAGGTGCGCCGCGAGCATGGTTCCGTGGGGCAGTCCCGCCGCCACCGGCACCGTCCACATCGCCAGCGCCCCCAGCCCCAGGGCCCCGCACCGTGCGGCGACCCGCACGCCCGGCCCCCCGGCGCCAACGGGTACCGCCGCCCCGGCCGCCAGGACACCGCCCACCAGCGTCACCGTCACCACAGCCGGCCACACCAGCGCCGCAGCCACAACCGAGCCCGCCGGTACCGCACCCGACCACACGTCGGGCACCAGCCACACCTGGACCCACGTCAGCAGCGGAACGGCCAGCAGCAGGCCCACCCCCATGACCGCGTCCGACGCCCACACCAGTCCGCGCCGCACCGCGTCCGGCACCCGCACCGCCGACGCCACGGCCACCACGAGCACTGGCAGCGCCGCGCATGCCACGTACCCCGGCAACGCCCACGCCCCGGGCGACACCGCACGCAGCAGTCCGCCCCCGGCCGCCGCCCAGGCCGCCGCCGCCACCATCGCGCACGCCACCGCCCCGGCACCCGCGACCCGCCACGCGACGGCCGCCCCGAGCACCGCACCCGCGAGAAGCAGGAGGGCGGGCTCCACGCCGCCGCGCAGCGATGCCTCGAAGGCGGTGAGCAACGCATACCCGGCCGTCGCCCCGGCCGCCGACCACGCGGTGGCCCGCACCGAGGCCGAGCGGGTCCGGAGCGCCAGCAGCGCGTCCCCGGCGCCCGTCGCCAGCAGCGCCCACGCCGCGGTCCGCGCGTCGCCGCCGAAGGCGACCACCGCGAGGACCAGGGGGAACTGCCCCAGCACCACGGCCGCGGGCAGCGGCGCGCGCAGTCTGGGGAACGCCAGCCCGTACCCCGTCCACAGCGCAGCCAGCAGTGCCGCGGCCGACGCCGTGTACCCGGACGCGCCCCATGCCCACGGACCGGCGAGCAGGTACAGCGCCCACGCGTCCAGCACGGTCAACGCCAGCGCCAGTGCCGCCACCGTTTCCGCCGTCGCCGTCAGACCGCGCCGCAGCAGCACCGCGGGTACGACGAGGGCCACCGCCGTCACCGCGCTGAGCGCCGCGGTGCGGCCGCCGATCCCGAGCGCTCCCCAACTGAGCAGCGTGAACGCCAGCGCCGCGATCGCCAGCAGCGCCCCGCCCAGCGTCAGCAGCACCGTCCGCACGCCCCACGCGGACGCCTCGCCGTCCGGCCTGGCCCACGCGGGGGCACCGCCGGCAGTCGCACCCGCGGCGCCGGCAGGCCGCACGGCCCGCGCCCGCAGCACGTCCAGCAGCCACGCACGGCGCGCCAGGAGCATCGCCCGGCGCGTGTCCAGTTGAGCCAGTTCACGATCGATGAGCACCAGCTCCTGGGCCGGCGACGGAATGCTGTCCATGCCGGGCAGTGTCGGAGCCGACACGGCCTCGCCGGATGCGCGCGGGTACTCAGACCCGGCTGAGTAGCCGGGTCGGCCGATGCCCTGAGCCGTCCGGCGACGGCCCACCGCCACAGCCGCCCGCCGCGGCTCGGGTGATGGGTGCGGCGTGCTCCGCCCGGGCGGTTCCTGCGGCGAGCAGACGTCGCTCGCCGCAGGAACCGCGCCGCGGAGCGCTCGCAGGCGCCGACGAACAGGCCGCCCGGCCGCCGAGGCTGATCACGCCGGTACGGTGATCCGGCCTGACTCCTCCAGGTCGGGGACGAGAAGCGTCTCCGCGTCGCGCGAGGGGCATTGGGGCGGCTCGGGCCACTGGGGCCGGTGCGGTTCGCCGCCCCGGGGTGGTCCGCATCTTGCGCTCAGGTTCAGTGGGGTGTGCGGCCCGCCAGACGAGGACACCGTTCCCGAACCGGGGCCGGGGAGCGAAGACGCGGCGATCCCACTACGCCGACCGCCACCCCGGACCTCCTCCCGGCGGCAGCTTCGAAGTCTGCAGGACACCCGACAGGGAGTCGACGTGGCATTCCGCCACCGATGCGGTGAATGCGGCTTCGCCACCCGCGGGAACACCCGATGGGAGTCCGCGCGCCGGTCCGCCTCCCGGGGTCTCGCAGCCGCCTGCGGCCGAGGTTCTGTACCTTGCCCGCGAGCAGTGCCTGGTTGAACGTGGGGAGGCCCTTCAGGGTCGAGATGATCGCGCCGGCGCTGCTGTAGAGGGACGGGGCGTAGGTGAGGGCCGGCGTCCAGAAGTAGAGGCTTCCGATCCGTACGCCGTGGTAGCCGTTGGCCGCCAGGGCGGGCAGGCTCGGTCGCCGGGGGCGGGGAAGACGGTGCGGCTCAGGCCGAGCGGTTCGATGACGCGGTCCGTGACCGCCTGGTGCACCGGCTTCCGCGTCACCTTCTCGATGAGCATGCCGAGGACCAGGTAGTTGGTGTTGGAGTACGTGAGGCCGGCGCCGGGAGCGGAGACGGGTGGGCGGCTCAGGCCCTTGCGCACCGATTCGGCGGACGTCGAAGTGCTCGGTCCGCCCGCGCGGCCGTCGAGGCGGCCACCCACACGTGACCGCCCTCCCCTCCCTCTACCCCACCACCGGCTGAACGGCAGCCGCTGAGCCAGGCCCCTACCGCGACGGCGGGGCGGAATCCGGGGTACGCAGCCCCACCGCGCTGTGCTGGATCACACCGGCGGGCGCTTCCGCCGCGCCGTGACCGCGGCGCGTCACCTCCACCAGCTTCGCGCGGAGAGCGGACGCGGGTTCCCCGAGCACGATGGCGCTGAGCACCAGCTCCAGCATCACGCAGTCGTACGCGTCGTCCGTACCCCGGTAACGCGTGGGGTCACGCTCCACCACGGCGTCGGCGATATGCCATCCACCGCCATCGGCCGGTGCGAAGGTCGCCGCGTAGATGCCCTGGCCCTTCCAGCTGCGGTGCACGTGGACGACGCGCCCCTCGGTGAAGACGTGCCACTTCTCGTCCATGTCCCGCGCGGCGTAACCACGCTGGATCCGCTCCCAGTCGTCGTCGGACCACGCACGCTCGGGCAGGAGCGGCATCGGCTGAGGAGCGGACATGGGGCGGATACGGTCGGCGAAGGCGGCGCGGGTCACACGCGCGTCGGGCGTCATCCCACGATCATACGAACGGGCCTCGCGCGAACCCACGCCCGTGCCCGCACCCGGGTCCCACCTCCTCGGTCCAGCCGTCCCGCCCGCCGCCCCGCGCCCCGCGCCCCGCCCCCCGCGCCCCGCGCCCCGCGCCCCGCGCCCCGCGCCCCGCGCCCCGCGCCCCGCGCCCCGGGAAGTCGTACACCGCGAAATCCGTGACCGGGCGGTAGCCGACGCGCCGGTAGAGGCCGTTGCTCGTCGGGGTGGCCACGTCCGCGAACAGCAGGACCTCCGCCGCACCCGCGGCCAGCGCGGCCCTGCTGACCTCGGCCGTCACGGCGCCCGCGTAGCCGTGGCCGCGCAGATGTGCCGGGGTGTAGACGGGCGCCACCCGGACCTGTCCCGCGACCATCGGGCTCACGCCCGCCATGGAGAGAGGGGTGCCGTCCGGGGTCTCCCAGAACGTGGCGCGCCCCGAGGCGATGCGTGCGTCGGCCCAGGAGCCGGGGTCCATGGGCGTGGACGATCCGATGGCGGCGGCGAACTCGCCGTGCCAGGCCATCAGCCGGTCGCGGTCCCGCTCGCCCGCCACGCGGCTGCGGCCCTCCGGGAGCGGCTCGGGCGGGGTGAGCGTGCCCAGGCGGCAGAGGCGTTGGCGCTTGTGGAGCGTGGGCGTGACGCCGGTGTGCCGCTGCCAGGCGGCGGCGAAGGCCGTGGCGGTGTCGTGCGCGGCGATGACACCGGGAAGGGGGTGGCCGAGCCCGGCCGGGCGGGCGGCGAGCGCGTCGGCGTCCTCGGGATCAGGGGCGTGACGTTCGGGCGGCGGGGCGGGGTGCGGAAGAACGCCGCCCGTACCTCGCCGGTCCGTTCGAGCCACCCGAGCACGGGGGCTTCGGCGCCGTACGCGTCGAGGCCCCGCGTGCGCTCGGTCACCGTCAACGGGACGGTGTGCGGGGCGGGGCGCGAGCGCGGGAAACCACCCGCCCGGCCGAGGAAGTCGTCGAGGTCTCCGGTGACATGCCAGCCGTCTGCACGCATGGCTCATGTCCCGCGTGCGGCCGGTGGGCGCCCGTGGATTTCCCTTTCGGGGCGGGCGCCGGGAGGTGTCTCGGGCCCGCGGCGCGACCGGCGTGTGCCTGCACCGCCTACGGGGTGCCGTAGGAGAACCTGTACCCGGCGAAGTCGGCGACGTGGACGTACCCGATGCGCTGGTAGAGGGCGTTGCTGGTCGGGTTGGCCGGGTCCGTGAACAGGACGACGTCCCTCGCCCCCACGGCCAGCGCGGCCCGGCTCACCTCGGCCGTCACGGCCCCCGCGTACCCGCGGCCCCGGAGGTGGGCGGGGGTGTAGACGGGGTCCACCCGGACCATGCCGCCGATGACCGAGGTCGCGGCCGCCATCGAGACGGGCGTGCCGTCCGGGGTCTCCCAGAACGTGAAGTGCCGGTCACCGAAACGCGAGTCGCTCCAGGCTCCGGCGTCGATCAGGTCGATGGAGGACTGCTCCCCGACGGTGACGCAGAACTCGCGGCACCAGCGCACCACGTGTTCCCGGTCCTCACCGCCCCTGGGGCGAGCGTGGCCCTCCGGGCGCGGCCGCGGCGCGGTGAGCGTGCCGAGACGGTAGAGGTGAGTCCGCCAGAAGAGCTCCGGTGTGGCGTCCGTGTGCCGCCGCTGTGACCGGGCGAAGGCTCCGGCGGTGTCGTGGTCCGCGATGACGTGGGAGGGAAGGCGGCCGAGGCCCGTCAGAAGAGCGGCGAGCGCGTCGGTCTGCTCGGCGGGCAGCGGGGTGAGACCCAGGCGGCCACGCGGCGTGAGATAGAAGACCGCGCGGACCTCGCCTCCCGACTCCAGCCGCCCGAACACGGCGGCCGCGCCGTCCTGTCCGGTCTCGGGGCGCGTTCGCAGTCTCTCGATGTCCGTCAGCGGTGTGTTGTGCAGGGCGGGGCGCGAGCGCAAAAAGTCCCCGGCCCGGGCGAGGAAGTCGTCGAGGTCTCCGGTGACATGCCAGTCATGTGAACGCATGTCTCATGTTGCCGCGTGCGGTCGGCGGGGCGCCCGCGGTTTTCCGGGGTGGGGGCGGGGCGGACGGGCGTCGTACGGAGGATCGGCTGTGCTCATCGCGATGAGCCCCGCGCCCCGCACCGTGATCGTCACGGTGCGGGGCGCGAACCGGGACCGGCTGCTGGAGCAGGTCTAGGAGGGCACGGCCGCACGGTGGAGGCGCTGGAGCTGGGAGTCGGTGAGCCGGAGGTCGGCCGCAGCGAGGTTCTCCTCCAGGTGGATCAGCGAGGCGGTTCCCGGGATCGGCAGGACGACCGGGGAACGGGCGAGCAGCCACGCGAGCAGGACCTGGGGCGTGGTGGCGCCGAGTTCGGTGGCGACAGCCGCGACCGTGTCGAGCGCGGCGCCCTGGCCCGCGTCGGCTGCCGCGGCGACGGGCCGCCAGGGAAGGAAGGCGATACCGGCGGCCTCGCACGCCTCCAGAACCGGCTCGTACTCCCGGTCGAAGAGGTTGTAGCGGTTCTGCACGCTGGCGATCCCGGCGGTCCGGCGGGCCTCGGCGAGCTGCGCCGTGGTGACCTCGGACAGGCCGATGTGCCCGATCTTCCCTTCCCGTTGGAGGTCGCGGAGCGCGCCCACCTGTTCGGCGACCGGAACCTTCGGGTCGATCCGGTGCAGCTGGAGCAGGCCGACGCGCTCGGTCCTGAGCCGGCGCAGGCCCTGCTCGACCTGCTCGCGCAGGCTCTCCGGCCGTCCGTCGTACGCCCAGCCCTCCGGCCCGGACCGGGTGACACCGACCTTGGTGGTGATCAGCAAGTCGTCGGGGTACGGGAACAGGGCCTCGGCGAGGAGTTCCTCGTTGGCGCCCCAGCCGTACAAGTGGGCGGTGTCGATCAAGGTGACGCCCAGGTCGACGGCGCGCCGGGCCACCGCGATGGCGGCTTCCCGTTCGGGGCCGGGGCCGGTGGGCAGGCGCATGGCACCGAACCCGAGCCGGGTCACCGGGAGTTCCCCTCCGATGGAGAACCTGCCCGTGGGGCCAGGAGTGTTCGTCGTGCTCGAAGTCATCGGTTTCCCCCTCACCGGCCCGACCCTACCCGGGGCCGTCCCGGTAACCCGGCCCTCCCGGGTCTGCGCTCGCTTCGCGTGCGCCTGATCGTCGGCCGGGCGGAAGTGCCGTGACCCCGACGGCACTTGAGGTGCGCGTCAGGCAGGGGTGGGGGCGGGTGTGTGGTCCGTGCCGGGCCGCGGGCGTGAGCGGAAGGTGCGCCGATAGGTGTCCGGCGGCACGCCGACGGTGCGGTTGAAGTGGCGGCGCAGGGTCGCGGCGGTACCCATGCCGGTGGCCTCCGCGATGGCGTCCACGCTGCCGTCGGTGGTCTCCAGCAGCTCCTGGGCGCGGCGGATGCGCTGGGTCAGCAGCCACTGGAGCGGGGTCGTACCGGTCGCCGCGCGGAAGCGGCGGCCCAGGTGGCGCGAGCTCATCCGCGCCTGACGCGCCAGGTCGTTCACGGTCAGCGGCTGGTCGAGGCGTTCGAGCGCCCAGGGCAGCAGGGCGGCGAGCGGGTGGTCGGTCCGGTCCGGTACGGGTGCGGCGACGAACTGGGCCTGGCCGCCCTCGCGATGGGGCGGTACGACCAGGCGGCGGGCGGCGGCGTTGGCGACCGACGAGCCGTGGTCGAGGCGTACGAGGTGCAGGCACAGGTCCAGCGCGGCGGCCTTCCCCGCGGAGGTGAGCACGCTGCCGTTGTCCACGTACAGCACGTCCGGATCGACCTCGACGCGGGGATAGCGCGCGGCGAGGGTCCCGGTGTGCGCCCAGTGCGTGGTGGCGCGGGCCCCGTCCAGCAGCCCGGCCGCGGCGAGGACGAAGGCGCCGGTGCAGAGGGAGGCCACGCGGGCGCCCGCCTCGTGTGCCGCCCGCACCGCTTGGAGCAGTTCGGCGGGCGGGTCCTCGTCGATGTCCGCCCAGCCGGGGACGATCACGGTGTCGGCGCTCGTGAGCCGGTCCAGCCCGTGGTCGGGCTCCAGCCGGAACCGCCCGACCCGCACGGCGGCCGGCCCGCAGACGGCCAGGTCGTACCACGCGACCGGCACGCCGGCCGGGGCGGAGGCGAACACCTCGTACGCCACGGACAGTTCGAAGTGCAGCATCCCGTCGGTGACGGCCAGCGCGACAGATCCCATGTCCGTAATTGTACGGGGCATGTCGTTCCGGACACTCGCGGCGGGGGTGCGCGCCCGCGAGGATTGCCGCAGTCGGTCAGTCGAGTGCGGGGAGAGATCATGGAGTCGGGGCAGCGGGTCGTGGTGTTCGGCGCGTACGGGCACACGGGCCGGTTCGTGGTGGCCGCGCTGCGGGAGCGCGGGTTCGTACCGGTGCTTGCGGGCCGCGATCCCGGCAGACTGCGGGCGCTGGCGGAGTCCGAGGGCGGACTCGACGCCCGGCCCGCTTCGGCGGACGACGCGGCGTCACTCGACCGGGCGCTGGCGGGGACGGCGGCCGTCATCAACTGCGCGGGGCCCTTCGCCACGACCGCGGCCCCCGTGATCGAGGCGGCTCTGCGCGCCGGGATCCCGTACGTGGACGTGGCGGCCGAGATCGAGGCCAACGCCGACACGTTCGCGCACTTCACCGACCGCGCCCGCGCCGCGGGGGCGGTGATCGTCCCCGCGATGGCCTTCTACGGGGGCCTCGGCGACCTGCTGGTCACGGCGGCGATGGGCGACTGGGCGGAGGCCGACGAGGCGCACATCGCGTACGGGCTGAGCAGCTGGCACCCCACCGCCGGGACGCGCGCCGCGGGCGGCGTCTCCCATGAGCGGCGGGGCGGCCGCCGCGTCCGCTACACGAAGGGGCGGCTCGAGTACCACGACGACGCCCTGCCGACGCTTCAGTGGCCGTTCCCCGAGCCGATGGGCAGCAGGGCCGTCATCGGCGAGTTCACCATGGCCGACGCCGTCACCGTCCCGAGCCACCTGGCCATCCCGGAGGTCCGTACGTACATGACGCGGGAGGCCGCCCGGGACCTGGCCTCCCCCGACACCCCGGCCCCGGCCCCCGCCGACGAGCGGGGGCGGTCCGAGCAGACGTTCCTCGTCGACGTCGTCGTACGGTCCGGGGCCGGTGAACGGCGCGCGGTGGCGCGGGGCCGGGACATCTACGCCGTCAGCGCGCCGCTCGCGGTGGAGGCCGTCCACCGCGTCCTCACGGGCCGGACCCGGACGGTCGGTGTCGCCTCCGCGGGCCGGGTCTTCGACGCCGCCGACTTCCTGCGCTCCCTGTCCGCGGGCGGGCACCTCTCGGTCGAGCTGCTCCCGTAGACGGGGTGCGTCCGTGGCGGGGCGGGTGGGCCGCGGGTCCCGCTTCGGCGGCGGGCGGGGGTGTCGGTGGGCCCGGCTGTGGATGGGGCGGGTGGTGTCGGGGCAGGGCGTGTGGTGCGTGTGTGCGCCGGCGGTACGGGCGGGCCAGGTGCGCGCGATCAGTCCACCGCGGCGAGGCGGACGAACCCGGCGATGCGCGGGGAGAACGTGACCGGGCACTGCTCGCCGAGCCCCGCGCGCACGCCCGCCACCACGTCGGCGTCCGGCTCTCCGAACACCTCGAAGCGCTCCACGCGGCAGTGCGCCATCACGTCCTGGATGTACGGGTCCGCGATCTTCCAGTGGGTGCGGACGGCGTCGGAGTCCCGGTACAGCTGGAAGCTGTGCGCGAGCATCCGCTCCTCGTCCACGAACGTCTGCACCATCAGCTGCGGCCCGTGCTGCCGCGCGAACTCCACCGCCCGGCTGATGGCCTCGCGGAAGCCCTCCAGGTGGCCGTCGGTGATCCGCATGGTGTTGCGGAACAGAAGGAACGTGTCGTCGTGTGTGCTCTGTGCGCTCATGACCCAACGGTGCTACCTCAACCGCACTTGGGGTCAAGTGCGGCTCGCTCGGCCCGCCGAGCCGTCCCGCACGACGGCGCGTCAGGCCGGTTCGCGACGCGCGGGGTCGAGGCGTCCGGTCACCTTGCGTCGGCGGTCGGGCGGGACGAGGCCGAGGAGGAGTACCTGCCACATCTCCTCGACCCGCTGGTCCAGATCGCTCCGGCCGGACAGGACCGACGAGACCATCTGGATTCCGGCGAGGCTGGAGATCACCAGGTACGCCACCACCTGGGGGGAGACCGTCGGCAAGACGTCGCCGTCCGCGACGGCCCTGCGGAAGAGGTCTTCGCACGCGTCGATCCACACCCGGTACGCGAGGGGGAGGTCGCCCGTGTAGGTGAGCTCCATCAGCAGCCGTGTCCCGGCACGGACGACGGGATCCTTGTCGATCATCCGTGCCGTCGTCCTGGAGATCTCCACTATCTGTTCGAGCGCGCTCGTGTCGCCTCGGGTGACCGATTCCACGACGGCGGTCATCCGGCTGTTGTGCTCGTTGATGACCGCGGTGGCGAGCGCGTCCTTGGTCGGGAAGTGGAAGTGCAGCGCACCTCGCGTGGTCCCGGCCCGCTCGACGATCCGGCCGAGGCTCGCCCCGGCGAACCCCTCGGTGTCGAACACGGCCGCGGCGCTCTCGACGATGTGCTGCCGGGTCGCGATCGCCCGTTCCTGCTGGACTTCTCTCATCCGTTGGGCCCTCCCAACGGGGGCGACTGTCATGGTCATCGCCCCAACCTATCGGGCGATGACGCCTCGGCTCACAGCGCGCGGCAGGGAGGAGCGGGAGGGCGCCGCCACGCGCCGGACTCGTGGGGACGGCGGTGCTCCTCTCGACCCTGTACGTGCCATACGCCAGGCTCCGCGCCGCCCGCCGGGCGGTGGTCCGGCGGCGGTGGTTCGGCGGGCGGCGCCACTCAGCGGACCGCGGCGGGCGCGGCCAGGCGCCAGCCCTGTGCGCGGCGCCGTTCGCGCCAGAAGTGGGCGCACCGGCCGTTCCGGGCCATCAGGTCGGTGTGGTCGCCCTCCTCCACGACGCGGCCCTCGTCCAGCACCACGATGTGGTCCGCCCCGCGCAGGGTGTTCAGCCGGTGCGCGATCACCAGGACGGTGCGGTTGCGCGCCAGGGCCGACATCGCCTGCTGGAGGGCGTGTTCGTTCTCGGCGTCCAGGGCGGCGGTCGCCTCGTCGAACAGCACGATCGGGGTGTCCTTGAGCAGGGCCCGCGCGATCGAGACGCGCCGCCGCTCGCCGCCGGAGAGCCGGTTGCCGCCCTCGCCGACCGGTGCGTCCCAGCCGCCCGGCAGCCGGTCGGCGATCTGGTCCACGCGTGCCGTGCGGGCGGCGGCGTACACCTCCTCGTCGGTGGCGTCGGGCCTGCCGAGCCGCACGTTCTCCAGGATCGTCCCGTCGAAGAGGTGGACGTCCTGGAAGACCACCGAGATGACGGACGTTAGGTCCTCGGTGCGCATCTCGCGGACGTCCACACCGCCGACGCGCACGGTGCCCGCGTCCGGGTCGAAGAACCGCGCGATCAGCCTGATCACGGTCGTTTTTCCGGCGCCGGACGGGCCGACCAGCGCGGTCATGCGGCCCTGCGGCACGCGCATCGTCAGCCCGTCCAGGACCGGCGAGCCGTGGTAGCCGAAGCGCACGCCGTCGAGTTCGATGTGGGCGCCGTCCGCCCGCCGCGGCGTCCTCGGCTCGGGCAGCGTCTCCGTGTCGAGCAGTTCGTTGATCTCGGTGAGGGCGTTCTCGGCGACGCGGATCGCACCGCCCAGTTCGGAGGTGAGCAGGACCGGCTCGACGAACCGGGCCGCGAGGACCAGCAGCGCGATCAGTTCGGCGGTCTCCAGGGACCCGCCGAGCGCCGGGTTGGTCCCCACGGCGAGCAGCACGACGAACGACGCCTGCGCGATGAAGGCGAGCCCTACGAGGCCGGGCATGCCGACGCGCAGCATCCGGCGGCCGGCCGTGTGCTGGGCGACGAGCGCCTCGTCGAGCGCGGTGTGCCCCTGAGCCGTACGTCCGAACGCGCGCAGCACCGCTCACCGCCGCGTAGCCGAGCCACAGCACCGCGAGGGTGACGACCCACGGCCAGGCGCGCTCCGGGGCGTCGCCGAGCAGCGCGCGCAGGGCGGGCACGAGCATGACGAACGCCACGCCCTGGAGGACCGCCGCAACGGTGAACCAGGCGAGCAGCCTGCGCAGGGCGCGGTCGTGCTCCGGGCCGAGCGCGGTGAACAGTCGGCGGATCATCGCCCCTCCTCCTTCGCCGAGCCGGTCCCGGCGCACACGTCCTGGTCGTCGGTGACCTGGTACTCGGTGTCCTCGCCGTGGGTGTCCCGGCCGTCGGTGGCCTGGTACCCGGCAGTCTGGTACCCGGTGTCCGCGGAGTCCGCGCGCTCCTGGAGGTGCCACAGGCTCGCGTACCGGCCGCGAGCGGCGAGGAGTTCCTCGTGGGTGCCCTGCTCGGCGATCCGGCCCTGTTCGAGCACCACGATGCGGTCGGCGCCGGCCACGGAGGCGAGCCGGTGCGCGACGACGAGCACGGTCCGCCCCGCGCCCGGCTCCGACAGGGCGTCCTGGATCAGCGCCTCGGATTCGGGGTCGGCGTGGGCGGTCGCCTCGTCGAGCACGACGACCGGGGTGTGCGCGAGGATGGCCTGGGCGATGGACATCCGCTGTGCCTCGCCGCCGGAGAAGCGGGCCTCCGTGCCGACCATCGAGTCGTAGCCGCGGGGCAGCGCCGCGATGCGGTCGCGGATGGCCGCCGCCCGGGCTGCGCGGCGCACCGTCTCCTCGTCCGCGTCGGGGCGGGCGAGGCGGATGTTGTCCCGTACGGTCGCGTCGAGCAGCCCTACGTCCTGGAGGACGAACGACACCAGCCGGTACAGCTGGTCCTGGGCGATGTCGCGCAGGTCGACGCCGCCGATCGTCACGGTCCCGGCGGTCGGGTCGAAGAACCGCGGCAGCAGTTTCGCGAGCGTCGTCTTGGCGGAACCGGACGTCCCCACGAGGGCCGTCACGCTGCCGGGTTCGAGCACCAGGTCGATGCCGCTGAGGACGGGGCGGTCCGTGTCGTAGGCGGAACTCCACACCGGACAGCTCCACCCGAGCGCCGCCGTCGGTCCGCGGGGTCAGGGGCGTGCGGGGGACAGTTCCGGCGCGGCGAGCAGGGCGCCGACCCGCTTGGCCGACGCGCCGGCCATCTCCATGTCGTGGCCGTGGAAGTCCAGCGCCTGAAGGGGCGCGGCCACGCGCAGGCCGAGGATGGCGAACGGCAGCAGATCGAGCGGGTCCAGTGCGCCGGACGAGACCAGCAGTGTGCCGCCGGTCAGCACGGTGAGCAGAATGGTGACCGGGCCGAGGACCAGCGCCGACGCGGCGGTGGACCTGTAGCCCTTGGAGATCCAGGCGATGAAGAACGTCGTGAAGTCGTCGGCGGCCCGCGCGTACTGCCGGTGCGCCCGCCTGGCCTGCCCGAACATCTTGACCACGGCGATGCCCTCGACGAACTCGACGACCCTGGAGACGATGCGCTCCTGGGCCTCCTCGTAGGCGGCGGTCTGCGCGTCGAGGGTCGTCATCATCCGGACGAACAGCCCCACGCCGACCACCAGGGGGATCATCAGGATCGCCGCCATCCTCCAGTCGACCGCGAAGAGGTAGGCCAGCGTCGCGAGCGGGGTGACCACGCTCGTGGTGAGGTTCAGCAGGGAGTGGGCGACCAGGTGGTGCATGGTGTCCACAACGTGCTGGACTGCCTTCCCGGTGCCGCCCGCGCCGCGATCGGTGAACCAGCCCAGTGGCACCCGGCCGAGCCGGTCCACCAGCCGCCGCACCGGCAACTGGAAGTCCGGTCCGCGGCATGGGCGAGGGCACCGGCCAGGGTGTTCAGCACCAGTCACAGCGCGAGCGCCCCCGCCGCCACCGCGGCGACCGTCCATGCCGCGGCCGTGTCGGCCGGGCCGTCCGTCAGGAGCACCCGGGCCAGTTCGGCCACCGCGGCGAACGGCACCACGGCGACCACCGCCGCGACGGCCTGAAGGCCGATCGCCGTGCCCAGCCGTGTCCGTACGGGGCGCAGCAACTCCCCGAGCCACACCGCTTCCAAGGTCTCAGCCCGCACCGTCTTCATCGCGCCCGTCACCTTCCATCGACGCACGCCCCCGTCCTGACTTTCCGTCGATGCCTTGAAAGGAGGCATGTTGGCCGACGACCTGAGTGCCCGCGAGGGGACGTACCAAAGAAACAGGTTGATTGACCTGTTTTGTTTCTCGCGCTGTACGCCCCCTGCTGTCCGGGCCGTCGGCGGACCCCGAACAATGGGCTTGAGTCTCCACCGACTGGAGGGTTGAGGGTTGTCCCCGTGAGCGACGACACGGAGCTGTTCACCATCGGTGAGCTGGCGCGCCGCACCGGCCTGCCCGTACGCACGATCCGCTTCTGGTCCGACTGCGGCGTCCTCGTGCCGGCCGGGCGGTCGGCGGGCGGCTACCGCCTGTACGACAACGCGGCCGCCGCCCGTCTCGACCTGGTGCGCACCTTGCGGGAACTGGGCCTGGACCTGGACGCCGTACGGCGCGTACTGCGCGGGCAGACCACCGTGCGGGACGTGGCCGAGGCGCACCTGCGTGCCGTGGAGGCGGAGATCCGCACGCTCCAGGTACGGCGCGCGGTGCTGCGGCACGTCGCTCGTCAGGGAAGTACGACCGAGGAGATGAGACTCATGCACGAACTGGCCCGCATGACCGCCGAGGAGCGGCAGCGCGTCATCGACGCCTACGTACGGGAGACCTTCGACGGCACCGGGGCCGACGGACCGGGCGCCCCCATCGCCCAGGCCATGCGCACGCTGCCCGCGCAACTGCCCGCCGACCCCACGCCCGAGCAGGAGGAGGCGTGGGTGGAGCTGGTCGGGCTCCTCGGCGACGAGGACTTCCGCCGGCGCACCCGCGAGATGGCGGTGGCCGGGGCGCGCCCGGCGGACGAGCCGCGGGGGCCGGACCCGGCGCGGGTCGGGGAGCACGCGGGCCGGGCCGTGCGGGACGGGGTGCCGCCGGAGTCCGCGCGGGGCGGGGAGATCCTGAGTCTCGTACTCGACGGTGACGTGCCGCCCGCCGAGCGCCTCCGCCTGGCCGACACGCTGGCGACCTTCACCGATCGCCGGGTCGAGCGGTACTGGCAGCTGCTGGGCATCCTCAACGGCCGTCCGCCCACCCCGCCGCAGGTCCCGGCGTTCGAATGGACGATCGCCGCCCTGCGCGCGCACGCCTGACCCCTCGGCGCCACCGGCCCCTGCCGGTACACGCGCGGCCCTTCTTTGGGGGGCGAGCGCGCATCGAAGGCGGGCCGGTGTCGGGGCCGTCCGGCGTCAAGGGCGAGCGGGTGTCGCTCGTCACGCACGGCGTCGTGGCAGGATCGTCGAGTGATCCAAGCGTGTCTGAACGGCGGGCGAACCGTCGATGAGCACCCTGAAGTCCCCGTCACACCATCCCGGTTGGCGGCCGAGGCGAGAGCGGCACGGGCCGCCGGAGCCCGCAGTGTGCATCTGCACCCCCGCGACGCGGCGGGCCGGGAGAGCCTGGACGTCGCGGTCGTGGAGGACGCCGTACGGGCGGTCCGCCGGGCCTGCCCGGGGCTTCCGGTCGGGGTGTCCACGGGTCTGTGGATGTGCGAGGGGGACGCCGGGGCGCGGCAGGCCGCGGTCGAGGCGTGGGGCGCGATGACCGTCCGCCCCGACTTCGCCTCCGTCAACGTCGGCGAGCCGGGCTTCGAGAAGCTGACCGAGGTGCTGACGGGGTGGGGGGTCGGGGTGGAGGCGGGTGTGTGGTCGGAGGAGGACGCCGCCCGGCTGCTCGCCGGCCCCTACGCCGCGTCGTGCCTCCGCGTCCTGGTGGAGATGATCGGACTCCCGCCTGCGGAGGCCCTGTCGACCGCCGACCGGGTCCTTGAGCTGCTGGCCCGGGCGCAGGCCCGCGTACCGATCCTGCTCCACGGGGAGGACGAGAGCACCTGGCCCGTACTGGACAGGGCCCTGGCCCTGGGCCTGGAGACGCGGATCGGCCTGGAGGACACCCTCACGGACCCTCAGGGCCGCCGCGTCGACGGGAACGCCGCTCTCGTCCGCATCGCCTTCAGCCGGGCGTCGGCCGTCGGGAGAGCCTGACGCGCTCCAGGGTGCGGCCGAGCATGAGGCGGGGCTTTCTCCGCGCGGGGCCGGTCGCCGTCGGCCGGGCGGGACGGGGACGCGCGTGCCTCAGTCCCACCAGAACGACCACCGGTCCGGCCCACCAGACCGGCGGCGTACTCGGGGAACGGCGTGGGCGGGTCGTCGACGATGTTGTCGGCGGTCGAGAGCACGTGCTCCAATGCGAGCAGGGCCGTGTGCTCCGCCGTCACGGGAGGCCGCGCGACCGAGACGTGCAGCTCGCTGCCGACCACCGCCACCAGGCGGGCGCCGAAGCGGTCCTCCCAGCTCCTCAGGAGCGCGCACAACAACGCCTGCGGCGCCTCGGAGGACCAGCCGAGCAGCGCCAGGGCGTCGCTGGTGCGCCGTGCCGGGACGAGAACGAGCCGGCACGCGTCCGGATCGGGCAGCCCCGCATCGACGAGGCTCGTCAGCACCCTGAACGCGGCCTCCTCGGGCGTCGGGCCTCCGGGCAGGGCGGGCATCCCCGGCGCCAGACCCGGCCACCGGGTGAAGGACGGGCCGGGGTCGTGCGGCCACGGCTCGACCCCTTCGGGTACCGGTACGGGCGTCGGGTCCGTCCAGAACGGCAGCCGTTTGCGGCGGTACTCGGCGAAGTCCGCGGCGAGCGTCTCCTCGAGGCGGACGGCATCGACGCGGTCCGGGCCGAGCGCTGTGCCCAGGACATCGGGCCGGCACAGGAGCGGCACCAGGCCGGACTCCCCCGTCTCCCCGAGCAGGCGGCGCCACAACCCCTCGACGTCTCGCGGGAAGTCGTCGGATACCCACACAGATACGGCCTCGCGGGAGACGAAGCGTCCGGGAGGCAGGTCGGCGGGCAGGGCGAAGGACATGCCCGCAACGTAGCCCGTGGCACTGACATCTCCACTCGGCGCCGCCTGCGGCAGGCCCCCTCGCGCTCCTCGCGGGAGGGACGGCACGGCTGGACGGGGTACACCACACGCTTTGCGTCGTGTCGAATTATCCGGTTATCGCCTGATGCGCTTACGTTTCCGGTGAAGCGTTCCCCCCTTCTTCTCCTGGGAGACACAGCATGCGTCAGTCCGTACGTATTTGGGGTGCCGGTATCGCCGCCGCGGCCGTGGTGGCCGGCTCGGTCGGTGCGGCGGTCGCCGTCGCCTCGCCCTCCCCGGCGCGGCAGAAGCCCGCCGCCACGGCCCCGGCGGCAGGCTCGGCCACCGCGTCCATGAAGACCGTGCGCGCCTGGCAGCAGTTCCGTGTCCGGGGCGTCGCCAAGAGCGTGCCCGCCGGCAGCCGGGTCACCCTCCAGCAGAAGGTGGCCGGCCGTGGCTGGACCAGCCTGCCCGCCTCGATGAACACCAACTCCCGCTCGATGTACAACATGCGGGTCATGCTCGGCATGAAGGGCCACAACAAGCTGCGCCTGGTGGACAGCCGGAAGCGGGCCGTCACCCCGGTCATCGACGTCTGGGTGCGCTGACCTGCCGCACGCCCCGGGCCCCACGCACACGACGGACGCCTCCACCGGTATCCCCGGGGAGGCGTCCGTGTGCGTCGTCGCGGAGGCCGCTCAGCCGTGCGCCAGTTCGTCCGCCGTCCGCGCCACCGCGTCGCGGGACACGTCCAGGGCCTCCCGGGACGCCGCACGCGCCCGGCGCAGCCTCGCCTTCCCGTACGTGACGAGCGCCGTGGCGCTCGTGGCGTACGTGAGGGCGAGCGCCGCCGCCGCGGCTTCCGGCGACCAGGCGCGGGCCAGCCGCTCCTGGAGCGCCGCGTGTCCCATGAGCGCCGCGAGCAGGCCGCAGGCGCCGCCCGCCGCGAGGGCGGACAGTCCGCTGCGGGTCCCTCCGACCGCCTCCGCCACCGCGCCACCCAGCTCCTCCCGTACGTTCATCGCTTCCTCGACCACCACGGCGAGCACGTTCTCGGCTGACTCAGGCATGCCGCCCGTCTACCCGCAGCGCGGACCCTCATACGGGACGCCGGCGGGCTCACCGAGACCTCGTTCGCGCTGTCGCCGCGGATACGGGGGCGGCGCCCCGCATCCGCACGTCCCCGCCGCCGAGGGGCGGCACCCGCTGTCCGGCGCCGTTGCCGGGCGGGTACTCGCCGGACCATGCCCGCACCTCGTCACGGCCGTCCGGCCTCACGTCGGCGCGTGCGTACCGGGCTTCGACGACCGGCCTGCCGCCGCGCCGCCCGAGCTGACCGGACTCCGCGGAACGCTTCGCGGATGCGAGCCAGTTCACAGGCATGGGTGATCGGCGGCTGGGTAGGCGCGCGGCACTGGCTGACCGACGAAGGGCTGCGCCGTGCTGATACCCGACCCCCATTACCTGCGTTCCCTGCTCGCTCGCTACGCCGACCTGCGCATCGCCCAGTGCCGTGGCGAGCAGGGGCTGGAACAGCGCCTGGAGGACGTGACGTACACCCTGTGCGTCGCCACCGGGACCACCCGCATCGAGGACGCGCTGGCGACGGCCGACGCGCTCCTCGCCTCGCCGACCGGTACGACCTCCGATGCCGGGCTCGCGGCCGGCAGCGCCGAACTCGCGGCCTGACGTCCCCCGCCCCGCCGACCGGCCCCGCCACCCCCCTGACACGGTGGCGGGGCCTCTCCGTGTCGTTCTCCCGGCCTCCTGGACACCACCGCCGAGGACTCGGCGCTGTTCAGAGCGCCGACGGCGGTGTGGCCCGGCCGTCGTCCAGCAGGGGGATGCGGGCGATGACGCGCTTGCCGACCGGTTCGCGCTGCGTCTCGAAGCCCTGCACGAGCGCCATCACGATCTCCAGCCCGTGCTGCCCCACCCGCCCGGCGTCCGCGGCCTTGGCGACCGGCAGCACCGGGTCGGAGTCCCACACGGCCACCTCGACGAGGTCGCCGGTGATCCGCAGGTCCATCAGTACGGGTCCCGGAGCGTACTTGCAGGCGTTCGTCACCAGCTCGCTCACCACGAGCTGCGTGATGTGCACGGCCCGCTCGGACACCGGCAGCCCCTCCTCCGCCTGTACGCGGGCCAGGAACTCGGCGGCCAGGTCACGGGCGCGCGCGATGCACGCCCCGTCCCCCTCCAGAGCCACCGTCGTGTCGATGCGCTGCGCGTTCGGCACGGTGTGGTCCTCGTCCAAGGGCGATGGTTCCATCCGTTCGCCTCCACTTACCCCGGTCAACTGCCCGCGTCTACCCACGGCCCCCCGACTCACGCCCCCGACGTACATGTCGCCTCCGTCACACCGGCGTGCGACCTGAAACCGGAGGGGTGGGGGCCGCGGACCGGGGCATGAGTGTGCCACCATCACCTGCATGGCTGAAGGAAGAATGGCGGACCCCGGGCAGAGCGAACCGCCGGAGCGGCTCTCGATCACCTCCACCGTCACGGACGGTATCCGCGTGCTGACGCTCGCCGGGGAGATCGACTTCCACACCGGTGACCGGCTCCAGGAGGCTCTGGCGGTGGCCGGGCCCACGACGGCCCGGACCGTGGTGGACCTGGACCGGGTGACCTTCATGGACTCGAGCGGCATCAACGTCTTCATCGCCGCGCACCACGCCCTGTCCGCGTCGGGCGGCTGGCTGCGGCTGGCGGCCCCCACCGAGCACGTGCTGCGCACCCTGCAGCTGGTCGGCCTCGACACCGTGATCGACTGCCGCCCCACACTGAGCCAGGCCCTCGCCGCCTGACCCCCTGCTCCCGTACGTCTACTCCCCCGCCCCGTCCGGGTCTCCCGGCGGGGCGGGGGCCTTCGGCGTCTCGGGGGCTTCTCGGGTGTCCGGTGCGCGCCGGACGCGCTGGACCAGCAGCAGGGCGATGTCGTCGGTACGCCGCTCCGCCGGCCCCGCGTGGTCCAGGAGGAGCTCCAGCAGCCGTTCGGGGTCCTCGGCGCTCCAGGTGGCGAGGCGTCCCGCCAGGTGGTCGATGGCGTGCTCGATGTCCGTGCCGGCCTTCTCGACCAGCCCGTCCGTGTACAGGATCAGCACCGCGTCGAGGGGCAGGTCCAGCTCGGTCACCGGGTACGCGGCGTCCGCGTCGACCCCCAGCACCGGACCCGGCGGCACGTCGAGGCGCAGGGCCCGGCCGTCGGCGTGGCGCAGCAGCGGCGGCGGGTGGCCGGCGCTGACCAGCCGTGCGCGGCCGTGCTCCAGGTCGAGGTCGGCGTACAGGCAGGTGGTGAACAGGCCGGGGTCGAGGTCCACCAGGAGCCGGTTGGTGCGGGCGAGGACCTCGTCGGGGGCCGCGTCCGCCGTGGCGTGGGTGTGGACGGCGGTGCGGACCTGGCCCATCAGCGCCGCGGCGGCGACGTTGTGGCCCTGGACGTCCCCGATGACCGCGGCGACCCTCGTCTCGTCGATGCGCACCATGTCGTAGAAGTCGCCGCCGATGTCCATGCCCCGGGTGGCCGGGAGGTAGCGGGCGGCGACGCGCAGGCCCGGGGCGGTCGGCAGCCGGTGCGGCAGCAGCGCCTGCTGGAGGCCGTGGGCGAGCTGGTGTTTGGCGTCGTAGAGCCGGGCCCGGTCGAGCGCCTGGGCGATCAGGCCGGCCAGTGAGGTGAGGACGGCGCGTTCCTCGGCGGGGAAGGCGTGGGGCCGGTCGTAGGTGAGGACGCAGATGCCGACCGGGCGTCCGGAGACGATCAGGGGCAGGAACGCCCATGCCTGCTTGCCGCTGATGTGGGGCGCCTCCGGGTAGATCCGCGCCATCTCCTCGGGGTGGCTGAAGAAGGACGGCACGCCGGTGGTCAGTGCCTGGCCGGCCGGGGTGAAGCGGGTGTCGAGCGGCAGCCCGTCGAGGCGTTCGATGGCCTCCGGGGGGTAGCCGCGCGAACCGGTGATGCGCAGCCTGCCGGACTCGGCGGTGGACAGGACGAGGCCCTGCGCTCCGAACGCGGGCATGATCTGGTCCGCGATCAGGTCCACGACGTCCTGCACGCCGACGGTTTCGGTGAGGGCGGCGGCCAGGTGCAGGAGCTGGTACAGCTGGCCGACCCGGGCGGGTGCGCCGGAGCCCTGCCGGTCGGGTTCCGGGGGCCACGTGCCGCGGCCGCGGCCTCCGGCGGGCGTGACGCGGACGCTGACGCCGCTCGCGTCGGGGTAGAGCCGGAAGTCCAGCCAGCGGTCGGGCGGGCGGCAGGCGGTGAACGCCACGGGGCGGCGGCTGATGATGGCGGCGCGGTAGCGGTCCTCGTACACCGGGTCGCCGAGCCACGGCAGCGACTGCCACGGGAAGGTGCCGAGCAGCGCCTGCGGTTCCGCGCCGAGCAGGGCGGCGCCCTTGCTGGTGACGTAGGTGACGCGGCCCTGGAGGTCGAGGGCGCAGCCGCCCTCGGGCAGCCGCTCGGCGAAGTCGGCGGCGGCCATGGCGGGCTGCGGGTCGGCGGAACGGCGGATGTCCCCGGCGCCCAGGACCCGTGGGGTGTCCGGCGCGGCCAGGGGGTGGCCCGCGTCGGCTGCCTCGTCGAGCAGCCGGGCGAGCCGTCGGCTGCTGGAGGCGAGGTTGGAGCGCTCGCGGCGGGTCGTGCGGGGCGGATGGCTGCCGGGCCACATCAGCAGCAGGACGCCCCAGAGGCGTTTCCCGTCGACCGGGACGGCCGCGAGCGCCAGCGGGTACGGCAGGGCCAGCGCCGAGCGGGGGTAGCGGCGCGTCATCTCCGCGTGGTCGCCGACCCACACCATCCGCCGCTGCCGCACGGCGTCGGACACCGGCGCCGGGGAGGCCAGCGCGACCCGTGACCAGGGGGCGGCGATGTCGGAGGGCACACCGCCGACCACGGCCAGCTGGAGCAGGTCGCGGTCAGGGAGCAGCAGGTAGAAGGCACCCACGGTCGCACCGGTGCGGCGCATCGTCTCGGCGAGCTCCGCGTCGAGGTCCCTGGCCGCCCGGGGCAGGTCGGCGCCGTTCACGGCCGGCTCCCCGGGCTCGTCGACGCGGGTCCGCCCGGTGGCGGCCACCGCGGGCCCGCACCCGTCCGCACCTCACCCATACCGGGACGTTACGCCCAGCGGATGGCGGGCGCACGCCGTGGGGACCGAGGGCCGGTGCGGGCGGGCCGTCGACGGGTCCGGGTGCGGTGGCCGCGCGGCGCCGCGGCCTGGGCGAGGCGGCTCCCGGGAGGCCGCGGCCTCCAGGAACGGGTGGGGGGAGGTTCGCGGCTGGTGCTGCGGGAACACGGGTGGTCACCCATCGTCGTGCCGAAACGGCAGGCGCCCGCGCCGGGGGCCGGGACAGCGAGCCGCCCCGCCCACCGGCATGACCCGTCACGGAAGGATCTTCTCGATGCCCCAGCAGACGACGGCGGCGGTCAACCGCCCGGTGATCGGTTCGTACCCCACCTACGAGGGCGCCCAGCGCGCGGTGGACTTCCTCTCCGACAACGGCTTCCCGGTGGAGCACACGGCGATCATCGGCTGTGACCTGCGGATGGTGGAGACGGTGCTCGGCCGGATGACCCGCGCGCGGGCGGCTGCCGGGGGCGCCGCGACGGGCGCCTGGTTCGGGCTGTTCGTCGGGCTGCTGCTGTCGCTGTTCACGAGCGGGCCGCACCATGTCGTGGTGCTGGTCGTCAGCGGTGTGCTGTACGGCGCGGTGTTCGGGGCCGTCTTCGGCTTCGGCAGCCACGCCGTCACCGCCGGGCGGCGGGACTTCACGTCCCGCAGCCGTATCGAGGCCGTCCGCTACGACGTCGTCGCGGACGCGCAGTGGGCGCACCAGGCCGAGCACCTGCTGGTGCAGCAGGTCCGGCGGGATTCCTGATCCTCCACGCCGGTGGAGGCCGGTATGAAAGGGACTGGTATGAACGGGTCCGGTATCGACAGGGCGGGGATGGGCGGGCTGCTGAGGCTCGTCCGGGCCGCGGGCGCCGCGCTGGCCCGGCTGCGGGGAGCACGGGCCTTCCATCCGGCCGGTCTGGTCCTGGAGGCCACCCTGGAGGTGCTGCCGCAGGCCGGCCGGCCCTGGGGCGTGGCGTTCCTCGACCGGGCCGGGCGGTACGGCGTGACCGTGCGCTGGTCGCGTGCGGCGGGCCTGCCGTCGCCGCTGCCCGACGCGCTCGGGCTGGCGCTGCGGGTCATCGACGGGGCGGGGTCCGGTCGGCCGTTCGACCTGCTGCTGACGTCCAGCGGTACGGGCCGCGTCACCCGGCACCTGCCCGTCCTCCGCACGGACGCCGTCGGCGGCGCGTACTCGACGCTGACCTCGTACCGCTTCCCGGACCGCGACCGGGTCATCGCCGCGATACCGGCGGGCGACGGGGGCCACGGGCGTGGGCTTCCGGTGTCGCTGCCGGACCTGGCGCGCGCCCTCGCCGAGCGGCCGCCGGCCGTCTTCCGCCTGTGCGCGGCGGCGCCGCACGAACCGTGGCGGCCGTTCGGGCTGCTCACCGTGACCGGAGCGTCCCCCGCCGGGACCGGGCCGCTCACCGCGACTGGTGCGTCCCCCGCCGGGACGGGGCCGGTCGAGGGGAGCCGCGGGACCGGGACCGGGCCGCTCGCCTTCGACCCGTACGGCGCGTGCCTGCCCGACCTGGCGCCGGGCCCCCGGCTGCGCCGGTGGCGTGAGGCGGCGTACGCGGGGTCGCGGCGTGCCCGGGGCGCCGCCGCTCCCCCGGGTGCGGGGCGCCGGGGCGGGTCAGACGGCCATGTGGAGGCGTAGGACCAGGCCCTGGGCGGATGCCCGGATCTCGACCAGGTCGGCGAGCTGGTGCATCATCCACACGCCGCGTCCGCCGTGGGGCGAGAACGGGTCGGGGCGCCGCCGCCCGACGAGGGGGTCGGTGAACCGGCCGCCGTCGCTGGTCTCGGCGACTAGGGCGTCGGCGGTGCGCCACAGCCGCAGCGTGCCGCGCCCGCCGCCGTGCCGTACGGAGTTGCTGGTCGCCTCGGTGACGGCCAGCAGCAGGTCGGTGCGGCGCTGCGCGGACATGCCGGCCGCCTCGGCCCACTGGTCGGTCGTGTCCCGCACGCGCGCCAGGTCCTCGGTGCCGTAGGGCATGACGATCGGGTCGTCGGGCTCCGGCAGCGGGGTGTCGCAGTCGCGGGCCACCTCGTGGGCGTCGGTGTGCTCGGGGCTGGGCCGGTAGGCGTCCGCGTCGCCCACGACGGGGTGCGTGCGGCGGGCCTGCGTCAGTACGTCGCCGGGCAGCGCCGTGTCGTAGGGGCACAGGATCGTCGCGTGCCGGTGGGCGAAGGCGAGGTTGATCAGCGCTTCGTGGCGGGTGGCCTCCCGGGTCTCGGCGGGGGTGCGCCCGACCCAGATCGGCTCGCCGACGATGGCCGGGGCCCGGTCCCCGGCCCGGTCGGCGAACTCCTGGAGCATGGACAGGATGCGGCCCGGGTTGCGGCCCGCGTCCCGCATGTCCACCCAGGTGATTCCTTCCTGCGCCCGGTACGTGTCGCGCAGCAGGTCCAGGCGCGGGCCGGGCACGGCGACGAGCAGCGGGGCACCGTCGGCCGCGCCCTCGCCGATGAAGCCGCCCACGCCCGCGAGGTACTCCTCGTCGGTCCCGTAGAACAGGGCGGGGTGGTGGAAGACACCCCCGGGGGCGGGCTCGGGCCGGTGCCGTGTCAGTGCGGTCATCGGGCCACGACCTCCAGAGCGGTGCGGAGCTCGGGGAACAGGCCGAGAATCCGCTCGGCGGACAGCGGAGCCCCGGTCACGTGAAGGGGGGTGGCGGACGGGCGGCGCGCCGCCGCGCCGGCGAGGGCGACCAGGGTGTCCGTGTCGAGGTGCCTCAGGCCGCCCAGGTCCAGGGTGACGCGGTCCGTGGCCGAGGCGGCCAGGGCGGCCGCGACGGACGCGGTGACGCGGCGGCTCTCGTACCCGGCCGATCCGGACAGCCGGAAGCCGGGCCGGTCGTTGAGCGGTCCGACGCGCAGGCAGGTCGCGGGGGCGTCGGCCGGGAGGGCGGTGCCGAGCCGGGCGGGGTGGGCTTCCGCCAGGACGGCGAGGTCGTCCGGGGGCATCAGCCGGCGGTCGTAGAGGCACCAGGCGGTGAGCGGCAGCCGGTCGAACACCTCGTGGTGGGCGCGCAGTTCGTACTCCAGGAGGCGGTCCGCGCCCGCGGCGCCACGGGCGGCCCAGGCCATCTCGCCGATCGTGTGCAGACGGCGGTATCCGGCCGCGAGAGCCGCCCCGACGGCTTCGTGCCACAGCGGGATCAGCACGTCCGGGTCGAAGCAGCGGCCGGACAGGTACGTCTCCTCGGCGGTGGTCACCATGAGCTGTCCGCGCCGTACGGCGGAGGCGGCGTCGATGTCCCGGTCCGTGAGGGTGCGCAGGACGTGTTCGGGCGCGGTCGTGTCGGCGAAGTACCAGATGCGGGCGCCTTCGGCGAGTCCGGTGCGGACGAACGCGGTGAGGTGTCCGGCCCATGTGTCGTCGTCCGCGTACACCACGCTCGCGTGGTGACCCGGCGCCGTCCGCGCCGCCGTCCCGGGAAGGCGGGAGGTCGCGTCCGCTGTCACGACTGTCCGCCTCCCAGACCACTTGGTGGTCCGGCCCGACCACGCTGCCCTCATCGTACTGACCGGGCGGGCGTTCCCCCACGCCCGCCTCCCGGGGCCGGGTCCCCGGAGACCGGCGCGGGTGGTGCGGAGAGGCTGGTGGGGCGGCTGGTGCGGGTGTGGGAACGGGGCGGGACGTACGCCGTATTCGCCCTGACGGCGGCGATGAACCGGGCGCGTCGGGGTAAACGGCGTCCGACCGCCGTCCACCACTGCCGCGAAGGAGTCGCAGGTGACCGATGACGCGTACTTGTTCCTGACGGACGACACGGCGACGCCGCTCGGGGTGCCGCCGACCTCCCTGGGCGACCTGGCCTTTCTGGAGACCCCGGCCGTACGGGCGTGGCTCGACGCGCACGGGGTCACCGTGACGTCGCCGCGGCTGCGCCTCGTACCGCCGGAGGAGACGGCGGCCATCGCGCAGGACGCGGAACGGCTGCCGGTCCCGCTGAGCGACGAGGAGCTGAGCCGACTGCGCCACCACGGCGCCCCGGAGTCCCGGGCGCGCGTCGAGGAGCGGCTGCTGGCCTACCGGGAGTGCGCGGACGGACGTGACGCGCTGCTCGGTCAGGCGCTGGCGGCCGGTGTGCCGCTGGAGCGGATCGTGGAGCTCACCGGTGAGGACCCGGCGACCGTGGCGGCCGCCGCCCGGTGACTGACCTGCCGGGGCGTGCCGGTGAGCCGTCGGCGGCTGCCGGTGATGCCCTCGGGCCGCTGGTGCCGGGGCCGTCGGTGGGTCACCCGGCGGGGGCGGTGCCGGGGTGCGGGCCGCCGTCGCCGGGCGGGTCGGAGCCGCCGTTGCCGGGCGGGTACGGGAACCGGGCGCGTACGGCCTGCCGGATGCGCCGGGCGCACTCCAGGTGGGCGTCGGCGGGCTGCCCCGCCGGGTTGGGGATGTCGCCGCGCGGATCGAGGCAGTGCACGCGTGCCGTCGCCTCGGGTGCGAGCGCGAGGACGGCTTCGCGCTGGGCGCCCGTCATGCAGTACACGACCGCGCCGCCCCGGCACAGATCCGGGGTGAGCGGCCGGGCCCGGTGGTAGCGGGGGTGCCGCCATCCGGGGCGGACGCCCAGTTCGCGGAGCGCGGCCCGCGCGTGCGGCGACATCCGGGCGCGGTGCCGCCGCGCGGTGGCCTCCACGTCGATCCCGGCACTGGTGAAGCGCGGCGCGTGGCCGCCCCTGCCCGCCGCCTCGTGGCGGGCGATGTACTCGGCGAGCGGTGAGCGGGAGGTGTTGCCGCCGCAGACGAACACCACCCGGCGCCGGTGGGCGGCTGGCCCGCGCCGCTGGGCGAGTGCCGGGGCGGAGAGCGCCGCCACGGCCGCGACGACCATGACCAGCGCCAGCAGCTCCGCGTCCGTCGGCAGGGGCAGCCCCGCCAGATGGTGCAGGGCGTACGCGGCGACCAGGCCCGACATGAGGCTCGCGCACCGGTTCGCGGGCACGCACCAGGTGAAGGCGCGGCGGTCCAGGTAGATCAGCGTCCCGAACACGAACAGCACCTCGTACGCCACGCCCACCCCCGCCGCCGCCCAGGCGGTGGGCGTCGCAAGGAAGTCGGTGAACCCCGTACGGAGTCCCGGCTGCCCCGCCAGGGCCCCGGCGCCGAGCAGCAGCACCAGGCAGACCGGGGCGGTGGCGTGCTCGACGGTGAAGTACCGGCGGTCGGTACCGGCCACGCCCGCCTTGGCGACGCGGCTCATCAGGTCGAAGCGCGCGGTGTAGCCGACGAGGTACACGCACAGGCACAGCAGCGACGGCATCGCCAGGCGGTAGTCGCGTACCCCGCCTATGGCCACGAGTACGGCGGCCAGGCTGAAGGCCAGCGCGGCCCAGGCCGAGCGCGGAACGTGCCGGCCCCGCGCCTTGTCCATCAGTGGGGACATCACCAGCACTCCCCCGCGCATGAGCAGCAGGACGAAGAGCACAGACGTACCGGAGAAGGTGAAGCTCAGGGTCGTCGTGCCGATGATGAGCGACGCCGATAATCCGGCAAGGATTTCCCGCCGGTACGTGGACGCGGCGCCTCGCGGGCCCGGGTCGCGGGGCCGCGAACCTTGCGCGGGAGGCCGTGGTCGGCCTGGTGCCGGAGGCCGCGGTCCGGGTTCCGGGGGTCGCAGCGCGTACCGCCACCATCCGCTGACCAGGAGGAACACGGGCATCACTGCGAGCTGCCCGAGGGCGGCCGCCGGAAGGACGACCATTCCGTCCACCGGGCCGCCCACCGCGTCGGACATCGTGTGGACGAGGATCTTGAGGAGCATGACGTACGGGATGTAGGAGGCGAAGTATCCGAGTGCCAGCCACGCCATTTCCTCAGCGTGACCGGCCGTTCCGGAAGTCCACAAGCCGCTCGGCGCCGGGACCGAGGTCGCACGGAGGCACGGCCCGCTCGGAAGGTGGGAGCGACCGCGTGTGCACCGCGTGCGCCGCCCAACCGCCTGCGCCACTCTCGCGCCCCGCACCGCGCGCCCCGCGCCGGGGGCGGGAGGCCGGGGGCTGGGGGCCGGACAGCAGGCATTCTCCCCCGCGTGCGAAATTGGGGGGCATGAGGGTGAGACGACTGGGTAGGCGCGCCATATCGACCCCGCAGGGTCGTGCAGTATCCGCGGATGAGGAGGGACGATGACGGTGGCGACGACCGACACGATGACGAGGGCCAACAGCGGTATCGCCACGCTGCCGGAGGTGGAGGACCCCCGGAACGTCCCCCCGAAGGACGCCCGCGCGCTGACGAAGCTGTTCCTGGAGCAGCTCGCGGTGCTGGAGGAGGGCACGCACGAGTACCAGTACGCCCGCAACACGCTGATCGAGATGAACATGTCCCTCGTCCGGTACGCGGCGGGCCGGTTCCGCAGCCGCGGCGACGAGATGGACGACATCGTCCAGGTGGGCATGATCGGCCTGATCAAGGCGATCGACCGGTTCGAGCTCTCCCGCGAGGTGGAGTTCACCACGTTCGCCGTCCCGTACATCGTGGGCGAGATCAAGCGGTTCTTCCGGGACACGTCGTGGGCCGTCCACGTCCCGCGGCGCCTCCAGGAGGCGCGCGTGGAGCTGGCCCGGGCGACCGAGGAGCTGCGCAGCCGACTGGGCCGTACGCCGACCGTCCGGGAGCTGGCGGAGCTGATGAACCTCTCGGAGGAGGAGGTCATCGAGGCGCGGCTCGCGTCGAACGGCTACAACTCGTCGTCCCTCGACGCCGCCATCAGCGGCGACGAGACCGGCGAGACCGCGCTGGCCGACTTCATCGGCACCGAGGACCCGGCGATGGCGCTGGTGGAGGACTTCCAGTCGCTGGCGCCGCTGATCGCGCAATTGGACGATCGCGACCGGCGCATCTTGCACCTCCGGTTCGTGGAGGAGCTCACGCAGGCGCAGATCGGTGAGCAGCTGGGCTGCTCGCAGATGCATGTGTCGCGTCTGCTCTCGCGAACTCTGAAGCGGCTGCGCGAGGGCATGCTGACCACCCGCTGAGCCGCTACAGGAACCTCCGGAACGGAGCGACCGCCGCCTCCCGCAGACGCTGGGGGGCGGCGCGGTGTTTCCAGCGGGACAGGTCGATGGCCGTGCTGCGGGCGATGTCCTCGTCGTAGTGCGCGTCGAGGGTGGCGGTGAACTCCCGGTCGAGCACGGCGAGCATGACCTCCTCGTCGTGGTCCATGGAGCGGCGGTTGAAGTTCGTGGAGCCGATGAGCGACGCCACCCGGTCCACGGTGATGATCTTGGCGTGCATCATGGTCGGCTGGTACTGCCAGATGTCCACCCCGGCCTCCAGCAGGTCGCGGTAGTAGGCTTGCCCGGCGAGCAGGGACGCGCGTTGGTCGGTGTACGGGCCGGGCAGCAGGATCTCCACCCGTACGCCCCGCCGCGCCGTGTCGCGGAGCAGGTCGACGAAGTACCTGTCGGGCGCGAAGTAGGCGGTGGCGAGGCGGAAGCGCTCCTCCGCCGAGGTCAGCATGACGCGGATGAGCGTCTGCATGTCCTGCCAGCCGATGCTCGCGGAGCCGCGGACGACCTGGACGACGGACGTGCCGTGCTGGGCGTGCTCGGTGAAGCGGTCGCGCTCGTCGTACAGCTCGTCGTGGCACTCGGCCCAGTTCTGCGCGAACGCGGCGGCGACGCCGTCCACGGCCGGGCCGCGGACCCGCACGTGCGTGTCGCGCCACTCGGCGGGGTTCCGGGCGTCGCCGCACCACTCCTCGGCGATGCCGACGCCACCGGTGAACGCCGTGTGCTCGTCCACGATGAGCGCCTTGCGGTGGCAGCGGTGGTTCTGCTTGAACGGGGACAGCCACACCGGCTTGCGGAACCAGGCGACCTGCACGCCGGCCGCGTCCATGTCGTCGAGGAGGTCCGTCTCTATCCGCCGGGCGCCGAACCCGTCGAGGAGCAGCCGTACGCGGACCCCGGCGCGTGCCCGGTCGGCGAGCGCGGCCGCGAAGTCCCGGGCGATCTGGCCGCGCCAGTACACGAACGTCATCATGTCGATGGTGTGCCGGGCGGCGCGGATGGTGTCCAGCATGGCGGGGAAGATCTCGTCACCGTTGCGCAGCGCCACGAGTTCGTTCCCCTCGGTGGCGGCCACGCCGATGAGCCGTTCCAGTCGCCGTCTGAGCCGCTGCTCGCGTTCGTGGCCGGCGGTGGGGCTGTCGGTGGTCATCTGGCGCCTTTCGGTGACGTGGGCTGGGCTTGGGGTGCGTGCGGTGCTTGGGGGCTTCCGGCGTCTGTGGTGCTGGTGACGCTCCTCGAGGAGCGGGGCCCGCTGGGCGCGGGCAGTGTGATCCGGGCGCGGGCTGGTCGGCGCGGGCGGTCGGTGCTGTCGGGGGGCGGTGCCGTCCGCTCGGCGGACAGCCGCCCCGTACTGTCGGCGCCGTCAGGGGCGGGGGTTCGTACGCTGCCACCGGGGGCGCGCGTCGCCGCCGCGGCGTCCGGCGGCCGACGCGCAGCGGGGGCACAGGCGCTGGACCCGGTCGGCGGCGCCTCCGGAGTCGGGGAGCGCGTCCGTCCAGGTCACATGAGGAAAGCGTGTCAGCTGGGACCGGCTGAGGGAAAGCCCGCAGACGGTCTCGTTCCGGCCGGGCTCCCAGGCGTGGACCTCGCCGGCGGGGAGCCTGCGCCGCAGCCCGTCCTCCTCTTCGGTCCACCGCCCGGAGGCCGCGACCGCGTACTTCTTCGGTGCCATACGGTTCGCGTACCCCGCGGCTCGCCCGTCACGTCGGCCGTACCCCTCCGGTCCCCCAGAACCCGGTAAGGGCCCGGACGAGGGCCTCGGGAGCGTCCTCCGCGATGTGGTGGCCGGATTCGATCGGGCCGCCTTCCAGCCGGGCCCCCGCCCAGTCGCGCCACACGCCCAGCACCTCGCCGTAGAGGTCGGCCATGTCGTCGCGGGTGGCCCACAGGACTTGCACGGGGCAGGTGACGCGCCGCCCGGCCCGGCGGTCGGCGTCGTCGTGCGCGCGGTCGATGCCGAGCCCGGCCCGGTAGTCCTCGCACATGGCGTGCACGGTGGCCGGATCGTGGATGGCGCGACGGTAGTCCTCGTACGCCGCGGCGCCCATCTGCTGAGGGGTGCCCTGGTACCAGGCGTCCGGGTCGGCGTTGATGACCCGCTCGGCGGGCTTGGCGCTCTGTCCGAGGAAGAACCAGTGCCACCAGCTCGCGGCGAACGTCGCGTCGCAGCGCCGCAGCGCCTCACCGATGGGCACGGCGTCGAGCACGCTCAGCGCGGAGACGGCCCGCGGATGGTCCAGGGCGAGGCGGGTGGCGACGTACGCGCCCCGGTCGTGACCGACGACGGCGAAGCGCTCGTGCCCGAGCCCGCGCATCACGGCCAGGCAGTCCGCCGCCATGGCGCGTTTGGAGTACGGGCGGTGGTCCGCGTCGGTCGGGGGTTTGGACGACCGGCCGTAGCCGCGCAGGTCGGGGCAGACCACCGTACGGCCCGCGGCGGCCAGGAGCGGGGCAACGCGGTGCCACGTCGCGTGCGTGCGCGGATGGCCGTGCAGAAGCAGCACCGCCGGGCCGCTGCCGCCGAACCTGACGCGCAGCGTCGCCCCGTCGCCCTCGCGACTGGCCAGTGTGAAGCCGTCGAACATGTCGCTCCTCGTGTACGGCCGCCGCTCCCGCCTGGGCCGGTCCCGGAAAAGCACTACTTCCGTGCCGTGCGCGCTGCGTACGATCCCCCGCATGCCACGACCCGAGGGTTCTCCTACGTCCGGCGTGCCGACGGCACGATCCTGATCGCCCATCACCAGCGCTCCCCCGCCGCGCTGCGCGGCCGGCGCGCCGCACGCTTCCTGGCCGAGGTTGAGTCGGGCGACGCCCAGCTGGTGATGGCCCGCTGGACGGGCGCGTACAAGTTCGGCAACGAACGCCGGGCCCGGCAGCACCCCCGCAACCGCGGGCGGGGTCCTGACCACACCGCGGCCGACGGCGTGGTCATGGGCCGGTCACCGCCCTCGTACCCCCGGCGGCCGGTACGAGGGCGGTGGGGCGGCTCGTCAGACGACCTCGCCGCGCCAGGCGCCGGTTTCCGTACCCCGGCTCTCGATGAAGGACTTGAACCGCTCCAGGTCGCCGCGGACCTGCCGCTTGACGAAGCCCAGCTTGTCGCCGACGGTCTCCGCCACGCCATCGGGCTCGAAGTCCATCTGGAGCATGACCTTGGTGGTGGAGTCGTCGATGCGGTGGAAAGTGACGACCCCGGCCTGCCTGGCCTCGCCGTCCACGGTCGTCCAGGCAACGCGCTCGTCGGGGATCTGCTCGGTGATCCTGGCGTCGAAGGACCTGCTCACCCCGTTCACGTTGGTCGTCCAGTGGGTGAGCGTGTCGGTGCGCTGTTCGATCCGTTCCACGCCCTCCATGAACTGGGGGAACGTCTCGAACTGGGTCCACTGGTCGTACGCGGTGCGGACCGGAACGTCCACCGTGACGGATTCCTCGACCTGCGACATGGGGAAGTCCTCCTCCTCGTCGGCGCGGCCCAATCTCGGGAGCCGCGCGCTCCGCTTACCGGAGACGGTCGTGTACCCCCGTCCCGGAAAGCCATGACCACCACGTGCGGGCGGCGTTGGAGACGGGCGAACGCGGCTGAGGCGGCGAGGGTGGCGGTGGCGGTTGGGACCGCGGTCTGACGGTGGCGGTCGGGGGTCGCGGTGGCGGCAGAGGCGGTCGGAGCCCCGGCGGGGTCCCGGGCGGCCAGTTGCCGGAACGGGCCAGGGCCCCCGGAGCGTGTGCTCCCGGAGGCCCCGGCGTTCGCCTGTTCGGCGGATCAGGCGGGGGTGATGTTCTCCGCCTGCGGGCCCTTCTGGCCCTGCGTGATGTCGAAGGTCACCGCCTGGCCCTCCTGGAGCTCGCGGTAACCCGAGGCGTTGATGTTGGAGTAGTGCGCGAAGACATCCGGACCGCCGCCGTCCTGCGCGATGAAGCCGAAGCCCTTTTCGGAGTTGAACCACTTCACGGTTCCGCTGGCCATGCTCATGCCTCTCAGTCGATATCGGGCCCACACCGCGCGGGCCCGGAGGTGATCGCCCTGGTTCTCAGGCACTGCACAGCAAGAAGCCCACGCCTCAGCGTGGGCAGGAACTGCGAACCACGACATCTGCCAATGACGCTACACCGCGAAAACGCTCATCACCAGAGAGCAACTGCCCCCCGCTTGTTGGCGTCGCCCCGAAACCACCCACCGGCGGACAACCCGCCGCCGTACCCCGGCCGCGTGTCACCTCACCCGCCGTGCGCTTCCCGAGCCGCCGTGACGAGCCCGAACAGGCGTGTCCCCGACCGGAACCGACGGGCCCGCCCGGCGTGCGCCCGGGCGGGCCGCAACAAGAGCGTCGCACGGGGCGCGTGATGACCCGTCCGGGTGAGTCCGAGCAGCCCGGAGCCCCCCGGCGCGGGCTGGGGGGCTCAGTGGTGCGGGCACCCCGTACGGGGTGTGCCGCCGGGCCGATCAGAGGCGGCCGCCGGTGAGCCGGGTGACGGGGCCGTGGGCGCGGCGGACGGACCTGCGCCCACCGGCGTAGGCGCCGACCGCCACGGCCGCCGCCGCGGCGACGCCGCCCGCGGTGACCGGGTTGGCCTTGAGGAGGCCCAGCGCCGGTACCGCGGCCTTGCGCCAGACGCCGTTGACCGTGGAGGTGAGCACCTGGGTGGACACCGCCAGCGTGCCCGTCGCCTTCTCACCGGCCTTGCCCGCGGCCTTCTCGCCGGTCTCCCGCACGCGGTCGGCGGCGGAACGCGCCGTACGCCCGGCCGACTTCGCGGCCGAACCGGTGGCGGAACCGGCCTTCCCGTTCGCCGAGCCGCCCGCGCTCGTCGTCGTGCCCTTGCTCTGGTTCTTGTCCGTTTCACTCATGGACAGCGCGTAACCCGTCGAGGGCCGCGAAAACCGTTTCGCCGAAGACGGCTTGAAGAAGCCGCCCCTGCCGCCGCCCCGCCCGCTCACCCGCGAGGAGGCCGTAGCTTCCGCCCGGACGGCGGCTCGTGCACACCGCGCCCACGCCCGCAGGGCTTTCGAGCCTCGGTTCCCGCCTCGCGCCCGTACGGGGACGCGACCGCACCGAGGCCCCGGCGCTGCTCCCCGTCGTCAGAACGTCCTGCGCACGGCCCTGGGCCTGCTCCTGCTCTCTGCCCATGGTCCTGCTCGTGCTCCTGGTGACGAGACGACGGCCGCCACTCGTGCGCCGCCTCCTGCCCATTGCCCATGGGCCCCCGGGCCCGGGCCCCGGGCGATTCAGTCGATGAGGCCCAGCCGGACCGCCTGGACGCCCGCCGCGAAGCGGCTGTCGGCGCCCAGCTTGGCGACCAGGGCGGTCAGCAGGCGGCGCAGGGTGCGTTCGGAGCAGCCCAGTCGGCGGGCGATCGCCTCGTCCTTCGCCCCGGCGGCGAGGAGGGCGAGGACTTCGCGCTCCCTCGGCGAGTAGTCCTCTGGCGCGCCGCCCGTTCCGGGGCGCCTGACCGTGGAGGCCGCCGGGTGGCCGGTGGCCCAGTGGTGTTCGAAGACACGGACGAAGGACTCGGCGAGCCGCGTGCTGTGCAGGATGACGTCGCCGGAGGCCTCGGCGTGTCCATCGGCTGTGCCGACGGCCATGACGGTGACGGCCCGGTCGAAGACGTTCAGGTGGAGCGGTACGGTCGCGGCGACCCGCACCTGGGCACCGTGGTCCATCAGGACGGAGAGGTAGTGACCGACGCCGGTGCGCCGCAGGGCCCGCGCGGTCACCAGGAGCCGCAGGTCGATGCCGCGTTCCAGCAGCCGCACGTCGGACT
The DNA here is from genome assembly GCF_000478605.2 of Streptomyces thermolilacinus SPC6. Taxonomy (GTDB): domain Bacteria; phylum Actinomycetota; class Actinomycetes; order Streptomycetales; family Streptomycetaceae; genus Streptomyces; species Streptomyces thermolilacinus. Next base: position 6,364,379 of record NZ_ASHX02000001.1, on the reverse strand, counting down.
CCACACCGGCTTCCAGCACCTCCCTCCCCGGGAAGCTGGTGCGCATGCACAGCACCTGTTCCTGGCAGAGCACGTCCAGATCGTCGAGCCGCTGGCGCAGCCGGGTGCGGTCGTCGAAGAACTCGGCTTCAACAATGTCCCAACGGGTGGGCGCCATGTCCGGAAGCAGCCTGAGCACGTCGTCCACGGCCTCCAGGCCGCGGTGAAGCTCCTCGCGGCACCGGTCGATCCGTGACCGGTGCTCGGCCACCAGCTCGTGCAGGGCCCGCTGGGGTGAACGCACCCGCTGGTGCTCCCCGTCGAGCAGGCCCCGGTCGGCGAGCCAGCGCCGTACGTCCTCCGGCAGCGATTCCGTGTCCTCGGCCAAGGGCTCCCGCGCGTCAGCGGCGCCCGTCTCCTGAGGTCGCGCCATCCGCTGGACGAGCGCCTCGTAGGCGGCACGACCCATGGCCAGGTCGCGGCTCTGCTCGTCGGGCTCACCCCGGTCCGCCTCCGGCGCGCGGGGCGGTGCTCCGGGTGCCCCCGCGGGCGGCCGGTGGGGGATCTTCGATGACATGGACAGGACCATAAGACGCTCGCTCGATCTTTGGCCATGGCCGGCCACCTTCCCTTCACCCTCGTGTCCGATGGCGGTCATGCCTGATTCGGCCGTGGTCAACTCGTCATGGCCGTCGCTATGTTCAACGCCGCGCCGGGAAATCACCTCGGACCGCCGGGCGGAGATCCCGACCCGCGGCCCCTGGCCCCGGCGCGCGTCGGGCGCCCGTCATGAAGAACGGGAGACCGGCGGGAACGGGTCCTCCATCGGCCCGTTCCGATGCCGTACCGCACGACAGCCGTCACGGCGTCCGCCGCCGTACCGCGCTGTTCAACCCCCCGCACGCCGCCCATCCCCAGTCGCCCGGTCACCGCTGGTGCCCGTACGGCGTGGTGGCGCGCTCCCCCACACCCGGCCGGGTCTGTGGTCCGGCCGGACTCACGATGAGGTGTTCGCTTACCCATGCGCAGAAGTCACATCGGTGCCCTCGTCCTGGCCGTCCCCATGGCCCTCTCCCCCACTCTCGCCTCCGCCGCCACCGCGGCCGAGCCGGCGCCCGCCCCGCTGTTGAAGGTGGCGGAGGCGCCCGCCGCGCAGGAGATCAAGGGCCGCTACATCGTGACCCTCAAGGCCGGTGCCGACGCCGCCGGTCTCGCCAAGACCGAGTCGGTCAAGACTCGGCACCTGTACCGCAACGTCCTCAACGGCTTCGCCGCGGACCTCAGCCCCGCCCAGCTCGAGGAGCTGCGGCGCGACTCCCGCGTCCTGTCCATCGAGGAGGACCAGAAGGTCACCGCCACGGCCACGCAGACCAACGCCCCGTGGGGCCTGGACCGCATAGACCAGCGCAGCGGCCGCGACGGCCTGTACACGTACAACCGCAACGGCACGGGTGTGACGGCGTACATCATCGACACGGGCATCGCGACGGGCCACGCCGACTTCGGCGGCCGCGCCCGCAACGTGTTCGACGCGTTCGGCGGCAACGGCCAGGACTGCAACGGTCACGGCACGCATGTCGCGGGCACCGTCGGCGGCGCCACCTACGGTGTGGCCAAGGGTGTCCAGCTGCGCGGTGTGCGCGTGCTCGACTGCCAGGGCTCCGGTTCGTTCTCCGGCATCATCGCGGGCTTCGACTGGGTCCGTCAGAACGCCGTCAAGCCCGCCGTGGCCAACGCGTCGCTGGGCGGCGGCTACTCCGCGGCCCTGAACAACGCCGCGACCGCCCTGGCCAACTCCGGCGTCCACCTGGCCGTCGCCGCTGGCAACGAGAACCAGAACGCGTGCAACGTGTCCCCCGCCAGCGCGTCCGGCACCATCACCGTCGCCGCGTCGGACTCCTCGGACCGCAAGGCCGGCTTCAGCAACTTCGGCAGCTGCACCGACCTGTACGCGCCGGGCGTCAACATCAGCTCCGCCCGCGTCGGCGGCGGCTCCACCACGATGAGCGGCACCTCGATGGCGTCGCCGCACGTCGCCGGTGTGGCAGCCCTCTACAAGTCGGCCTACGGCGACGCGTCCAGCGCGACCGTCAACAACTGGCTGATCGGCAACAGCACCGCGAACGTCATCGGCGGCAACATCAGCGGCACCCCGAACCGCCTGCTGTTCAAGTCGACTCTCTGAAGCCCCGCCCACGTGGCGCGTCCCTGACGGGCACCCCCGCGTGAGCAGAGGTCCGCGCCGGACGTCCGGGCCCGGTCAGTGTGCCGCTGACCGGGCCCGGGCGTATTCCGGCGACAGCGGCGGACGGGCCCGTCCGCGCGGCCGGTTCGACCGCCGTCGTATACGGCACGGAAGGCGGCGGCTCCCCGCTCGACCCCGACCCCGGCCCCATCTGACCGATGAGCGTCGAGCCGACGGCCTCGGTCCGGTCATCCAGACGTGTCCTCATGCGATTCCCCCGTTCAGGGCCTGCCCTTACATCTTGAGAAACACCACGCCGGGCAATCGTGTTGCACCCCGTACTTCACATGGCGGCGCGCCGCCGTCCGGAAGGAACCCGAGGCGGGTGTCTCGCGCGTCGGGGAGCCGCTGCGGACGTAAGGATTCCCCAGGCGCGCTCCCCGAGCGCGATAGTGGTGTCGTACACCCGTACCAAGGAAGGGATACGCCGCGATGGCACAGCAGGTCCGAGGGGTCGTGGCCCCGGGGAAGAACGAGCCCGTGCGGGTCGAGACGATCATCGTCCCGGACCCCGGCCCCGGCGAAGCGGTGGTGAAGGTGCAGGCCTGCGGCGTCTGCCACACCGACCTCCACTACAAGCAGGGCGGTATCAACGACGACTTCCCCTTCCTCCTCGGCCATGAGGCGGCGGGAGTGGTGGAGTCCGTAGGACCGGACGTCACCGATGTCGCCCCGGGCGACTTCGTGATCTTGAATTGGCGGGCCGTCTGCGGCAAGTGCCGGGCATGCCGTCGCGGCCGGCCCTGGTACTGCTTCGACACCCACAACGCCACGCAGAAGATGACGCTGGAGGACGGCACCGAACTGTCGGCGGCGCTCGGTATCGGGGCCTTCGCCGAGAAGACGCTGGTCGCGGCCGGCCAGTGCACCAAGGTGGACCCGTCCGTCGCGCCCGCCGTCGCCGGGCTGCTCGGCTGCGGCGTGATGGCCGGCATCGGCGCTGCGATCAACACCGGCAAGGTCGGCCGGGGCGACACGGTCGCCGTCATCGGCTGCGGCGGCGTCGGCGACGCGGCGGTCGTGGGGTCGCGCCTCGCGGGCGCCGCCCGCATCATCGCGGTGGACATCGACGACCGGAAGCTGGAGACCGCCCGCTCGATGGGCGCCACCCACACCGTCAACAGCCGCACCTCCGACCCCGTCGAGGCGATCCGCGAGCTGACGGGCGGGTTCGGCGCCGACGTCGTGATCGAAGCGGTCGGGCACCCGGAGACGTACCGGCAGGCGTTCTACGCCCGCGACCTGGCGGGCACGGTCGTTTTGGTCGGCGTGCCGACCCCCGAGATGAAGCTGGAGCTCCCGCTCCTCGACGTCTTCGGGCGCGGCGGCGCTCTCAAGTCGTCCTGGTACGGCGACTGCCTGCCGTCGCGTGACTTCCCAATGCTCATCGACCTGCACCAGCAGGGCCGCATCGACCTGGGCGCGTTCGTCACCGAGACGATCGGACTCGACGACGCCGAGAAGGCCTTCGCCCGGATGCACGAGGGTGACGTCCTGCGCTCGGTGGTGATCCTCTGATGGCCGCGCGCGTGGAGCACCTCGTCACCACCGGCACGTTCTCGCTGGACGGCGGCACCTGGGACGTGGACAACAACGTGTGGATCGTCGGGGACGACGCCGAGGCCATCGTGATCGACGCCGCGCACGACGCCGACGCCATTCTGGCCGCCCTCGGCGGCCGGGCGCTGCGGGCCGTCGTCTGCACCCACGCCCACGACGACCACGTCAATGCCGCCCCCGCGCTCGCCGACGCGACCGGTGCCCCGATTCTGCTGCACCGGGACGACCTGCCGCTGTGGAAGCTGACCCACCCCGGCCGCCACCCGGACGGCGAGCTGGCCGACGGTCAGGAACTCACCATCGCGGGGACCGGCCTCACCGTCCTGCACACCCCTGGCCACGCCCCCGGCGCGGTCAGCCTCTACGCATCCGAGTTGGGCACCGTGTTCACGGGTGACACCCTCTTCGCGGGTGGGCCGGGCGCCACCGGGCGCTCCTTCTCCCACTTCCCGACGATCATCGACTCGATCCGCGACCGGCTGCTCACCCTGCCGCCGGAGACCGTCGTGCGTACGGGACACGGTGACACGACCACGATCGGTGCCGAGGCTCCCCAGCTCGACGAATGGATCAAGCGGGGGCACTGACCGACACCCGGCGGCCGACCACCACATCGGCCACCGGCGGTGAGGACGGGCCGGTGGGCTCCGGGCTTCCGCGCGGCAGCCGCCGGCGGATGCACGTGGCCTCCGGCCCGTCCTCACGGACAGGCGGCTGCCGCGCCCGACTCGAACAGTCGGGTGCCCCAGTCCTGAGCCGAACCGGCGATCAGCTGACGTGGGCGGCGATGGTTCGCGCGCACACCAGGGCCTCGGTGTGCGTCGTGTCCACCTCCACGTCGTACACCACCCCTTGGTGCACCGCCTCCGCCTGCGACGCGGCCATCCCCTGGATGCGGTCGCCTCGCGCGATCTCACGGCCCGCGGCGACCGTGCTCTCGCACCGGACGCCGACCCACAGCACGTTCAGATCGCCCAGGGCCTCCCGCCACCGCTGCTGGGACGCCGCTCCGCCGAGGAAGACGTCGTCGATGACGATCCTGGCGCCCGCACGGGCCATCGCCGCGATGCCCTGCGCCCAGGCCGCCTCCAGCGCCCGGAACTCCGCTCCGACGCTCACGGCGCCATCCTCGGCGAACACGATTCCCCCGTCCGACGCCTGCATCCTCGCGGGCATGGCGTCGACGAACGAGTCGCATCCGAACGCCAGCCACGGCTCCGGCAGTACGGCTTGCAGGCACCGTACGATCCCGGACTTCCCCGAGCTGGAACCACCGTTGAGAATGATCATCTGAGTCGTCACCGCGCCACCCTAAGGCGCTTCCCACACGTCACGAAGCGAATTTCGGTGCCCACCGCTCCATCGCCGGCGCCCGGGGCCTCCGCCGCCTCGAGGACGCCGCGTGACACGACCCGGAGTCCAATGATCACCCCGTCCCCGGCCTCCCGCGCCACACCGAACGCAGAGCAGCGTCTCCTCGTCCACTCCGTGGTGGCGGCCGCCCCACCCGGCGGTCGGCCTCGCCCGCGGCATCCGGCGGGCTTGGGCACGGCGGCACAGGGGCAGCCTGTGCGAGGCAACCCGCGCGGGGCGGGACGCGTCTTCCCGCGCGAGCGTGGCAGACCCAACGGCGGACGAAGGGGACAAGACCGACGTGACCAGTGACAAGGCCCGGAAGCTGTTCGAGGCGCTGGACCTCGACAACGACGGGACGCTGACCCGCGAAGAGGTGATCATCGCCCTGCGGACGAAGGGGCCGTCCCTCGCCGCGGCCGGCGATCTGCCGTTCTGGGGGCTGGGCGACACCGACGCGTCCTCCGCGCTGTTCGACAGCGCCGACCAGAACGGGGACGCGGTGCTGACGCTGGAGGAGTTCGCGGCAGTCGTGGATCGCCGGTTCGGCTGGACCTGAGCGGCACCCGGCCGGGAACGGAGTCACGCCGCAGCGTTCCGGCGAGGCGCCCCGGCGGGGGGCGCCATCGCCGGGGCAGGTCCGGCAGGCGGATGGGCGCGGCCACTCAGCAGGTAAGGATCGCAAACGAGTGCGCTCCTATACTGCGGTCCATGCGACGACATCACGCCATACTTCCCCGCGCTGGACGGGCCCGCCGGTGAGCGGGACCTCCGAGGCCGGGACGGCACACGAGGCCGAGGGCCCGCCAGCAGTCCGGCGGCGGCGCGTCCTCGCCGATCTGACGCCCCTGCGCACCAGTCCGGACTACCGCCGCCTGTGGGTGGGCAACACGATCTCCTGGACCGGGCAGGGGATGACCACCCTCGCGGTCTCCCTGCATGTGTACGACCTGACGAAGTCGAGTTTCTCGGTCGGCCTCGTCGGCCTGTGCTCCCTCGTGCCGCTCGTCACGTTCGGCCTGTACGGGGGCGCCGTGGCGGACAGGGTGGACCGTCGGCGCCTGGGACTCGTCAGCGCGGTCGGGCTGGCGCTGCTCTCGGCGGTGCTGGCCGCCGGTACGGTCGCCGGACTCCACCATGTGGCGTTCCTGTACACGGTGGTGGCCCTGCAAGCGGTCTGCGGTGCCGTCAACTCGCCCGCCCGGCAGGCGATGATCCCCCGGCTCCTGCCGAAGGAGCAGCTACCGGCGGCCAACGCCCTGTCGTCGATCACCACGACGTCCGGCGCGCTGATCGGCCCCATGCTGGGCGGGCTCGTCGTCGGGGCGTGGGGGTACGAGACCGCGTACCTGATCGACGCCGTGGCCTTCAGCGCCGCGCTGTACGCGATGTGGCGGCTGCCCGCGATGCCGCCGCAGCACACCGACGGGGCGAAGCGGCCGTCCGTGCTGGACGGGCTGCGGTTCCTGGCCACGCGCCCGAACGTGCGGATGACGTTCTACACGGACTTCTGCGCGATGATCCTCGCCCACCCGCGTGCGCTGTTCCCGGCGCTGGCGGTGCTCTCGTACGACGGCGACGCCCGGACGACCGGTCTGCTCGTCGCCGCGCCCGCGATGGGCGCCCTCCTCGGCGGGGTCTTCTCCGGGTGGCTCGGCAGGATCAACCGCCACGGCCTGGCCATCGTGCTGTCGGTCGCCGCGTGGGGCGCGGCGACGGCCGTGTTCGGGCTGACCCGCGATCTCTGGCTGGGTCTGCTGTTCCTCGCCGTGGCGGGCTGCGCGGACACCGTCTCCATGGTGTTCCGGTCCACCGTGCTCCAGAGCGCGGTTCCCGACCATATGCGGGGCCGCCTCCAGGGTGTGTTCATCGTCGTGGTCGCGGGCGGCCCCCGCGCCGGCGACTTCCTCGCCGGTACGGCCGGTGACGTGTTCTCGCCGACGACCGCCGTGGTCGCCGGGGGTGTCGCGTGTGTGGTGGCGGTGACCGTTCTGGCCCTGGTCCGCCCGGGGTTCCTCCGCTACGACGGCCGGACGCCGCAGCCCTGAACCGACGCCGTACGGCCGGTTTCCGAACTCGGGTGCATACCTGGGCCGATCGCGGGCACCAGGAGGTGACCCGGGCCCGGCGCCGCTTCCCCCCGACCGGCGCCGGGCCCCAGGCCCCGCCACTCACCTGTCCCGGTGGCGGGGCCTCTTCCTTGGGGTTGTCCCTTGGCGCTGCCGCCCTGACAGCGCGCCACCGCCGCAGGCCGGCGTACCGCGGCTCACGTCTGACGGGGGCGACGGGGGGCGCGTACCGGGCCCGATGGCGCGGGAGGCGCGTGCCGTCCCGGGGGGCGGAGGCGCGTGCTGTCCCGGGGGCGGGGTACCCGGACGGGGTCCTCCACCCCGAGGGAGCCGAAACCGTGATCATCACCGCCTGCCTCCTGCTGCCGCTCATGGGAGTGCTGCTGTACGGCATGGACCGCTGCGAGGACTGGCTCAAGGGCGACTCGTCCGCCCGCCGCCGCCACGCCCGCCCACGCCATCTGCGCCTGATCCACGGCGGCGCGCGGCCCGCCTCCCCGGCCCGTCGGCACCGGGACGCCGCGTGAAACCCATTCGAGCCGCGCGGTGTTTGTACGGATAGAGGGATCAGCCCGCGGCACCCGCGCCGTCCGGCCTCCCTCGTCCATACCAGTCGAGGCACACGACGAGGGCGTCGTCGTCCAAGGGGGGCTCACCGTGATGTTCGGACAGCGCGCGCAGTACGGCACTGGGCACCTGCGTCGGCGGCAGGAGACGCGTCGCGGTCAGCGCGCGCGGCAGGGCCCGCTCACCGTAGCTCTCGCCGCTGCCGGAGACCGCGTCGTACACCCCGTCGCTGGCGAACAGCAGCCGGTCACCGGGCAGGACCGTGAAGTGCTCCGGGGTGTACACGGTGTCCTCGAACATGCCGAGCGGCAGCTGCGCGTCGAAGGGGCACGCCTCGACGGTCCTGTCGCGCAGACGCCACAGCCGGGGAGAACCGGCGTCCACTGCCTCCACCTCTCCGGTGGAGAGGCTGAACCGCAGGAGCAGCACCGACACGTGCGCGCGGCCCCGGTACTGCGCGTAGACCGCCTGGTCCGCCAGGGTGGCCTGACCGGCGAGGTCGAGCCCGGCGCGCCGGGCGTTGCGCAGGGCGTTCACGGCGAGGTTCGTCAGCAGGGCCGCGTCGATGCCCTCGCCCATGCCGTTGGCCACCGTGAGGGTGAGGTGGTCGGAGGAGACGGACCAGTCGTAGTTGTCCCCGAAGACGGCGTAGGCGGGCTCCAGTTGGGCGCCGAGGGCGAACTCGGGGCGCGTGCAGGACCGGCCGGGAAGGAGCTGCCACTGCATCTCCGCGGCGAGGGTGAGCCGGGTGGCCCGCCGCGCCAGGACGTACACGTCGGTGTCGCGTTCCGCGACGAGGATCTCGTGGCCCAGCGCGTCGCAGACCTGCTGCAGCTCGGGGAGGGTGGACCGGAGGTCGGTGTGGCGGGGAAGCTCCACGGACAGCACGCCGAGGCGGTCGCCCCGGATCGTGACCGGGAGATGCACCGCGACGGGGCCGGTCTCCGGGTCGCCGAGGACATACGGCTCCTGGGAGCCGAAGGCCCGGCCCTGCGGGCTCCCGTGGACGGGCACCGGTTCCACCGGTTCCGTCACCCAAGCCGGGGCCTCGACGTCCTGAAGGGACCGCATAGCGTAGTCCGCCATGCGGAGCGTCACCTGCCCGGCTCCGTACCGCTCCGCGAGAGCGGCCCTCACGACCTCGGGCAGGGTGTGCGGCGCGGCGCGGCGCAGGGCCCGCTCCAAGGCAGCGATCTCTTCCACGTCATCCGTCTTCTCGTATGTCTGTTCATCCGGCTTCTGGCGCGTTCCGGAACGGGTGACCGTTCCTTGGTAGGCAGAAGTCGGCCTGATTCTAGCCGGACGACAACAGTTGCCGAGATGCAAGTGTCGTGGCCGGTCCCGTACTTGCCGACTCCTCTTGCAGCTTTCCGCCCGGCGCTCCGAGCAGGCCGGGCGTCCATGGACGTGACGCCTTCAGGTGAACGCGTCCGGCGTACAGCCGACGGCCCGGTCCCGGTGGCGGAGCCCACGACCGGCGCCCGCAGCCACGCGCACCGCGGCTTCCCGCTGCACCTGGAGCCGGCCACGGCGGACGCCGTGGCGGCGGTGCACGACCCGAACCCGGAACGGCCGGTGCGGCGAATAGCCGACGCACGGTCGGCGGGCGGCGAGACCGGCTCCTACTCACTGGACCTCCTCGCCGCCGCGCGGGGTGTCGAGGCGGGCGGGAGCGGCCAACGGGTGTGGGCCCGGGTCGCGCGCCCCTCCCCCACGGCCTGACCGAGCGGCACCGGACCCGGTGCCGCCCGGCCGAGAGTGCTGAGTCTTGCCCGCTACTCGATGTGGATGCCGATCAGGCAGGTGTCGTCGTCCGTGTCGGAGCGGCTGTGTGTCAGCAGCCGGTCCAGACGCTGCCCGAGCGACGGCGCCGGGCCGCGCGCCGTGGTCAGCAGGTGGTTGAGCGAGTCCTGCACGGCCGTGTCGCGCCGCTCCACCAGGCCGTCGGTGTACATGAGCAGGGAGTCGCCCGGCTCCAGCGTGACCTCGGCCTCCTCGTACTCCGCCTCGGCGAGCGCGCCGAGGAGCAGACCCTGCGGCATCGGCAGCGGCTCTGCCTCCTCCGCACGCACCAGCACGGGCGGGAGGTGACCGGCCCGAGCCCAGCGCAGGACCCGCGTCACCGGGTCGTACACGCCGCACACGGCGGTGGCCGTGACCTGCTCGGTGAGGTGGTGGGCCACCATGTTGAGCCAGGCCAGCAGCTGGGCGGGGCCCGCCCCGGTGACGGCGAGGCCGCGCATGGCGTTGCGCAGCACCACCATGCCCGTGGCCGCCTCGATGCCGTGGCCTGCGACGTCACCGACACACAGCAGGATCTGCTTGGACGGCAGGACGACCGTGTCATACCAGTCGCCGCCGACCAGCGACTCGGACTCGGCGGGCCGGTAGCGCACGGCGACGTCGAGGCCCGGCGCGTTGAGCGGGGCGCGGGTGGGCGGCATGATCGCGTGCTGGAGCTGGAGCGCCAGCCGGTTGCGCTCGGCGGCCTCCTGCTCGGTCTGGGCGAGCTGGTCGCGGGTCGCGGCGAGCGCCACCTCGGTCCAGTGCTGCGACGAGATGTCCTGGTAGGCGCCGCGCACCGCGACGAGACGGCCGTCGGTGTCGAGGACCGGCTCGGCGATGACCCGGATGTGCCGGGTGACGCCGTCGGGGCGGCTGAGCCGGAACGCGACCGTGTCGGACCGGCCGTGGTGCAGGACGGCCCGCAGGAAACGGCCGATGGCCACCCCGTCGTCCGGGTGGGCGTGCGAGGCGAGGTCCTGGAGCGACACGGGGCCCTCGGTCTGCGCGCGGCCGTACAGGGAGAACAGCTGGCCGTTCCAGGTGATCTCACCGGTCGTCAGGTTCTCCTCGAAGCCACCGACGCGGCCGAGGCGCTGGGCGTGCTGGAGGAGGCTGGCGAGGCGGGCGGTCTCGTCCTCGATGCGCCAGATGAGGAGGACGCCGCCGCCGTGCCGGCTGACGCTGATGTCGGCGAACACGGCCAGGGGCACCTGATCGACGAGGGCGGTCAGCGTGGTCCGGCGCGCGCGGAACGGCTCGCCGGTCGCGTAGACGCGTTCGACGTTGCCGAAGAGTTCGCTCTCCCCGGCGGCCATGGGGTACGCCTCCAGCAGCAGCGCGCCGGTGACGGCGGAGCGCGGCCGGCCCGCGGGGTCCTGGAAGTGGTGGTTGACGTGGCGGATGCGGAAGTCGGCGAGCCGTCCCTCCGCGTCCAGGTGCGGGGTGAGGACCAGCGCGGGGTCGTACAGCCCGTCGGACAGATCCACCAGCTCCGACACGTCGGCGAGCTCCCGGGAGACGCCCGGCGGGTGCGCCGCGGATGCCGGGAGGGTCTCCAGGGTGTGCGCGCACAGCTCGGCGAGCGCCTCCAGCTGCCGTACGACCGGCTGTGGCTGGGGGCGCAGCGGGGCGGGCCAGCAGATCTCCAGGACGCCGTGGACCCGGCCGCCGGTCCCGGCGGGCATGGCGATGCGGCCGCCCTGCGGGAAGTCGGCGCGGCCGATGGACGGGACGCCCGACTCGGCGAGCGAGGTGATCCGTACGGTCTCGCGGTCGTCCAGGGCACGACGGGCGACGGTCGCCACGCCCGGCGGCACGTACCGCCAGCGGCTCGCCTCCTCGACACTGAAACCGGCGTGGCCGGAGAGGGTGAGGGACCCGTCGGAGCCGGCCGTCCACACGGCGGCGCCGGTCGCGCCGAGCGGCGCCAGGGCGTGCTCCAGCAGCGACTCGACCACCCGCTGGGTGTCGTCGGCGGCCAGCGCGGCGCTCTCCGCCGTGCGCAGCCGCACGCCCACGGATACGTCGCTGTCCTCGTCGGTGCACGGCTCGCCGCCGGTGCGGCGGACGAAGTCGTCCACGACGTCGGCGACATGGTCGCGGGCGGCCTGGTTGACGATGTCGGCCGCGAGTTCCAGCGGTGCGACACCGGCCTGTTCGGCCAGCTCGGACAGCTGCCGCGCCGCCTGCGCCGGTCCGCAGCGCAGGCGCTCGATGAGCACGCCCTTGGCGAGTTCGATGAGGGCCCGCCCGTCGGCGGCGGCCTGTGCGGCGCGCACCTCGGCCCGCAGGCGTTCCACGGTGGCGGCGAGCCGCCCGACCGCGGAGTCCTGGTCCTGGCGGCCCGCCGGGGATGGGTGGATGGCGTACGGGACGGGGAGTTCGGCGGCGCCACCCGTGGAGAGGTCCGCCACCGGGCCCGCTGTGTCCGGCGCGTACGGCGTGCCCTTGGGCTCGGGGCCGCTGCGGGTCTCGGGGCTCGTCATCGCGCGGACTCCGCCCCGGTGGTGCGTACGCGCATCCAGTGGCGGACGCGGGCGATGAGGTCGTGCGCGTCCACCGGCTTGGTGACGTAGTCGCTGGCGCCCGCCATGATGCTCTTCTCCCGGTCGCCGGGCATCGCCTTCGCGGTGACCGCGATGACGGGCAGGCCGGTGTACTCGGGCATGCGGCGGATCTCGGCGGTCGCCGTGTATCCGTCCATCTCCGGCATCATCACGTCCATCAGGACGAGGTCGATCTCGGGGTGCTCGCGCAGCGTCTCGATGCTCTTGCGGCCGTTCTCCGCGTGCAGCACGCGCAGGCCGTGGAGTTCCAGGATGCCGCTGAGCGCGTAGAGGTTGCGGGCGTCGTCGTCCACGACGAGGACCGTTCGTCCCTGGAGCACGTCGTCCACTTCGCGTGGCGGTTCCGGGGTGGTCACGTCCTCGGTGCGGACGAGCGGCACGACCACGTTGCCGGGCTGCTCGGCGGACAGGTGCAGGGCGATGCGTTCGCGCAGCTCGTCCAGGCTGGACAGGACTTCGAGCGGCCGGCGGCCGGCCCGTTGCCGCAGGGCCTGCTCCTGGTCGCGGTCGTGGCGGCGGCCGGTGTGGGCGAGGACCGGCACGGTGCGCAGGGCCGCGTCGCCGTCCATGGCGTCGAGGAACCGCAGGGCCTCGCTGTCGGCCATGTCCAGCTCCAGCACGACGCAGTGGAACGGCTCCGTGGCGAGGGCGGCGGCGGCCTCCTGCGCGCCGACGGCGGCGATGACCTCCAGGTCCACTCCGTCGCCGGGGTGCGTGTCCCCGCCTCCCACCTCGGCGACGGCGCTCTCAGCGACGAGGGACAGCAGACCGCGCGGCCGCTCCTCGATCACCAGCAGGCGGCGCGTCGGGCGGGGGCGCGGCGCGACGGCCGTTCCCCGCCGGGTTCCCTCCGGCAGCTCGTGGGACGGCTCGGTGTCCCCGGCCGTGGCGCTGGGGAGCGCCGGTGCGGGCTCGGCACGGAAGTCGGTACGGGCGACGGGCAGGTACAGGGTGAAGGTGCTGCCCTGTCCCGGCACGCTCTCCGCGGTGACGGCGCCGCCGAGGAGGTGGGCGATCTCGCGGCTGATGGACAGGCCGAGGCCGGTGCCGCCGTACTTGCGGCTGGTGGTGCCGTCGGCCTGCTGGAAGGCGCCGAAGATGCTCTCCAGCTGGTCCTCGGCGATACCGATGCCGGTGTCCTTGACCCGGAACGCGGCCACGGGGCCGTCGGCCCGGGAGACGGTGGCGGGTACCTGGTCCTCGGGGACCGGTTCGATGAGCAGCTCGACGCTGCCGTGCTCGGTGAACTTCACCGCGTTGGACAGCAGGTTGCGCAGGACCTGGCGCAGCCTGGAGTCGTCGGTGAGCACGTCGGTGGGCACGCCGGGCGCCGTGGTGATGGCGAAGTCGAGGCCCTTCTGCGTGGTCATGGGCCTGAAGGTCGCCTCGACGTAGTCGAGGAGCCCGCGCAGCGGGACCCGCTCGGGGTTGATGTCCATCTTCCCCGCCTCGACCTTGGACAGGTCGAGGATGTCGTTGATCAGCTGGAGCAGGTCGGAGCCTGCCGAGTGGATGATGCCCGCGTACTCGACCTGCTTCGGCGTCAGGTTGCGCGTGGGGTTCTGGGCGAGCAGCTGGGCGAGGATGAGCAGGCTGTTGAGCGGGGTGCGCAGTTCGTGGCTCATGTTGGCCAGGAACTCGGACTTGTACCTCGAGGCGAGGGACAGCTGCTGGGCCCGCGCCTCCAGCTCCTGGCGGGCCTGCTCGATCTCCAGGTTCTTGCGCTCGATGTCGCGGTTGCGGTCGGCGAGCAGGGCCGCCTTCTCCTCCAGCTCCGCGTTGGAGCGCTGGAGTTCGTCCTGCTGGACCTGGAGTTCCTCGGAGCGTGCCTGGAGCTCGGCGGCCAGCCGCTGCGACTCCTCCAGCAGCTCGTCGGTGCGGGCGTTGGCGACGATCGTGTTCACGTTGACGCCGAGCATCTCCATCAGCTGCTCGAGGAAGTCGCGGTGGACGGAGGTGAAGGGCGTGAAGGACGCCAGCTCGATGACGCCGAGGACCTGCTCCTCCACCATGATCGGCAGGACGATGACGCTGCCCGGGGTCATCTCGCCGAGGCCGCAGGTGATGCTGATGTACTGGCCGGGCACGCCGTCGGCGGCGATGGTGCGCCGGCTGAGCGCGGCCTGGCCGACCAGGGCCTCCCCGAGGCGGAACCGGTCGGGCAGCTTGTCCCCGGCCGGGCGTCCGTACGAGCCGACGAGCCGCAGTTCCGTGCCGTCGGAGGCGTCCTCGGCCAGGTAGAAGCCGCCGTACTGCGCCGACACGAGCGGGGTGAGCTCCTGCATGACCAGCCCGGCCACGGTGGGAAGGTCGCGGTGCCCCTGCATCAGGCCGGAGATGTGGGCGAGGCTCGTCTTGAGCCAATCCTGCTCCTCGTTGGCGCGGGTCGTCTCGCGCAGGGACCCCACCATCGCGTTGATGTTGTCCTTGAGCTGGGCGACCTCGCCGGACGCCTCGACGGTGATGGAGCGGGTCAGGTCGCCCTCGGCGACGGCGCTGGCCACCTCGGCGATGGCGCGGACCTGGCGGGTGAGGTTCCCGGCCAGCTCGTTGACGTTCTCGGTGAGGCGCTTCCAGGTGCCGGAGACGCCCTCCACCTCGGCCTGGCCGCCGAGCCGGCCCTCGCTGCCGACCTCGCGGGCGACGCGGGTGACCTCGGCGGCGAAGGAGGAGAGCTGATCGACCATCGTGTTGATGGTCGTCTTGAGTTCGAGGATCTCGCCGCGCGCGTCGACGTCGATCTTCTTCGACAGGTCGCCGTTGGCGACGGCGGTGGTGACGAGGGCGATGTTGCGGACCTGGCCGGTCAGGTTGTTCGCCATCGAGTTGACGTTGTCGGTGAGGTCCTTCCACGTGCCGGCGACGTTCGGCACGCGGGCCTGGCCGCCGAGGATGCCCTCGGTGCCGACCTCGCGGGCGACGCGGGTCACCTCGTCCGCGAACGCGGAGAGGGTGTCGACCATCGTGTTGATGACCCCGGCCAGCGCGGCGACCTCGCCCTTGGCCTCGACTGTGATCTTCTGCGACAGGTCGCCCTTGGCGACCGCCGTCGCGACCTGGGCGATGGACCGCACCTGCCCGGTGAGGTTGGACGCCATCACGTTGACGTTGTCGGTGAGGTCCTTCCACGTGCCGGAGACGCCCCGGACGGTCGCCTGGCCTCCCAGGTTGCCCTCGGTGCCGACCTCGCGGGCGACCCGCGTCACCTCGTCCGCGAACGCCGAGAGCTGGTCGACCATCGTGTTGATGGTCTCCTTCAGGGCGAGGATCTCGCCGCGGGCGTCCACGCGGATCTTCTGGGAGAGGTCGCCGCGCGCCACGGCGGTGGTGACCTCGGCGATGGACCGCACCTGGGCGGTGAGGTTGTCCGCCATGACGTTGACGGACTCGGTGAGGTCCTTCCAGGTGCCGGAGACGCCCTTGACGTCGGCCTGACCGCCGAGCCGGCCCTCCGTACCCACCTCACGGGCGACCCGCGTCACCTCGTCCGCGAACGCCGACAGCTGGTACACCATCGTGTTGATGGTGTTCTTCAGCTCCAGGATCTCGCCCCCCGCGTCCACATCGATCTTCTGCGACAGGTCACCCTTGGCGACCGCCGTCGCCACCTGCGCGATGGACCGCACCTGGGCGGTGAGGTTGCCCGCCATGAAGTTCACGGAGTGGGTCAGATCGCGCCAGGTGCCGGAGACGCCCTTGACGTCGGCCTGACCGCCGAGCCGGCCCTCCGTACCCACCTCACGGGCGACCCGCGTCACCTCGTCCGCGAACGCCGCCAGCTGGTCCACCATCGTGTTGATGGTGTTCTTCAGCTCCAGGATCTCGCCCCGCGCGTCCACATCGATCTTCTGCGACAGGTCACCCTTGGCGACCGCCGTCGCCACCTGCGCGATGTCCCGGACCTGCGTGGTGAGGTTGCCCGCCATGGCGTTGACGGAGTCGGTCAGGTCGGCCCACGTTCCGGACACGCCGGGCACGACCGCCTGGCCGCCGAGCGTCCCCTCCGTACCGACCTCGCGGGCGACGCGGGTCACCTCGGAGGTGAACAGGGACAGCTGGTCCACCATGCCGTTGAAGACGGTGGCGATCTCACCGAGGAGGCCGTCCGCGCCCTCGGGCAGACGGGTGCCGAAGTCGCCGTCCCGCACCGCCGTCAGACCGGCCAGGAGCTTGCGCAGCTCCTGCTCGCCGACCGCACCCGTCTGACGCTTGCGCGGTCGCGCGGGGCGGGGATTCTCGACCGTGTCAGTCATGACCATCCTCGTGAGCGCTCGCCGAGGTCCGGGGGCCCTCCCCGCGAACCGTTGTCATGCGGCAAATGTCGCCAGCCTACCGTGCGCACCTCCGTCCCCGGGAACGGATCGGTCCGCCCGACGGCACCCCGCACGTGACAACGATCACCGCCCGCGTACGGCTCCCGGACCTCGTGCCGGGGTGCCGGACAGGCGCGGCGCGGACGCCGCACGCGCTGGTGGGGGGCCGCGTCCTTGGGCGGGCAAATGGCGGAAAGATAAGGTTGTTCCGCGGGCAAGCGCCCCGTCGTCGATGGTGCGCCGCGCGCGCAGTGCGTTCCCTCTTGAGCATTGCGGTGCGGGGCCGGCGCCGTGAGCCGACTACGTGTGATCGGGAGTGCACTGATGGACGCCAATCCCACATCATCCGCGGACGGGTCCAGCGATGCCGCCCGGACGGCGGGCGAGGTCATCGAGCTGCTGGAGATGCTCTGGGAGCACGGCCGGGAGATGGTGTCGCCCGCTCCCGTGTCGGCTACGCAGCTGAGGGTGCTGTACGCGCTGGAGCGGGAGGACGGGATCAACCTGCGGACACTCAGCGAGCTGCTGGGGTCGGCCCCCTCGTCGGTGAGCCGCCTGTGCGACCGGCTGGAGGCCCTCGGCTTCGTCGAGCGGTTCCCCAGCTCGGTCAGCCGCCGCGAGCTGGAGCTGCGGCTGACCAGCCCGGCGAAGGCGTACCTCGGCGATCTGCGGGGCCGTCGCGAGGAGGTGCTCACCGCGTCGATCGCGGCCATGCACCCGTCGACCCGCGCGTCGCTGCTGGAGGGCCTGCGCGGCTTCCGCAGCTCCCTGGAGGGCGTCCAGCCGGTACACCTGCGGCACGCGGACCTCACGGACGCCGAGTCGGCCTGACCGGGCCGACGCGAGGGAGGCGCAGATGTGGAGCGGGCGGCGGCCGCTGCGTGGCGCTGGACGCGGACCGGCCACGGGGCTTCGCGGCCCGCACATTCCATGATCTTGGTTTCTCTTCTGTGCCATGCTCGTCGGCATGGCACAGGATCACTCGGATACGGCGCTGAGCGTCGGCCATCAGGACCGGGAGCTCGCCGAGCGGCTGTCGACAGGGCTCGACGAGGTCAACTTCGCCGCGACCGGCACCACACCCGCCGACCAGGGCGCCCTGTCGGTCAGGGCCGTGGACGAGGCCGGGGAACTGATCGGCGGGCTGACCGCCTGGACCTGGGGCGGGCTGCTCGGCATCGAGATGCTGTGGGTGCGCGAGGAGAGCCGCCGGGACGGCTGGGGCGGCAGGCTGCTGCGGGCGGCCGAGGAGGAGGCGCGGCGGCGCGGCTGCGACCGCGCCTGCGTGTCGTCGTTCACCTTCCAGGCTCCGGAGTTCTACCAGCGCCACGGGTACGTCGAGACGGGCCGGACGCTCGGCATACCCGGCGGCGCGGAGGACGTCCACATGTACAGGCCGCTGGTGCAGGCCCCCGTACCGGGAGGACCGCCGGCTGGCTAGTAGGCGTTGCGCTCCGCCTCGGCGTGCCACCAGCCGGGCGGGGAGTCCCCGGTGACCCGGGCGGTCGGCTGGTCCGGGTGCAGGCCGAGCCGCCGGAGGGCGTCGGGGTGCACGGAGACGTCGAACCAGCCGTGCATGTGGCCGTCGGGACCGATCCCGCAGGCCAGTTGCCAGCGGACCTCGTGTGGGGCGAAGGGCATCCAGTCGATGCCGCGCTCACGCAGTCAAGCGCGGCAGGCCGCCATCGGGTGGGGGCGGCCCGGCAGGTTCTCGTACGCCGCGACGGTGATCCAGTCGGTGCTCGGTGTCTCCATGCCGTTCAGGATGCCAGGCGCCGCGGGTGCCCACCACGGCGATTTCCTCCGCCCCGCCGCGAGGGCCGGTTCACTCCGGGCGCGTCCAGGACGGGTCGCGGCCGGTGAGGGCGAGCAGGCGCTCCCACGGGGACGCCCCGGCGCCCGCGTCGGGCAGCGGGTGTTCCGGTCCGAAGGCGCCCATGGTCCGCCCGGTCGGCGCCAGCTCCCGGAACGTCCCGAGCACGTCGTCGACCACGGCCGGGTCGGGCGCGTACTCCTGCCCGGTGGCCAGCGCCAGGTCCCAGGCGTGGATGACGAGGTCGCCGAGGACCATCCGCCCGACCACGGCCGCGGGCAGGCCCATCGCGCCGGCCGTTCCCTCCTCGGCACCGGGCTCGGCCCACGCGTCCACCAGCGCTGCGGTCTCCACGGCGAAGGAGTCACGCCAGTCGGCGCGCCTGCACACGTCCTCCGCCTCGACGGAGAAGTCGACGTCCTTCTTCGCGGCGAGCAGCTGGAAGTTGACCACGACCTGGTGGAGGTGCCCGAGCAGCGCCCGCACGTCGTACTCGCCGCACGGCGTCGGGTCGGCCAGCCGCTCGTCCGGGATGGCGCGGATGACGGGAAGGGAGCGCTCGGCCGCCGTACGGAGCAGTTCACTGAGTGGTTTCGTCATGGGCCGAACCGTAGCCGGGGGCGCCAGAGGCGTGTTGAGAAATGGCCACACCGCCCGCCTGGGATCGGCGCACGGCCCGGAACGCGTCGGGTCGACAGGGGGCGTCGTCGAGGCTCGGTATCTGCTGGCCCGGGTACGGCGGTTCTGGCGGCGGTAGTACGGCGACGAGGCCGCGTGGGGCGGGGTCGCCGGGGTCGGGCTGGAGCCGTCCACGTAGAAGCTGGAGGGCGGCGGCCGGATGTGCGGCACGCGGTTCCGGCCGGGCGGCTTCCGGCCGTTCGCGTACCGGGACGAGGCGGCGTGCCGTGTCGCTGCCGGAGGCGTACGAGGAGCTGGGCGCGGGACCGAGCGGGGTTGTCCCAACGGGCCGCCCCGGAGGGCGTGTCGGCGCGGGCCCTTCAGCGGATGTTCGCCGCGTACGTGGGCGTGAGTTCCCAGCGGTAGTGCTGCGGTACCGCGTGCACGAGGCTCTGGGACGCGCCGAGTCGGCTGGGCGGGTGCCGGACTGGGCGCTGCCGGCGGACGGGCGGTGCTACGGCGGGCAGGCGCGTCGAGCCGGGAGTTCACCGGCTCTGTGGGTGTGCCGCGCGGGACGGACGGGGGCGGAACCGTACCGGGTCGGCCGCGGGGCCACGGTGACGGCGGGCTGCGGGCCGTCACCGGTGTGGGTGAGGGGCGGTCTCGGCGCGCGGAACGTTTCCCCGGATGTGCGGGTCACGCGTACGGGTGGCGTGGCGGGGGTTTCCGGCGGGCCGGGTCACAACGTGCCGTACGTACGGGGGCATGTTCACCTCACTTGCGCGCGGTTTCGTTCCGCTCGTCCTCACCGCTGTCTCCCTCCTCGCGCCCGCAGCCGGTCAGGCGCACGCGTCCGAGGTGGTGCTGCTGCCCGACGCGCTCGGGGCGCTCACCGTCGAGGACGAGGTGCGCGACGGCTACTCCCCCGGCGCGTTCCCCCACTGGAACTCCGGCCTGGACCCGGACGACGGCTGCGACACGCGAGGCGAGGTCCTCGTCACCGAGGCCGTCGAAGCGCCCGCCGTCGGGTCGGGGTGCGCGATGAGCGGCGGGGCGTGGGTGTCGTACTACGACGGGCAGAAGGTCACCGACCCCGCCGCGCTGGCGATCGACTTCATGGTGCCGCTCGCCGAGGCGTGGGACTCCGGCGCACGGACGTGGAGCGCGGCGCGGCGCGAGGCGTACGCGAACGACCAGGGCGCCGAAGCGTCCCTGGTCGCCGTCACCGCGCGCAGTCACCGCGCCAAGGCGGACCAGGACCCGACGAACTGGCTCCCGGCCGCGCAGGGCCAGTACTGCCGCTACCTGTCGGAGTGGATCGCCACCAAGCTCCGCTGGGGGCTGTCGGTGGACAAGGCCGAGCTGGAGACGCTGAAGACGTTCGCCGACGGGCCCTGCGAGGAGACGGTCATCGTCTACACCCCTGTGGCGCCCTGAGGCCCGCGACGACGCCCGGCGCCGGTACGGCTCAGAGCGCGGGGAGGGCGTGCAGCTTCTTGCCGTGGAGGGCGATCACGTGCTTGCCCGACGCGGCGACGTGCCACTCCTCCAGGTCGCCCGACCGGTCGTTGAACGTCCAGCGCCGGGCGCCGGTCCGCGCGTCGAACGCGTGGATGCCGCCGCCCTCGTCCAGGTCCGTGGCGCCGTAGAGCGTGTCGCCCGCCTTCGCGAACTGCCAGGGCGACTGGGCCTGGGCCTCGGCCATGTCCTTGGCCTGCCAGATCGTCTTGCCCGTCGCCGGTTCGAGGGCCCACAGCGTCTCGACGCTGTCGGCGACGTACAGGACCCCGTCGAGGACGGACGGCGCCTTGAACGCGGCGAACTCCTCCGTCTCCACCGACCAGCGCCGGTCGCCCCCGGCCAGCTCGAACGCCTGGAGCGTGCGGCCCTGCGCGAGGATCACGAGGTCCTGGTCCACGGCGAACCGGCGGAAGCTCGACTGTGTGATCTTGCGCGTCCAGACCTGTTTCCCGGTGGCGGTGTCGCGGACGGTGAGGTTCTTCCGGAAGTCGGTGTAGACGAGGAAGTCGCCCTGGACGGCGGCGGTGATGCCGTTCTCCTCGGTGCCGAGGTCCCGCTGTTCCTTCCAGACGACCTGCCCGGACGTGGTGCTGAGGGCGGCGATGACGTTCTTCCGGGTGCCCGCGCCGTCCTGGAGGATCTCGGCGACGACGTACAGCTGGGTGTCGTCGACCGCGATGGGGCGGGGCTGCTGGTACTCCTTGCCGAGGCGCGCGCGCCAGGTCTCCTTGCCGGTGGCCGGGTCCAGGCCGACGACGCTGCCGTCGAACTGGCCGCTCGCCAGGTAGAGGGTGCCGCCGCCGAGGAGCAGCGGGGCGCCGGGGACGGCGCCGTCGTCGATGGACCAGCGCTCGCCGCCGTCGGCGACACCCCGACCGGCGAGCGGCTCACCGAGGGCGATGACGACGACGCCGGTGACCGCGAGGGCGTTGTCGCCGCCGAGGGCCCGCGCCGATGTGGTCTTCGTCCACAGCGGGGCGGGTGCCTGCCCGTCGGCGGGTGTCCCGGTGCCGCCGCCCCCGGAGGGCTTGGCGCCGCCCGGGCCGGGCGTGGTGTCGCGGCTCTCGCCGCCGCGGCAGCCGACCGCTCCGGCGCCGGTCAGCGCCAGTCCGACGCCGCCCCCGGCCAGCCGGAGCAGCCGCCGACGGGAAGGTCTCCCGCTCCCTGTGCCGGTCTGTTCGTCGCTCATCCCAACCCCCCGTGTCCCTGCGTACGCTTCTCCGCTGCGCGGTCGGGCCGCGCGAGCTTTCGGCAGGTTAGCGGCGCGCGTACGGAATCGATCACCGCATGCGTGATCGGGACACCGTCGTGAACCAACCGGCACATGATCACCGCCAGGTCACGGCCTACGCCGCCCGTGCCGGACGGGCCCGGCGTGCACGCGGCGCGGGTCGCTCGGGACTCAGCCCGCCTGGGGCGCCTGTCCGGCGGGGACGGCTTCGCGGGTGGCGGCGACGGCCGGGTGGACCGGCGCGGTCTCGGGGACGCCCGGCGCGCGCAGGCTCGCGAACTCCTCGCGCAGCACCGGGACGACCTCCTCGCCCAGGATGTCGAGCTGTTCGAGGACCGTCTTCAGCGGCAGTCCGGCGTGGTCCATGAGGAACAGCTGGCGCTGGTAGTCGCCGACCGCGTCGCGGAAGCCGAGGGTGCGTTCGATGACCTGCTGCGGGGAGCCGACGGTGAGCGGGGTCTGCTCGGTGAACTCCTCCAGCGACGGGCCGTGGCCGTAGACGGGGGCGTTGTCGAAGTACGGGCGGAACTCCCGTACGGCGTCCTGCGAGTTCCTGCGCATGAAGACCTGGCCGCCGAGGCCGACGATGGCCTGTTCGGGGGTGCCGTGGCCGTAGTGCGCGTACCGCTTCCGGTACAGGGCGACCATCTGCCGGGTGTGGGACATGGGCCAGAAGATGTTGTTGTGGAAGAAGCCGTCGCCGTAGTACGCGGCCTGCTCGGCGATCTCCGGGGAGCGGATCGAGCCGTGCCACACGAACGGCGGGACTCCGTCCAGCGGGCGCGGGGTGGCGGTGAAGCCCTGGAGGGGGGTGCGGAACTTGCCCTCCCAGTCCACCACGTCCTCGCGCCACAGTTTGTGGAGGAGGGCGTAGTTCTCGATCGCCAGCGGGATGCCCTGGCGGATGTCCTTGCCGAACCAGGGGTAGACAGGGCCGGTGTTGCCGCGCCCCATCATCAGGTCGACGCGTCCGTCGGCGATGTGCTGGAGGTACGCGTAGTCCTCGGCGATCTTCACGGGGTCGTTGGTGGTGATGAGCGTGGTCGACGTGGACAGCGTGATCCGCTCGGTGACGGCGGCCAGGTATCCGAGGAGCGTGGTCGGCGAGGACGGCACGAAGGGCGGGTTGTGGTGCTCACCGGTCGCGAACACGTCCAGGCCCACTTCCTCGGCCTTGCGGGCGATGGCGATCGTGGCCTTGATCCGCTCGTGTTCGGTGGGGGTGCGCCCGTTGGTCGGGTCGGCCGTCACGTCTCCGACCGTGAAGATGCCGAACTGCATGGTGGACCACTTCCTTTTAGTTGTTCATTCAACTATCTGCGTCAACAGAACGGCCTCCCCGCCGATTCCCCCCGCCCCTGACCGGCTCCCACCACGCCACCACCCTCCAGCCTGGCAGGGGCGCAGGCGGGCGGCATGTCGGCCCGGGGCGGCCTCACGCCGTGTCGGGGGCGGGCTGACGCACGGGGTGCTTGCTCAGGACCGAGAGGCGGTTGAAGGCGTTGATGGTGATCGCGACCCAGATCGCGGCGGAGATCTCGTCGTCCGTGAGGACGGCCCTCGCCTCCGCGTACGCGGCGCTCTGGAGGCCCGCGTCGGCCGGGTGCGTCGTGGCCTCGGCCAGGGCGAGCGCCGCCCGCTCCCGGTCGGTGAACAGCTCGGTGTCGCGCCAGGCCGCCAGCACGCCGAGCCGCCGCGTCGTCTCGCCCGCGCGCAGGGCGGCGCGGGTGTGCAGACTGAGGCAGTACGCGCACGCGTTGAGCTGTGACACCCTGACATTGATGAGCTCGACCAGGACCCGGTCGAGTCCCGCGCTCGCCGCGGCGGTCCGCACCGCCTCCGCCGTGCCGGTCAACGCGCGGTACGCGGCGGGGTGCTGCTTGTCGAGGAAGACCCGCCGACCGCTCCCCGCCCCTGGCCCTGACGCCCGTGTCAGCGGCACTCCCTGATCGCGTGGACAGTCATGATGGGTCCTATCATCATCACGTGAATGTTGAAGGTCGAACTTTTCTGGGCGAGAGAGGGCTCCCACGGTGAGCAACACGGAAACACGCCCGGCCGAGCTGGCCTGCGGATCGGAGACGGCCGAGCCGCCGCGGCCCGGTGTCGAGGTTCTGACCGCGCGCAGCGTGCCGCTCGGCGGACCGCGCGCGATGACGGTTCGGCGCACCCTGCCCCAGCGGGCGCGCACGCTCATCGGGGCGTGGTGCTTCGCCGACCACTACGGCCCCGACGACGTGTCGCTGACCGGCGGCATGGACGTCGCCCCGCACCCGCACACCGGGCTCCAGACGGTGAGCTGGCTGTTCAGCGGCGAGATCGAGCACCGCGACAGCCTCGGCAGCCACGCCTTCGTCCGCCCGGGTGAGCTGAATCTGATGACGGGCGGCCACGGGATCAGCCACTCGGAGGTGTCCACGCCCCGGACGACGCTGCTGCACGGCGTGCAGCTGTGGGTGGCGCTCCCCGAGGAGCACCGGGGCGCCGCGCGGGACTTCCAGCACCATGTGCCCCAGGCGGTGTCGCTCGACGGCGGCGAGGCCCGTGTCTTCCTCGGCTCGCTGGCGGGCGCCACCTCGCCGGTACGGACCTTCACCCCCCTGCTGGGCGCGGAACTGTCCCTCGCGCCCGGCGCGACGGTCGTCCTCGACGTGGACGCCGGTTTCGAGCACGGCGTCCTGGTGGACGCGGGCGACATCCGCTTCGACGGTACGGCCCTGCGCCCCACGGAGCTGGGGTACGCCGCCCCCGGCCGTACGACGCTGACCCTCGTGAACGACGCGGCCGGGCCCGCGCGGCTGGTCCTGCTGGGCGGGCCGCCGTTCGGCGAGGAGATCGTCATGTGGTGGAACTTCATCGGCCGCACCCATGACGACATCGTCGAGGCGCGGGAGGCGTGGCAGAACGCCTCGGACCGCTTCGGCGCGGTCGAGGGCTACGACGGCGGCCGGCTCCCGGCCCCCGCCCTGCCCAACGCCACGATCAGGCCCCGCAGGAACCCCGCCACGCCCGCCCCCCACACCGCCGGTTCCGCCCCCGATTCCGCCGTCGAACCCGCCGTCGTGCACGTGCCGGAGCGCAACCGGTACGAGATCCACGTCGGCGACACGTCCGCGGGCCTCACGGCCTACCGCGACCGCGACGAGCAGCGCGTCTTCCACCACACCAAGATCGAGGACGCGTACGGCGGGCGGGGCCTGGCCGCGCGGCTCGTCCACGACGCGCTGGAGGACGTACGCGCCTCGGGCAAGCGGATCGTGCCCGTGTGCCCGTACGTGAAGAAGTACCTGGCGAAGCACGAGGGGTACGCCGACATCACCGACCCCGTCACGCCCGAGGTGCTCCGATGGCTGGTCACGCGGCCGACCTGACCCGCCGGTGACCGTACGGTCCTGTCGGTGCGGAACGCTCAGGCCGAGCCGCGCAGGAGCTGCTCCATCGGCGTGAAGCTCTCCGCCTCGGGCGCTTGCCGGGTACGGGCGCCGCAGCCCTGGACCAGCCGGGCGTAGTCGGCCGCGGCCGTCCTGACGCGGTCCCGGAGCGCGGCGCCCGCCTGGGCCTCGTCGGTGCCGAAGTCGCCGGTCGCGGCGTACACCCCGCGAGGCGACACGATCGCGTGCAGATACGAGAACATCGGCCGCATCGCGTGCTCCAGCACCAGCGAGTGCCGTTCGGTGCCGCCGGTCGCGGCGATCAGCACGGGCATGTCGGCCAGCGTCCCCTCGGGCAGCACGTCGAAGAACGACTTGAACAGCCCGCTGAAGGAGGCGTTGAACGCGGGCGTCACCGCGATGACCCCGTCCGCCGAGTCCACCGTCCGGAACGCCTGCTCCAGCGGCGGCGTGGGGAACCCCGACAGCATCGCGTCCATGATCGCGCGGCCCAGCGGGCGCAGCTCCACGAACGTCGACTCGACGGTGCGTCCCTGTGCCTCCAGTTCCGCGCGCACCGCCACGTCGAGGCGGTTGGCGAGGAGCCGTGTCGAGGACGGCTCGCGCAGGCCGCCGCTGATGATCGTCAGCTTCGTCATCGTCTCACCGGTTCCCTGCCGTCTGCCGCACGGCAGACCGCGGTCGGCCGCCTCCGCCCGCCCCGCGGCCCGGCGGGGCGGCGTCGGGCGTCTCGCCTCCCAGCGTACGTGCGCCCCCGCCGCCCGGCAGGTCCGGCGCGACCGGCCGGGGCGGGGGCCGGCGCGGGGTCCAGGGGCGGGGGCGCGAGGTGCCGGGGCGGGGGCTGGCGCGGGGTGCCGGTGCCCACTACCGTCGGCCCGGTGGAGCTGCTGCTGATGTCCGACACGCATGTGCCCGCCCGGGCCAGGGCCGTGCCGCCGGAGCTGCTGGACCTGGTGCCGCGTGTGGACGTGGTGTTCCACGCGGGCGACTGGGTGGACGTGGCCACGCTGGACCTGCTGGAGGCGCGGGCGCGGCGGCTGGTCGCGGTGTACGGCAACAACGACGGCCCCGCACTGCGGGCGCGGCTGCCCGAGGTGGCGTACGCGGAACTGGGCGGGGTGCGGTTCGCCGTGGTGCACGAGACCGGTCCGGCGCGGGGGCGGGAGCGGCGCTGCGCCGAGCGATTCCCGGAGGCGGACGTGCTCGTGTTCGGCCACAGCCACATCCCGTGGGACTCCATGGCCGGTGACCGGCTGCGGCTGCTCAACCCGGGGTCGCCGACCGACCGGCGGCGCGAACCGCACCGCACGTACATGACGGCGCGGATCACCGGAGGGCGGCTCACCGAAGTACGCCTGCACCCACTGCCGGACCCCGCCAGGTAACAACTCCCCCGTCTCTCGGCCTCGGCCGCGACCCGGGGGCGTCCGGGCCTGAGCCCGGGGCGACTTCCGGCCGAATCACACGTCCCTCGCAGGTCGTCCCGCGTCCCGCGCAACGCCCGCGCAACGGATTCCCTCTACCGGCTCGGAAAGACCGAACCTTCAGGAGGGGACACACGGTGCGTACGACGAGCCACACACGGCGCGC
This sequence comes from Streptomyces thermolilacinus SPC6, assembly GCF_000478605.2. Classification (GTDB taxonomy): domain Bacteria; phylum Actinomycetota; class Actinomycetes; order Streptomycetales; family Streptomycetaceae; genus Streptomyces; species Streptomyces thermolilacinus. Next base: position 6,337,776 of record NZ_ASHX02000001.1, on the reverse strand, counting down.
GACACTCGCCCTGTCCGTCATCGCGGCCATCATCGCCCCGGCCGCACCCGCCCTCGCAGCCGCGCCGCCGCCACGGGCGGACCTGCGGGCGGACGTGGACCGGGACGGACGGGTGGACGTCGCCGGGGCGACGGACAACGCCGGGGAGGACACGTGGACGCCGACGCGCGGCGCGGTGTTCCTGCCGAACATCGATGACGACACGAAGCGCTGTCCGACGGCCGACCCGCGCGGCAGGCCGCTGCCGGACGCGCGCCTCGCCGCCTGCAACGACGCCCTCGACACAAGGGTGAACGGCACGCCGGACGCCGCCGACCTGGCGCGGGTACGGTCCGTGCCGATGAAGGGGCTGCCCGCGTCGGCGAGCGGCACCCTGCGGGTGGTCGGCGGCGCCAAGAACACCCGGGTGTTCGTCAAGCGCGGCACCGGATGGGTGTGGGTCACGGCCGGCACGCGTCTGACGGCGGCCGAGCTGCGGGCGGGTGTGGAGTTCGGTGTGGAGGCCACCGACGTCGTCCGGGACCCGGCCCTGTGGGGCGGCCGTGCCGTCCTGCGCCTCACCGTCACCTCCGGTGGCAGGGCCACGTCGGACGACGTCACGCTGCGGGTGGCGCCGCTGCTGACGCACCACCACCTCCAGAACGCCCAGCAGGTGCTGGTCACCAGGGTGCCGGGCACGGACCCGTACGCCCGTCGGCAGCAGGCGTTCGTGCGGGGCCTGGCGGCCGAGGCGAAGGCCGCCGGGATCGGGAACCCGCTGTTCACGTTCGACCGGTACGAGGACATCTGGGCGCAGGACTTCGTGGAGCCCGGGTACGTGAGCATGACCGGCCCCGACGGCCGCCGCCAGGTGATCCGGGTGATGCTGCGTTCGGCGCAGCCCGACCGCGAGTCGGGCCGGGAGCTGTTCGAGCGGCTGCGCGGCAAGGGCATCGGCGTCGTACAGGTCTCGGGGGTCCGCGAGTCGGAGGAGTGGACCATGAACTCGATGGGGAACCTGGAGACGATCCCGCCGTACGCCCACGCCGGGCGGTCGTTCCCCGCCGGGCGGATCATCATGGGCGAGCGGAAGGACGACGGCTCGAAGCCCGCGCGGGCGATGCGCACGCTGCTCCAGGCGCAGGGCTTCCAGGACCCGCTGCTGCTGGACACGTCGTGGCTGCACGTGGGGCACGTGGACGAGTTCGTGCAGTTCCTGCCCGCGCCGGACACCGCGCGCGGGTGGCGCCTCGGAGTCGCCGACCCCGAGGCGGGGCTGCGGCTGCTGCGGGACGCGCAGAAGGCGGGGCACGGCACGACGCGGATGTTCTCGGTGCCGGGCGGCAAGGACCTGCCCGCGCCGAAGGAGACGATCGACCAGGCGCTCGCGTCGAAGTGGCTGGTGGCGGACAACACGATGGCCGCGCAGCGCATCCGGGCCAACCTGGAGGTCCTGAAGCGGGAGACGGGCGTGACGGACGCCGAGGTGGTCCGGGTGCCCGCGCTGTACACCCGGGGCACCGAGCACGGCGAGCGCGGCGACCGGGTGCCGCGGCTGACGCGGCTGGGCGCCGGGCAGGTACCGGAGTCGGTCACCGAGTACGGCCAGCAGAAGCGGCTGGCGCGCGAGGGTGAGCGCGCGACGGCGCCCGGTTCCTCCGTGATGACCAGCGCGTACGTGCCGGGCGCGGTGAACGGCGTGCTGCTGGGCCGCGACCGGTACCTGGCGCCGAAGCAGTGGGGGCCGGTCATCGGGGGCCGCGACGTCTTCACGGACGCGGTCACCGCCGCGTACACCCGTGCCGGGATGAGGGTCTCCTACATCGACGACTGGGACACGTACCACCTCGGCATGGGCGAGGTGCACTGCGGCACCAACACCCTGCGGGACGCGTCCGCCGCCTGGTGGCAGCGGTAGGGCGGTCCGTACGACGCCGGCCGGTTCCCGCGCGGGAGCCGGCCGGCGTCCCTTCCTCCCCGTTGTGGCCGGGGGCCGCCGGACCCGATGGAACCTGCCGTACGGGCCAGGTTGTCGAGTGGGTGACAGGAGGCCGTGGGCCATATCGGCCGGGCCTCGCAGCGGCCGGGCGCGCCAGGGGCGCGCCGGTCGGCACGTACTCAGGAAGGGACGCATCGTGAGCGGAGCAACCAGGAGTGTGCGGCGCGGGCGGGCGGCGGTCGTCGCCGTCGGCGTGGCGCTGGCCGGAGCGATGGGGGCGGGCGTCGTGTACGCGGGCCCGATCGACGGTCGCAGCGAGGTGGCCGCCGCGGTGGTTCCGGGTGTGGAGGCGGAGGCGGAGCGGCGGGTCGTCTCCGTCCTGAAGGGACTCCTGCCGGAGGGGAAGGTCCGCGAGGTGCCCGGGGACGGTGGCGGTGCCACGCTCGGCGCGTACGCGAAGGGCGCGGTCGTCCTCGACGACGGCGAGGGCCCGGCGTTGGTGTCGGTCGCGCTGGGCAGGACCGACTCCCCCGCGCTGGACCTGGTGTCCCTGGCCGGGTGCCCGGACGGGCCGGGGGGCGTCGGCCGGTGGGGCCCGAAGGGCACCTGCACGAAGCGGGTGCTGCCGGACGGCTCCGACCTCCTGCTCGTCCAGGACCGTGTGGCGCCCTACGGCGAACGGGACGCCGTGGTGTGGTCGGCACGGTTGATCACGCCCGACGGTTCCATGCTGACCGCCACGGAACTGAACGCGCCCGCCGCTGAGGGTGCCGCGCCGACGCGTGAGGTGCCGCCGCTGTCGCAGCAGCGGCTGACCGAACTGGTGACGGCCGGAGAGTGGCGGACGCTGCTGGACTCGTTCCCGCGGCGGGACGGCGGGGAGGTCGAGCCCGGCGCCCCGTCGGGCTTCGAGCTGCTGGACACCCTGGAGCCGCTCCTTCCCCCTGGCCTGCGGCACTTCGGCCGGGCCGGCGGTACGAGCCCCACCCACTTCGCGCACCTCCGGGTCGATGACGGGAAGGGCGAGGCGGCGGTCGAGGTCACCGTGGACCACCGGGGCACCAACGACACGGACGAGCCGCGGGTCGAGGAGCGGAACGGTCCGGCGCCGTGGAGCGGCGAGGGCGTGCTCCACCGGTCCGTCACCGTGACCCGTCCGGGCGGCTTCCGGGTCACCGTCACCGCCTACAACACGAGCCGCCCGCTCGTCGCCGAGCCCACCCGGGGCACACCGCCGCTGTCGGTGGGGCAGTTGCGGGTCATCGCGGGCAGCGGGACGTGGGACCGGTTCCGGTAGGTCCTTGTCCGCTGCCGGGGCGGCAGCCCGCCGTCCCCGGCAGCGGCCGAGCCGGGGACGGCGGGCCCCGGCGGCGGCCCAGCCGGTTCGGCCCGGGGGTCGCGGACCGGCCGGGGTCACGCCTCGGCGGCGTCCTCGGCTTCCCAGCGCAGCAGGTCGCCCGGCTGGCACTCCAGCACCTCGCAGAGCGCGGCGAGCGTCGTGAAGCGGACGGCCTTGGCACGGCCGTTCTTCAGGACGGCGAGGTTGGCGGGCGTGATCCCGACGCGTTCGGCGAGCTCACCGACGGACATCTTCCGCTTCGCCAGCATGACGTCGATGTCTACGGCGATCGGCATCAGATGACCTCCTCCAGCTCGGCCCGCATCCGCGTCGCCTGGGCGAGCAGCATCCGCAGGACGAGCACGACGAGGGCGACACCGAGGATCGCCACGCCGACCCCGCCGACCAGGAGGACCACACCGGGCGCGACGGCCTCGCCCGGCGCGAGGAGCGTCCCCAGCGTGAACACCAGGAGGGCCGCCGCCACCATCGCGCCGATGACGATGTGCACGTACCGGAAGGCGTCGTAGGAGAACACGGTCCCGCGCCGCACCATCGTCATCAGCCGCCACACGCAGACCAGGACGACCTGGGCCGTCACGATCCCCAGCAGCAGGATCACGAGGACCGGGACGCGCAGATGCGCGAGGTCCCCGCCGACTTCCTCCAGATCGGCGGCCAACAGCGGCACCATCACCGCCTGCACGAACACCGACCCGGCGAGCAGCATCACGACCACGGCCCGCAGCCCGAGCACCGGCAGGTTCCCCATCACGTCTCCTTCAATCGAGCAACGATGGAAAGCTATCGAGTTTCGATAGGCGCGGCAAGTGGTGCGCCGCCCTGACCGCCGGGGGCCCACGCGGCGCCGTGCGGTGGAAGTGGCGGCCGCCGAGGGGAAGGGGAGCCCGGGAGGCGACGGGGCCGCCCGTCCAGTCGCGCCGGCCCTCGCGAGCCTGGGCCCCGGGCACCTAGTGCCGCATCAGGCAACGTCTGCCCTCCCTGTACGGTCAGGGCATGGACGCCAGCGGCCAGCCCACCCTCGATGAGATCGAGGATCGCTTCGCTGCACTCGCCGCGGGTCGGTTGTCCCGTGACGAGGCCGATCGCTGGGCGGCGAGGTGGGTGGTTGAGGACGGGACCGCCTGGGACGACCTCTCCTGGTGGGCGCTGAACTGCCTCTATGGAATCGATGTCCCCGCGGGCGAGAGCGGCGGCTACCTGCACGACGACGAACAGGTGCGGGGATGGCTGGCTGAGCTGAGGAAACGCCGAGCGAGGTGAAGCGGCCACATGCCGCCGTCCGCGCAGGGCATGCCCTTGGCGAGGATCACGGAGGTGACGTTCACGAGCGCGGACCGGGTCCGGGACGTGATCCACACCTTCCAGATGATCGCCAGGAAGCGGCCTAGACGGGCGGGGCGGAGTGCAGGGCGCGGGCGATCAGGTCGTGGATCAGGTACTCGCCCGGCTGCCGGTTCTCCTTGAGGAGGGGCAGGTCGTCGGGGCCGAACCAGGCGTACGCGGTGTGCTCGGGCCACTCCAGTGCCGGGGCGGTCAGATCGCCGTCCACCTCGACCAGGTAGTCGGCTTCCTGCCGGGTCACGCCGTCGCCGCCCGTCCAGGTGCTGACACCGAGGAGGCGCCGTACGCGGCGGGCTCGCCAGCCGGTCTCCTCCGCCACCTCGCGGACGAGGGCCTCCAGCAGCGACTCACCCGGCTCCACGTGCCCGCCGACGATGTCCCAGCAGTCGGGGAACAGCTTCCGGTGCGGGCCGCGCCGCTGGGCGAAGGCCCTGCCCTGCCCGTCGAGGATCACGGCACCCACCGTCCACGTCTCGCCGTCGCGGAACCCGGGCACCTCGACGCCCGCGTCGAGCGCGAGAGCAGCGGGGGCGGCCGGGTCGCCGGGGGCTGGGGCGGTGAGGCGGTGCGGGTCCTGTGTCATGGCCCGACTGTAGAGGGGCCGTCGGCCACAGGTCGTCCACAAGGCGCCGTTCAGTGGCCGCCGTTCAGTGCCCGTACCGGACGCACTGCTGCTCCGCGGCGGCGAGGACCGTGTCCAGGAGGCCGGGGAAGAGCGCTTCCAAGTCGTCGCGGCGCAGACCGTTCAGCTTGGCCGTGCCCCGGTAGGTCTGACGGATCACGCCTGCCTCGCGCAGGACGCGGAAGTGGTGGGTGGTGGTGGACTTGGAGACCGGGAGCTCCACGTACGAGCAGCTGACCTCCCCGTCGGCGGCGGCCAGCTCGCGTACCACCTGCATTCGCATCGGGTCGGAGAGGGCGTGGAGCACGGCTTCGAGGCGGATCTCGTCGCGTGAGGGGTGCGCGAGTTCGCGCGGGCTGCTCGCGGCGGTCGCGCGGGGCACGGGGGTCACGGGGGCTCCAGACTCGTCGGGTCCCCCCATTGTACGAAGACCCTCGTAGTTTGACAGGCGCCGTACTACGACGACTATCGTACGAGTCGAACACCGGTCCCGCCCTGAATGGAGTCCGCCGTGAGCGCACTGTTCGAGCACTACACCCTACGGTCGCTGACCATCCCGAACCGCGTCTGGATGGCGCCGATGTGCCAGTACAGCGCCGAGGCGTCCGGGCCGGACGCGGGCGTGGCGAACGACTGGCACTTCGCGCACTACGCCGCCCGCGCCACCGGTGGCACCGGCCTGATCCTGCTGGAGGCGACGGCGGTGTCCCCCGAGGGCCGGATCAGCCCGTACGACCTCGGCATCTGGAACGACACGCAGGCGGAGGCGCTGCGCCGGATCACCCGTTTCCTCAAGGACCACGGCACGGTCCCGGGAATCCAGATCGCCCACGCGGGCCGGAAGGGATCGACCGAGCGCCCCTGGAAGGGCGGCGCCCCGATCGACGACGAGCGCGGCTGGCGGCCGGTCGGCCCGAGCCCGGTGCCGTTCGACGAGGGCCACCCGGTGCCGGATGAGCTGTCGCGGGAGCAGATCCGCGAGGTCGTCGGGCAGTTCGCGGCGGCGGCCCGGCGCGCTCTCGACGCGGGCTTCGAGGTCGTCGAGGTCCATGGCGCGCACGGCTACCTGATCGGCGAGTTCCTCTCCCCGCACAGCAACCGCCGCACCGACGAGTACGGCGGCTCCTTCGACAACCGGGTGCGCTTCGCCCTGGAGGTGGTGGACGCGGTGCGCGAGGTGTGGCCCGAGGAACTGCCCATGTTCTTCCGGATCTCGGCCACCGACTGGCTGGAGGACTCCGGCTGGACGGCCGACGACACGGTGCGGTTCGCGGCGCTGCTGAAGGAGCACGGCGTGGACCTGCTCGACGTGTCCACCGGCGGTAACGCGCCGCGCGTCCGCATCCCGGTCGGCCCCGGCTACCAGGTGCCGTTCGCCACGCGGGTGAAGGCGGAGACGGGGCTGCCGGTCGCCGCCGTGGGGCTGATCACGGAGACCGGGCAGGCGGAGAAGATCGTCGCCAACGGTGAGGCGGACGCGGTGCTGCTCGGCCGTGAGCTGCTGCGCAACCCCTCCTGGGCGCGCCACGCGGCACGCGAGCTGGGCGGCGAGGTGCACGTGCCGGACCAGTACCACCGGTCGGTCTGACGCGCGCCGGGCTGCAAGCCGGGCGGGCCCGCGTGCGGGGCAGGCGTCGGGCCCGCACGCCGGGCGGGCGGCGAGGGCCCGGCCGGTTGTGGGCGGCACGTCGGCGGCGGGGGCGGCCCGTACCGCCGGGGCGACCGCGGGCGGGCGTTGTCGGACCCGGGTGCGAGACTGCGGTACGTGAACCTCGCCGACCTCAGCCTCGACCAGTGGCGCGCCTTCGGCCCGTCCACCGCACGCCGCACCGCCCAGGAGGCGGCGGACCGGGTGGGCGGGCGCCTGGCCGCCGTGGAGACCGTCGAACACCTCGGAGCCGCGCTGCACCGTGCCCGGATCGCCTGGCGCGGGCGGGAGTTCGCCCTGATACCCGGCGGCACGGTCCGGCTCGGCTTCGACCTCGGCCGGTGGGAGCCGACGCCCGAGCAGGCCGCCGACTACGCGCGGAGCCTCGCCGAGGGCTACGGCGCCGAAGCAGATCTGCGCTCGCACCTGCGCACGCTGCTCTCGCCGCCCCGGACCGTGCGGCTGGACACGGTGCTGATGGCGGTGGAGGACGAGCCGCTGGCCGAGGTCCCCGCCGACATGCCGGCCGTCCTCGCCGCCCGCGGCCTGCGGATGCCGAGCCCCGACGAGTGGGAGCACGCGTGCGGGGCGGGCGCGCGCACCCTGTTCCGGTGGGGCGACGACTGCCCGCTGGACCAGGTGCCGTACGACGCCGCCGAAGGACCGCAGCACCAGCCGAACGCCCTCGGCCTGCGCATCGCCTACGACACGTACCGGGCCGAGCTGTCGAGCGACCCGGCGGCGGTCCTCGGCGGGGACGGCGGCGAGTCGGTGTGCGGGGGCTACGGGTTCCTCCTGGGCTGGCTGCCGCTCGCCACGGCGAACCGGAACCCGCACATGGCCGAGTTCGTGTACGGCGAGGAGGGCGAGGACGTGTTCGAGGACTTCTCCGTCCGCCCCGTCCTGGCCCTCTGAGAGTTCTCCCAACAGACGTACCGCACAAAGGTGTTGGGCACCGCCCGCCGGGGGCGGGCGCGTTCGGGACGGTGGCCGGCGTCGCGGCGGCCGGGTTCGCCGCGTACGCCCGTGTCCTCCACCCCGCATCGCTGGACGGGCGGCCCGCGCGGTGGGCGACGGTGGGCGCCGCGTACGGGCGGCCCGTGCGCCCCGTGACGTACTGGCACCAGCTCGTCGGGATAAACCGCTTCTACCAGAACGCCTCCGCGTACGGCCTTCCCGGCGTCTGGGACGAGCACCCGGCGGAAGGGCCGACCCCGCCCGATGTGGCGCGGGCCCTGATCCCGGTGCTCGCCCGGCACACCCGGACGCCCGAGCGGTGCGGGTACGGCCTGTGGAACGGGTACGGGCGGTGGGACTTCGACGCCGTGCCGTCCTTCGCGACGCCGGGCCGCGAGGAAGTGCTGCTCGCCGGGGCGCTGGACGACGCGGTGTCGCCGGTGGAGCTGGACGAGTTCGCGGAGCCGCCCGATCTGTGGTGGCCGGAGGACCGCGCCTGGTGCGTCGGGGGTGACGTGGACCTGGTGAGCACCTACATCGGCGGTACGGAGGCACTGGTCGCCGACCTGCTGGCGGCGCCGGAGCTGGAGGCGCACCGGGTGGCGCCGGGCGACGCCGTCAACTGAGAGCTGACGCCCCTCGGGAGGGGAGGTGCGCTCAAGCCGGTCAGCCGCTCGGGCCGCCGGGGCCGTGAACATGCGGGCGCCGGGGTCCAGTTCGGCGGGCGGACCTCCCCCTTCCATGCCGCGGGCATGGTCCGGCGCCGCCTATTGCCGCATAATGGTCCAGACCTTTCCTTTGTTTCTTATGTAGCAAAGCACATATCTACGCGCATCGCCGCGCGATCAGTCACACACTCCCACGCCAGCCTCTTGCGGGAGCGTCGGCGCGTCTGCCAGATTCGCCCCAGCCGCACATGGCATGCACGCGACAGCTCACCCAGCCGTCGCGCGCCCCCGCCGCTGCATATCTATGCAGTGACGTCCTCATGAAGGACGCTTCCACCCCCACACAAGGGAGACCACCGTGCGAATAGGCAGACTGCTCCCCGCGCTCGCCGCGACGGCGATGGCCGTCTTAGGGCTCGCCCCCACCGCGATGGCGCAGACGGCGCCCACTCCGGTGACGGCGACTCAGACGGCGGCGGCCACCGACGGGGCCACGCCCACCGCCGTCCAGCCCATCATCGGCGGCGGCTACGCCTCCAACGCCCCCTGGGCGGCCCGGCTGTTCTCCAACGGCCGGCAGACCTGCACCGCCACGATCATCGCCCCGACCTGGATCCTGACCGCCAAGCACTGTGTGACCGGCGGCGGCCTGTCCTTCCGGATCGGCAGCCTCGACCAGAGCAGCGGCGGGACCGTGGCCAACGGCGCGGGGACCTACAACCACGCCTCGTCGGACCTCTCCCTGGTCCGGCTCGACCGCTCCGTGTCGGCGACGTACGCGCGCCTCGGCCAGCCCGGCTCGGTGTCGGTGGGCCAGACCGTGCAGGTGTACGGCTGGGGCGCGACCTCCCAGTGCGGCTCCGAGGCCAACTGCCAGTCGCGGTACCTGAAGGTCGCCGACGTCATCGTGAGCGGCGGCTGCCGTGACGCCTACAACGGCTCCGCGATCTGCGCCCGCCGTGGCACCGGCATCACCGCCGGCGGCGACTCGGGCGGCCCGATGATGGCCAACGGCGTCCAGGTCGGTGTCGCCTCGACCAGCGACCGCCAGACCACCACGGCGTACACGAACGTCACCGCGTACCGCTCCTGGATCCAGAGCATCGCGGGCGTGTGACCACCCCTCCCCCGCCGCCCGTCGAGGACGCGGCGAGGGAGGCCGCCGGGGCCGCTCAGGGACGGGCGGCCCCGGCGTCGTCGCATCCCCCGGTGCTCCCGGCCGTCGTGTCGTATGGCTTGCCGTACGGCCTGGCCCGGACGCGGTCGGGCGCGAGGTGCAGCTCGTACGGCAGACAGCAGTCGGAGCAGAGGGTCGCGACGCGGGTGCCGCAGCCGCACACCTGGTTCAGCCCGCCGTCCGGGGTCGCCCCGCAGCAGGCCGGGGAGGCGTGCCGCAGCTCCAGGCCCCGCACGTCGTCCGGGTTGACGACGATGGTGCCGCGCGGGCCCGCCGACACGAGCGGCCGCCCCTCCCGGTCATGGCGGGTGCCATGGCGCGGGTGGACGGGTCCGGGCGCTTCGGCCACGACCAGGGGCGGGCCGTACGGCTCCGTCTCGATGGCGTAGCGGCCGCTCGGCACGGTCGCGGGCGACGGGCCCATCTCCTCGGCCTCCCACCACGGGTGGTACGGCGGATCGGGCACCCGGGGCAGCCGCCGCAGCGGACCGGTCAACACCGCGCCGCAGGTGCCACACAGGAACACCTCCGCCTCCGGTGTGGAAGGTCCGGCGGCCGCCGGAGGCGCGGCGGGCTCGGTACGGCGGGTCGGTTCCGGCATGCGGGCCACGGTACGCGCTGGACGTGCGCGGGTGCGTAACGAGGTTGCCGGTGCGGCCCGGTGGGGCGTAACGTGCCCGGCGTGACGAGCCCCGAGTCCGACAGAGCCGAGCCGCCGGTCGTCCGGCGGCGGATCGTGTGCTGAGCGGCAGCCTTCCCGGCTGACCGCCCGATCCCGCTTCTGCGGCGACCGGATACGCGTGCCGTGCGTCCGGTCCCTTTCGGCCTCCCCCCGTCTCGGGTGTGATGGGCCTGCCGACCGGTGCGCGGATTCCTCCGCCCGTTCGCCTCGTCACCGGAGTCGGCTCCATGCCCCTCTTCCTCCACGTCCTCGGCCTTGCCGTGTTCGCGCAGGGAACGTCCGAGTTCATGCTGTCCGGTCTCGTGCCGGGCATCGCCCGCGATCTGAGCGTCCCGGTGGGCGCCGCGGCGAGTCTCACGTCCGCGTACGCCGTCGGCATGATGGCGGGCGCGCCGGTGATGGCCGCGCTCGCCGCCCGCTGGCCCCGGCGGCGCGCCCTGGCCGGTTTCCTGGCCGCGTTCGTCGTCGTGCACGTCGTCGGCGCGGTCACGACGGACTTCGCCGTACTGTTCGCCAGCCGCGTCGTCGCGGCCGTCGTCAACGCGGGCTTCCTCGCCGTCGCGATGAGCGTGGCCTCCGCCCTGGTGGTGCCGGAGAAGCGGGCGCGGGCGACCGCCGTCCTGCTGTCCGGGGTCACCCTCGCGTGTGTCGCCGGGGTGCCCGCGGGCGCGTGGCTCGGGCACTGGTCCGGGTGGCGCGCGGCCTTCTGGGCGGTCGCCGCGCTGTGCCTGCCCGCGCTGGCGTTCGTGTTCCGGTCGGCCCCGGCCGACGCGGCGGACCGCCCGGCGATCTCGGTTCGGCGGGAGGTGCGGACCCTGCGGGCGCGCCCGGTGCGGGTGGCGCTCGCGCTGGCTGCCGCCGTCAACGGGGCGACGTTCGCGACGTTCGCGTACCTGGCCGTCCTCGCCACGGACGTCGCCGGTCTGCCCGAGGGGGCGGTGCCGGGGCTGCTCGCCGCGTTCGGCGCGGGCGCGTTCGCCGGGGTGACCATGGCCGGGCGGATCGCGGACGGGCGGCTCGGGCGGGGCGTGGTCGCGGCGCTGTGGGTGCTGCCCGCCGGGTGGGCGCTGCTGGCGGTGACGAGCACGGGGTCCGGGGTGCTGTTCGTGGCGGTGGCGGTGGTGCTGGGCGCGTTGTCGTTCGGCATCGGTACGACGCTGGTCAACCGGGTCATGTACGTCGCGTCGGGGGCGCCCGCGCTGGGCGGGTCGTTCGCGACGGTGGCGCTGAACACCGGTGCGTTCCTGGGACCGTTGCTGGCGGGCGCCGCGACCGGGGTGACGGGCGACTACCGGGACGCCGCGTGGGTGAGCGCGGCCGCCGCAGCGGTGGCGGTCGGCGTGGTGGCCCTCACTCGGTCCGGCGCCGCCCTCGACCGGGCGGGGACGGAGGCGCCGTAGGGGCGTCGGAGTCGTAGTAGTACGGCGCCCCTGTCGTGGGCCGGTCCTCGCGGGGGCGGGTCCTCGCGGGGGCGGGGCGGCCTCGCGGGGGCGGGGCGGCCTCGCCGGGGCTCAGTCCTCGCCGGGGGTGAAGGGGGCCGGGCCGCCACCCCCGCCCATGAGGTGGCGCTCCAGCCAGTCGGCCGCGGTACGGCGGAACAGGCGCCTGTTGTCGGCCCGTTGGAAGTCGTGGCCCTCGTCGCGCAGGGTCAGCAGCTCGGCGGCGATCCCCCGGTCCCTGGCCGCCCGTACGAACTGCTCGGACTCGCCCGGCGGCACGTTCGTGTCGTACTCCCCGTGCACCGCCAGGACCGGCACGCGCAGGGCGTCCACCCGGTGCAGCGGCGAAAGCGCCCGCAGCAGGTCGCGGTCCCGCTCCGGGTGGCCGTACTTGTGCGCGGCCGACTCGGCGATCCACGGCTCCGTACCGGCGAAGAACGACTGGAAGTCCGACATGCCGCACACGGCGACGCCCGTGCGGAACAGCTCCGGGTGCCACACGAGGGACGCCATCACGAGGTAACCGCCGTACGAGCGGCCCATCACCGCCAGCCGCGACGGGTCCGCCGGTCCGGCGAACACGGCGTGCGCGGCGCAGTCGGCGACGTCCTGGATGGCGGCGAACCGGCCCGTGCCCAGGTCGGCGTCCACGAACGACCTGCCGTGCCCCGACGAGCCCCGCACGTCGGGTGCGAACACGTCGAAGCCCCGGCCGAGCAGCTCGTGGTACAGCGGTTCCAGCACGGGGCGCTCCTGCTCCTCGGGGCCGCCGTGCAGGTGGATGACGCAGGGCGCCGGCCGGGTGGGGCCCCGGCCGGGCGCGCGGTAGTACCAGCCGCTGAGCGGCGTGCCGTCCCGGGCGGTGAACCGGTGGAGGACCGGCCGGGTGGGGCGGCGGCCCGGCGGTACGGCGTCCTCGTCGCGCGACGACCACGGCGTCATGTACGGGGTACCGGTGCCGGTCAGCCACCAGATGCCGGGACGCCGCTGCGACCCGCTCAGGGCGAGCGCCGCCCCGCCCGGCCCGGCGGGCGCGACCCTGGTGGCTACCTCGTGCGGCAGCGGCACGTCCCGGCCCGCCTCCACGACGGGCGCGGCGGTCTCGACGCCGGCCGTCGTGGAGGCGGGATCGTCGGGCACGTCTCGTACGTCCGGGGCGTCGGCCACCTCGCGTACGTCCGGGGCGTCGGGCGTCTCCTGGGCGTACGCGTCCCCGGGTGCGTCCCGCGCGCCGGGGGCGTCCGGGGCCGACCCGGCCGGGAGGGGGCGGAACTCCAGCTCGCTCACCCCGCCGTCGTTCCACGCCAGGAACGCGCCCCGCCCCTCGTGGCCGACCGCCAGGAGCTCCAGGTCCACCCCGTCCCGCTCGACGGCGACCGACAGGCGGGTGATCGTCCCGTCGGGCGCCAGGTCCGCGCCCAGCAGGGCGGCGAACTCCCGCTCGGCGTCGCTGCGGAGCCACAGGCGGCGCCCGTCCGGCGAGAAGGCGCCGATCCACGGGTCGCCGTCGGCGACCGGTACGGCGGCGACCGCCGCGAGGTCGGCCAGCCGTACCACGACGGCCTCCCGGCGGTTGCGGGGCCCGCGCCGCAGGAGGGCGAGCCGCCCGTCGCGGCTGACGTCGCAGACCCGGAGCGTGGCGGCCGTCTGCTCGACGGCGACCAGCACGGGCGCGGCCACCGTGTCAGGGTCGATCAGGTACGCGGCGAGCCCGCTGCCCGCCCGTACCGTCGACGCGTCCGGCAACGGGACGGAAGGCCCCGTGTGCCGGTCGGCGAAGGCACCGGAGGCACCAGGGGTCCCGAAGGCCCAGGTGGCCCCGAACGCCCCGGCGGGCGCGGCCGCCCCAGCGGTACCGGCCGCACCGGGAGCATTGCCCGAGGCGCCATCCGCACCGGCAGCCCCGGCTCCCCCAGCAGTCCCTGTGCCCCCGGCCGCTCCTTCCCCGAAGGTCCGCACCGCCGGGTCCAGGTCGCCCCGGTGGGCGCCGCCCAGCAGTACGGCACGGCCGTCGCGTTCGCTCCAGCCGGGAGGCATCCCGGCCGTGTACGGCTCGCCCGGCTCCCCCGGTTCGGCGGCCTCCCCCGGCAGGACCAGGCCCGGGGCCGCGGGAGCCGGACCGGCCGTGGCGGGTGCGGCGACGGTGACCGCGACGGCGGACCCGTCGTGGAGCCAGCAGCCCAGGTAGGCGGAGGTGCCCGGTTCGGCGCCCGCGAGGACGCGACGGCCGGTGCCGTCGGGCCGTACGCACAGCACCCGCGAGTGCTCGCCGCCGCCCGGCCGGGTCGTGTACGCGATCCACCGGCCGTCCGGCGACCACGCCACCTCCGACACGGGGTCGGGGCCCGCGTCGAGCAGGTGCGCCTCGCCGCCGTCCACCGGCCCCGTCCACAGCTGCGGCACACCGCCGCGGTCGCAGATGAACGCCACCCGCGCCCCGTAGGGGTCCACCGAGGGATACCAGCAGCCGTGCGCCGTGAGCCGGACGGGCTCGTCGCGGGCGCCCTCGGCCGGGGCCAGGGGGACGGCCGAGGGCGCCGCGACCGGCGACGCCTCCTGACCGTCCCGCCGGAAACCGGTCCCGGGAGAACCGGTCCCGGGCGCATCGGCCGGGCGCGGCCCCGCCGACCCGGGTCCCGTGGCCGATCGCCCCGGCGCCGACGGCCCCGTCGTCCCAGGGTCCGTGGCCGCGGGCCCCGCCGTGTCCGGGGCCGTCAGCGAATGCCGTGCTTCTGCAGCCATAGCTCCAGCAACGCTACCTGCCACAGGCCGTTCGCCCCTCGCCTCGTACGGTGCTCGTCGGGTGCCGCGAGGAGCCGCGCCACGTACTCCTCCCGGAAGATGCCGCGCGCCTTCGCCTCGGGGGCGTCGAGCGCGTCGCGCACCCGGTCCAGGACGGGACCCGCCATGTGCTTGATCGCGGGGACGGGGAAGTACCCCTTGGGCCGGTCCACGACCTCGGCGGGCAGCAGCTTCCGCCCGGCTTCCTTGAGGACGCCCTTGCCGCCGTGGGCGAGCTTCAGCTCGGGCGGGCACGCGGCGGCCAGCTCCACCAGCTCGTGGTCGAGGAACGGCACGCGGGCCTCCAGGCCCCAGTCCATGGTCATGTTGTCCACGCGCTTGACCGGGTCGTCCACGAGCATGACGTGGGTGTCCAGGCGCAGGGCCGCGTCGAGGGCGGTCTCGGCGCCGGGCGCCGCCATGTGCTCCCGCACGAACCGGTCCGACACATCCTCGCCGGGCAGCATGTGGGGCTGCACGATCCGGGCCAGGTCGGCGTGCGTACGGTCGAAGTACGCCTCCGCGTACGCGTCCGCGGCGCGCTCCCGGTCGGGCACCGCGAGCTTCGGGTACCAGTGGTATCCGGCGAAGACCTCGTCGGCGCCCTGCCCGCTCTGCACCACCTTGACGTGCTCGGCGACCTTCTGCGACAGCAGGTGGAAGGCGATCACGTCATGACTGACCATGGGCTCGGCCATCGCCGCGACGGCCGAGTCCAGCGCGTCGGACACCTCCGTGGACGGCACCATCAGTTCGTGGTGGTCGGTGGCGAACTGCTCGGCCATGAGCCGGGAGTAGCGGAACTCGTCGCCCTCCTCGCCGCCGCCCGACTCGAAGCCGACGCTGAACGTGGCCAGGTCCCGCTGCCCCTCCTCGGCGAGGAGCGCGACGATCAGGCTGGAGTCGAGGCCGCCGGAGAGGAGCACGCCCACGGGCACGTCGGCGACCATGCGGCGCCGGACGGCGACGCGCAGCGCCTCCAGCACGGCGTCCCGCCACTCGTCGGGGCTCATGCCGTGGTGCTCGGGGCGCCGGGTGTACGAGGGCTGCCAGTAGCGGTGGTCGCGGTGGGTGCCGTCCGGCTCGATGACGCGGACGGTCGCCGGGGGCAGCTTGGTGACGCCGCGCAGGATGGTGCGGGGCGCGGCGACGGTCGCGTGCCACGTCAGGTACTGGTGGAGGGCGACCGGGTCGATGGAGGTGTCCACGTCGCCGGCCGCGAGGAGCGCGGGCAGCGATGAGGCGAACCGGAGCCGGCCGGGGGCGGCGGCCAGGTAGAGGGGCTTGATGCCGAGGCGGTCACGGCCGAGGACCAGCTGCCCGGTGCGGTGGTCGTTGAGCGCGAACGCGAACATCCCGTAGAAACGGTCGACGCACGCGGTGCCCCACTGGAGGTACGCCTTGATCAGCACCTCCGTGTCCGAGGTGGACACGAAGCGGTGACCGAGGCGTCGCAGCTCCTGCCGCAGCTCCCGGTAGTTGTAGAGGCAGCCGTTGAATACGCCGGTCACGGTGGCGCTGTCGGCCGTGCCGCCACCGTCGGTCATGGGCTGGGCGCCCCGCTCGGACAGGTCGATGATCTTCAGCCGCCGGTGGCCCAGGGCGACGGGGCCCCGGCTCCACAGGCCCTCGCCGTCGGGGCCGCGCGGTGCCAGCCGGTCGTTCATGCGCCGGACCGCGTCGGTGTCCGGGCGTCCGCCGTCGAACCGTATCTCGCCGCTCAGACCGCACATCGCGTGTCACCTCCCGCGCGGAGCGCCTCTTCTTCCTCGTCGCCGCGCGGCCGGGTGGCCGGGGCATCCGCATGGCGGGCGCGTGTGGTGTCGCCGCACATGGGGTTCCTCCTTCGTGATGTCTGTCCGGTGGGGGACGGCCCTGGTCCCGGGCAGGGCGGCGCGGGCCGTCGGATGGGATGCCGGCGGGTCAGCCCCCGATGGGCTCCACCCGGTCACGGCGCACGCTCTGCCCGCCCGCCTCCACAGCGGCGGCGGGGGCCGCGCCGACGCGTCCGGCGGGGCCGCGCGTCAGGGCGATCAGCTCGTCCACGCTGGCCAGCAGGTCCTCGCGGGCGGCGATGCGGCGCAGCCGGTGCGCGGCGCTGCCCTCGGCGAGGGCCTTCTCGGTGAGTTCCCGTACGGTCTCCCAGTCGCCGCACGCCTCCAGCTCGGGGCGCAGCCGCGCCAGCATCGTCCTCACGACGCGGGCCGCGGGGGCGGGGCGCCGGGACACCGGGTCGATGAGGTCGCCCTCCAGGCCGGAGCGGGCCGCTCGCCAGGTCGCCGCGCGCAGCCACTCGTGCCGTCCGTCGCAGCGCGGGGAGCCGCCCGCGGCGATGCGGGCGGTGGCACGCATCACCAGGGCGCGGAAGACGGCCGCGATGAGCACGACGGTCTCGGCGCTCGGCGATGAGTCGCAGACGCGCAGCTCCAGCGTGGGCTGGTGGTCGGACGGCCGGAGGTCGTAGTAGATCATCCCCGGGTCGGTGACGACACCGGACGCGATCAGCTCGTTCACGGCGGAGTCGTACGCGGCGGAGTCGGGGAAGCACCCGGCCGGTCCGGCGGTGGGCCAGCGCTGCCACAGCATGGTGCGCCAGCTCGCGTAGCCGGTGTCCGCGCCCGCCCAGAAGGGCGAGCTGGCGGAGAGCGCCAGCAGGACGGGCGCCCAGGGCGAGATCATGCACATCATCCGGACCGCCGTGTCGCGGTCGGGTACGTCCACGTGGACGTGGGTTCCGCAGATGAGCTGCTCGTCGGCGATCTGCCGGTACTCCGACACCATGTGCCGGTAGCGGCGGTCCGGCGTCACCCGGCCGGCGCTCCGGTCGGTGAACGGCACGGTGCCCGCCGCGACGACCGCGAGCCCGTTGCCAGCGGCGCTGCCGCCGAGCCGGGCGCGGGACCGGGTCAGGTCGGCCCAGAGAGCGTCCATCGTCGTGTGGACGTCGCTGTTCGACTCGACGATCGACTGCAGCAGCTCGGTGGTGTAGCGGCCCTTGGGCAGGCCCTGGAGTACGTCTCCGGCCCGGGGCACCAGCATCCCGGTCTCCACCTCGAGGACATGGAACTCCTCTTCCACTCCGACAGCCAGTGTCACCGTCACTCCTCAGGCCAGTGCGCGGCTTCGACCGCGCTCGCACTACACCGAATGCCCGGAAGATCCGGCAACACGCCTGACCCATTTCATTCCACTTCCCGGAATGCAGATTCCGCGCGTGGCCCGCGAGGTCGGGCGACGGGTGCCCGCCGTGCCTCAGCCGCGCCCGGCCTTCCCGGCGGCGGCCATCAGGTCGGGGTGCAGCGTGCGGGCGGCGCCGACAGTTCCACGCCCAGAAGCCGGCCCTCGGCGTCGAAGTCGAGCACCGCCGCGGTGCCGTCACCGGCGGGAACCTGCCGGACGGCCTCCCCCGGTTCGATCCGCTCCACCAGCTGGATGTACGCCATGTCCGCCTCGGCGTCGTAGGTGACCCGCACCGCCGTTCCCCTCTCATCGGTCCTCGTCGTCGCTCGTCGTCGGTCCGGTCGAGGGACCACGGGCGGCGGGTGGCCGGGCGGATGCGGTGCCCGGCTGTCGGCGGCACGCGCCCTCTGTCCCGCCGGTCCGCCGCGCGCCACACTGGCCGTGTGCGCGTGGTGATGATGACGGCGGGGTCGCGTGGCGACGTGGCGCCGTACACGGGTCTGGCAGCCGGTCTCGTACGGGGCGGGCACGAGGTGACGCTCGCGGCGCACGCCGTGTTCGAGCCGCTGGTGGCCGGTTCCGGTGTGCGGTTCCATGGGCTGCCGGTCGATCCGCGGGCGGAGCTGCGCTCCGAGGGCGGGCGGCGCCTGCACGACAGCCGTACCGGGGCGGGCAAGCTCGTGCGGCTGGTGTCGCTGGCACGAACGGCGGCCGACGACATGACGGCGTCCCTGGTGGAGGTGTCCCGGCACGGTGAGGTGCTGCTGGTCGGCGGCGCGCTGGAGCCCCTCGGGTACGCCATCGCCGAGGGCCTGGCGCTGCCCAGCATGGGCCTGCACCTCCAGCCGATCCGGCCGACGCGGGAGTTCCCGGCACCGGTCCTCGGGGCGCGCACGGCCGGCCCCGTGGGCAACCGGCTGAGCGGGCTGGCTGTGGCCTTCGCCGTCGGCCGGGTGTCCGCCGGTCCCGTACGGGCCCTGCGGCGGCGGTACGGGCTGCGGGTGACCGGCGCGGCGGCGGCGCACCGGGCGCGGGAGCGCGGTGGGTGGCCCGTTCTGCACGGCTTCAGCGAGCGGGTGGTGCCCCGGCCCCGCGACTGGCCTGCCGGGCTGGATCTGACCGGGTACTGGTGGCCGCACGAGACGGAGCGGCGGCTGCCCGACGACGTGGAGGCGTTCCTGGCGGCCGGGCCCGCGCCGGTGTTCGTCGGGCTGGGCAGCGCCACCGTGCCGGACCCCGACCGGGTCAGCCGCCGGATCGTGCGGGCGCTGCGGGCGGCCGGGCTGCGGGGGATCGTCCAGCGCGGCTGGGCGGGCCTCGCGGCGACGGGCGACGACGTGCTGACCATCGGCGAGGTGCCGCACTCGCTGCTGTTCCCCCGGATGGCGGCCGTCGTCCACCACGCCGGGGCGGGCACCACCGGGGCCGTCCTGCGGGCGGGCGTGCCGAGCGTGCCGGTGCCCGTGCAGTTCGACGCGGCGTTCTGGGCGGCGCGGCTGGTCGCGCTCGGTGCCGCACCGGAGGCCGTACCGCTGCGGCGCCTGACGGCCGGGACACTGACCGGCGCCCTGCGGCGCGCGACGGACGACGGCTCCTACGCCGCGCGGGCCCGCGCCCTGGCCGCCGGGCTGGCCGAGGAGGACGGCGTCGCGCCCGTACTGGCGGCCCTGTCCCGTCTCCCCCGCTGAGCCCCCGCGCGGCCGGGCCCGGGTGTGACCGGGCGCTGCCGGGGCGGGCGGGACCTCGGCGGTACGGGCGGTGCGGGCGCCCCCGGGCGGGCACCTGGTCGTCAACGGCGCCGTGCCGGTGCGCTGTTGCCCGTGCCGTCACCCGGCCCCGGGCCCGCCCGACCGGCGCCGGGTGGCGTGGCGGGGCTGCCGGGCGCTGAACGACGGTCCGTCACATCCTGTCCGGGCGGGCCGCGCCCGCTGCCGGGAGCCCGGTCGGCGGGGCGGTCCGCGTCCGGCAGTACGTGTCGCGGACGGCGCGGTAGCCGGGAACGCGGACGGTGCCCAGCAGTCGCGCCCAACGCGCCGCGTTCGTCTCGATCCTCCGCACGACGCGGTCGCGGGCCTGCGCGCCGGTGGCACCCGCGAGTTGCCGGGCGTGCTCCCACGCCTGCTCGCGCGCCACATGCGGAACAGCTGACCGGCGGTGTGCCCCGCGATGGGGTTCCAGCGGTCGTCCGCGAGGGAGACGAGCGGGTCGTAGCGGCGGGCCACGTCCCGGACGGCGGGCCCGTAGGCGTCGTCCAGGACCCTCTGGAAGCGGTCGTAGTCCGCCTTGCGGGGCCCGCCGTCGGGGCGGGTGAGGCCCAGCGCGGCGATCACCTAGGGCAGGTCCCGCTGGATGTGCGCGTTCGCCCCGAGGAGCACGTCCTGACCCGCGTTGACGTCGGCGGTGCGGGCCGCGTCGAACGCCGCGCGCCACGCCTGCGGAACGGGACGGCCGGCGCGGTCGGCCTCGCAGGCGTCGAGGTACAGGTTGAGGAAGCCGGTGTTCAGTTGGCCCGCGAGCCACGACGGCTCCTCGAAGGGCGCGCCGCCGGTGACGGCCCTCTCCAGGGACCGCTGGAGGTGGGCGTAGATCGCCGGGAAGGGTGCTCGGTGGTCGCAGCGCAGTTCGTCCCGTACCGCTTCCAGGGCGCGGCGCGCGTCCTGTACGCAGCCGAGGACCGGCCCCTCACAGGTCAGGTGCCCGGCCCGGGGGGGGTCGCGGCACGCCGACGGAGGCGGAGGCCGGGGTGGCGCCGGTCAGGGTGAGGACGGCGGCCGTCGCGACGGCGGTGAGCGTGCGGATTCCGCGTGGCGTGCGGCCATGGGCAGTCTCCTGGTCTCCCGGGTGGTCTCGCTGCTGGAACGAGACGGGAGATGGAGCGGTTACGGCCGCGGGTCCACGCGGAACGGTCCCTGCCGGGCGGGGAACTGAACGGACCTCAGCGAAGGGGGCCGGGACCGTCGGGCGGACGGCCGGTCAGGGGCCCGCGGTGTCACGGTGCGACCGGTGCCCGGCAGCGTCGTCGGCCCGCCGTCCGGCGGGGCTGTCCGCGCGGCCCGCCGGTCCGCCGTCGGGGGGTTCCACGGGTCCGCCGGGGTGGACGCCGGGGCGGCCCGCCGGGTGGGCGAGGGGGGTGGGGGAAAGGTTGGAGCTCTCCTCGCCCGCCTCCAGGAGGGTGTCGGCGGCGCCCACGATGAGGGGGTCGGGTTCGCCGAGGACCGCCTCGTCCTTCCGGTCGTAGGGGAAGCGCCACAGCAGGCTGCGCATGGCTTCCAGGCGGCCGCGCCGCTTGTCGTTGCTCTTGACGACCGTCCACGGGGCGTGCGGGGTGTCGGTGGCGCGGAACATCTCGACCTTCGCGGCCGTGTAGTCGTCCCACCGGTCCAGCGACTCGAGGTCCACGGGCGACAGCTTCCACTGCCGCACGGGGTCCACCTGGCGGATGGCGAACCGGGTCCGCTGCTCGGCGCGGGAGACGGAGAACCAGAACTTTACGAGGAGGATGCCGTCCTCGACGAGCATCCGTTCGAAGACGGGGCACTGCCTCAGGAAGAGGTCGTACTGCTCCTGCGTGCAGAAGCCCATGACGCGTTCGACACCGGCCCGGTTGTACCAGGAGCGGTCGAAGAAGACGATCTCACCGGCGGCCGGGAGATGCGCCACGTACCGCTGGAAATACCACTGGGTGGATTCCTTCTCGGAGGGTTTGTCCAGGGCGACGACGCGGGCGCCGCGGGGGTTGAGCCGCTCCATGAACCGCTGGATGGTGCCGCCCTTGCCCGCCGCGTCGCGTCCCTCGCAGATGACGACCAGCCGCTGCCCGGTCTCCTTGACCCACCGCTGGAGCTTCAGCATCTCGATCTGGAGGACGCGCTTGCGCCGCTCGTACTCGCCGCGGCGGATCTTCGCGTCGTACGGGTAGTTCTCCCGCCAGGTCTCGATGGCCTCTCCGGCCCCGTCGAGCAGGATGGGCTGCTCCGGCCTGCTGCTGTCGACGGTCAGCCCGTCCAGCAGCCCGTCCGGCCGGTCCTGGTCTTCCTCGCTGTCGTTCACACTCCCCACCTTCCCCGGATCTCCGCCGACTCGCCCAGCGAACATGCCGGTGTCCGGGCCGGTGCCCCCGAGCGGTGCCACGGCGGCGATGCCGAACGGTGAGTGCCGTGGAGGGCCGCGCTGGCCCTCCCCTGGAGTCCTGCGTGCCGCGCCCGCGGGCGGCGGCGACGGTGGCTAGTGGGCGCCCTGGGGACGGTAGTGCTGGCCGCCCGCCGGGGGCTGCGGGGCCACGGCGATCAGCCGCCCGAGGTCCCGCTGTATGCGTTCCGCCTCGCCGCGCACCACCTGCGGGACGTCACCTCTTTCCGCGACAAGTCGGCTGTAGATCGGGGTCTCCTGGAACACAAGCTGACTCTGCTTTCTGTAACACTTCTGCTGCTGCCGCGGACGGGCCTGTCCATGGCATGTCTCCCGGAAGCTTAGAGGGAAGCGGTGACAGCGGGTCACGGAACGAGAGGTAACGCACACCTCCGTGCCCGGGCGGCTTTGGGCATCCCGTACGAACCCGTCCGTCATCGGTCAGGCCTGGCGGAGGTCCTCCCGCGGCGGCCCGCCGGTGCCGACGGGCAGGCCGAGCACGCCTCGCACCGCCCGCTCCGCGAGCTCCACGTCGTACGGGGCGCGGCCTGCCAGCTGGCTCACCAGGCCCTCCAGGGCGCCGAGGAACGCGAGGGCCGTGTCGTGCGGCGGCGGCCCGGGCGCGAGGGCTCCGGTGCGGCGGCCCGCGGTGACGCGCCGCGCGACATCGGCGGTGAGCCCGTCCACGACCTCGGCGACCGCCCTGCCGACCGGATGGTCCCGCCCCGCGAACTCGACGCCCAGCACCCTGATGACTCCCGCCACGTCGCGGCGGCAGTAGACGGCGTGGCCGCGCGCCATCAGCAGCAGGGCCTCCACGGGGTCGGGCTCCGCGTCGGCCTGGTCGCCGACCTCCGCCGTCCATGTCTCGCCCACCCACCGCACCACGGCGAGCGCCAGCTCCTCCTTGCCCGCGAACTGGTGGTACAGCGCTCCGCGCGTGTACCCGGCCTCCGCGGCGACGCGTTCGAGAGCCAGATTGGCGTACCCGTGCCGCGACAGCCCTCGCGCCGCCGCCTCCAGCAGCGCGTTCCTGCTGCGGGCCCGCCGGTGGGCCTGAGTCGGGCGGCCCGCCGTCACCTCGGCCACCTCAACCTACATACATGCATGCACGTATGTTAGCTTGCGCGGGACGGCGCCTCCAGGGCGCCTCCTCGAAGGGAGAGGGCCATGAGCGGCTCGACGGGAGGGGTGCGCGGCCAGGGCGGTTCCGCGCTGCCGGTGCGGCAGCGGGCCGGGATACCGGAGGCGGTCCGCGCGGCGTGCGGCATGCCCGGCCCCGACTACGTGGACGTCTTCACGCTCACGGTCGCCGGGGCCCGGGACACGCCGCCCGAGCGGTGGGCGCGTACGGCGTTCGAGGAGGTGGCGGGCCGGGGCGGGCAGTTCATCTGGCGCGGGCTACTGGGCCTGCGCCTCCAGCGGCGGCCGTCGCCCGGCCATGTCGCGGGCTGGCGGATCGGCGGGCTCGGCGAGGACTGGGTCCGGCTGGAGGCCGAGTCGTGGATGCTGACGGGGAACCTGGTCCTCCATCTGACCGACGGCGAGGCGACCTTGGTCACGGCCCTCCGCTACGACCGGCCGTTCGCGCGGGCCGTCTGGCCTCCGCTGGCAGCCGTCCACCGCCGCCTCGCCCCCGGCCTCCTGCGGGACACGTACGCGGCCCTGTAGCCGTTCAGCCGAGTTCCGCGCTCGGCGTGCGGCGCCAGTCCCAGTGCGGGAACCGGGCGAGCAGGCCGAGGAACTCGCCCGTGTCCAGGACGTCGTGGTGGTTCGTGTCGAGGAGCCCGTCCACTCCGGGCAGCACCTCGGTGAGGAGCGCGCGGGCCGCGTCCATCGACTGGCACGCCGCGTACACCGCGTACGGTTCGCCGATCCGGGCGGCGACCTCGTCCAGCTCGTCGGTCTCGTAGTCGGCGAGTATCCCGCCCGAGAGGTCCAGGTGGTAGGAGCAGCCCTGCCAGTGAAGCCGCTCGTCCCCCGTCGCGGGGTCCGGCACGACGCCCAGGGAGCGGATGCGCGTCTCGAACGGGCGGCGCCGCCCCATGGGCACGAAAATGATCACGGACGGCCAGGACACGGCTCACCTCCGCCGATGACGCTATCCGAGGGCGCGGCGGCGGCGCCGTGGCTTTTCGCGGGCGGCTCTACGGCCGGGCGGGCAGGGCCGCGGCCAGGGCGGTGAGGAAGGCGCGGCGGTCGTGGGTGGCGATGGACAGGGCCTGGCCGCCGCGTGTGGCGATGACGACGACGGCCATGCCCATGGGGGCGCCCCAGCCGCCGCCGACGAGGCGGGGCGCGCCCCGGTCCGCCGCGCGCAGACCCGGGACGGGCGCGTCGATCGTCCGAGCGGACGTCACGACGCGAGCCGCCATGGTGGGCTCGGGCTCGCCGAGTGCGGCATGGACGGAGGCCGGGTCCAGGTCGGCGAGGGCCAGCCGCTCACGGCCGACGCGCAGCACGCCCCGGGCGGGGTCGATGGCGATGCGGTGGTAGACGGCCTTCGAGATCGGTACGGCGACACAGGGCAGGAGCACCAGGAGGAAGGAGGCGGAGACGATCAGCCACAGGCCGGTGTCCTCGGGGACGGCGTCGATGCCCAGCTTCACGACCAGGGCGAGGTAGACGCCGACGCAGACGAGGGTCCAGGTCTTCGGGAGTCGTTCTCGGTACACGTGACGCCTTCCGGGGTCGACGGGACGGGTATGGCCGCGCGGGGCACGGACCCGACCCTATGCGGGCCCCGTACGGCGCCGCGCCGGGGCCTCACGCCGGTACCGGACCGCCCGCCCCCGGTCCCCTCCCCTTCCCGATCCCGCCCCGGTCCGGGACGGGACCTGGGCCCGCCCTACTGTGGGGCCATGGGGGATGACATGGACTTCCGGGTCGGTGACGTGCTGTCGGTCGCCTGCCCGTTCACCGCGACCCGGGTGACGAGGCTGGAGCGGGATCACGTCTCGCTGGAGTGGCCGTGGTGGGGGCGGGACCCGGACAGCGAGTCGTTCCACTGGAACGGGATCGTGGCCATCGGTGTGGCGACGGACGCCGACGAGTGGACGCAGCCGGAACTGTTCCGCACCGACCCTCCGCCGGAACACCTGGCTTCCGGCGACGCGTGCCGTGTGGGTGTGCCGCCGACGGTGGCGCACGTGACCGCCGTGGACCGCTTCGACCCGCCGCTGGAGACGGGTTGGCTGCCGCGCCCCCGCCTCGCCGTCGCGGTACTCCCCCGAGGCCGCTCCGTGCGCGAGTTTCCCGACGGCGGCCACCTCAACGGCACGGGGTACGAACTCCACCCGGGCGACGGCATTCCGTTCACCTTCGAGCTGCTGTTCCGGCCGTACGCGTTCCTGGAGCCGGGCGACGAGGTGGCCGACGCGGCGGGCCGGGCCTGGCGGTTCGACGGCCCCTGGGACTGGTACGCCTTCGACGGCGGCACCGCTGCCGCCGCACCCGAGTGGCCGCTCGCGCTGCTGACCCGCGGTGGCGCGCCGTGCGCCCCGGAACCGGCCGGGGAGGTCGCCGCCGCCACGGTGCCGGGCTCGCACGCCGGGACGCTCGCGGAGTGGACCCGCCGCACCGACGCCGCCCCCACCCGCGCCGGGAGGGCCGTTCCGCTCCTGCGGTGAGCCCTCCCGCCGTCAGGGCGGGCCATCGGTGACGGCGGCCGGGGTCAGCGGGAGCGGGTGGCCTCCAGGGTGCGGGCGACCCTCGGGCCGAGCCAGCGCTTGAGCCTGCGCAGCGGCTCAAGCTGGTGAGCGGCCTGATCGAGCCGGTAGTACAACTGCGGCGGTACGTGTGGCAGGAGCGGGGAGTGCCGCTGGCCGAGCAGGGCGAACATCTGGCGCGGCTCCAGACGGGCGTAGCGGGGCAGGCTCTCGTACCACTGCGCGCTGTAGCGGGCGGCGCTCTGGAGGGGCAGCAGGGCGGCGGTGCGTTCGCGTTCGTACCGGCGAAGGGCGTGGCGCGGGGTGGGGGTGGCGCGCAGCGAGTCCGCGAGCGCCATGGCGTCCTCCAGGGCGAGGGTGGTGCCGGCGCCGATGGAGTAGTGGGTGGTGTGGGCGGCGTCGCCGACGAGGACGAGGTTGTCGTGGGACCAGCGTTCGTTGGTGAGGGTGCGGAACGACTGCCACGGGGCGCGGCCGTCCTGCCGAGGCCTGCCGATCAGTTCGTGGCCGTCGAGCGGCTTCGCGAAGAGGCCCTGGAGGGTGCCGAGGCACTCGGTGTGGTCCATGCGGTCGAGGCCGAGGGCCTGCCAGGTGCGGGGGGAGCACTCGACGACGCAGGTGCTGCGGTCCTGGGCGTACGGGTAGGCGTAGCACCAGATCCAGCCGTGCGGAGTGTCGGTGAAGGCGAAGGTGAAGGTCTCGAACGCCTTGGTCGTGCCGAGCCAGACGTACTTGTTGCGGCCGGTTGTGGCCTTGGTGCCGAAGTGGTGGGCGTGGTGGTCGCGGAGGGTGCTGTGGACGCCGTCGCCCGCCACGACCAGGTCCGCGTCGGGGAGCGTCGCGTGGTCGACGCCCCGGCCGTGGGCGAGGCGTACGCCCAGCTCGTCGGCCCGGCGGCCGAGGATGTCGAGCAGCCGGTGGCGGCCGATGCCGAAGCCCTGGTCGCCCGGCCTGGTCGTCGTCGTGCCGTGGATGTGCGCCGTGCCGCCGCTCCAGCTGACGGAGGCCGCCCCGATGGCGTGGGCGGACGGGGGGTCGTAGGTGTGGAGTCTCTCCAGCAGTCCGCCCCAGTAGGTGACGCCCCAGCCGTAGGTGGAACCGGCCGGGTCGCGTTCGTGGACGGTGATGTCGTGGCGCGGGTCCTGCCGCTTGAGGAGGATGGACAGGTAGAGCCCCGCGGGCCCGCCGCCGACACAGACGACCTTCACGTGCGTACTCTCCCTACCCGCCACAGCGCGTCCATTTTGTCGCGAAAAATAGCACTTTCCCGTGCTGGGGAGCGGCAGGACACGGCGGTCCGGCAATGACGGTGGACGGACCGCCGGTTCGCGTCCACCGCGTGGCCTCCGGCCGGGCGGTGTGTTCCCGGGCTCGCGTCCGCTCACGCCGTACGCGAGGGCTCTGCCGGGGCGATGGTGAAGCGGAAGCCCCGCAGCGAGCAGGCGGCCAGGGGGCGCAGTCCCGTCAGGTAGTCGAGTGGCGCGCCGGGGGCGGTGCGGAGGCGGGTGCGGGTGAGCCAGGCCGTGCCGGTGAGGCTCAGCGGCACTTCGCAGGGGTACGGCCGCTCGGCCAGCGCGGGCTGGAACAGGCGGGCCCGCACGCGGGGGCGGCCGGGGAGGCGCACGAACGGGCGGTGCAGCGCGGTCACCGGCCAGGCGGGGCGGGGGTGCGCCGGGGCGGGCTGGGGCGTACGGACGGTCGTGGTCAGCAACGCGGGAGCCGGTCGGTCGAAGACGAACGTCGCGGGGTGCTTGGGAATGCCCCACAGGGCCCGGCCCCCCGCGAGGGAGCGCGGGTCGTCCACCCACGCCTCGACCGCGCAGGCCCCGACGGACCGCCCGCCGCGTACGGCGAGGGCGACGAGCAGTTCGCGGTAGGCCAGGGTGCCGCCGGGCCGGTAGTCCACCCAGAACGTGACGACGGCGCGGCGGCGCCCGAGGCGCAGCGGGCGCACACCGGGCGGCAGGGTCCAGGACGGGAGGCGGTCCGCGCGCACCCACCACAGGGCGGCGTGCAGGGTTCCGCGCAGATGCCACGGAGGCGGCGGACAGGTGGCGGTCATGGACTGGCGGGTTCCCTCCGGGGAGCGGATCCCACCCCTTCGTCGGCGTCACCCTGTTAGCGTCACCGGGACGAGAACGGGTGAGACGCGGGGAGGCGGTCGGCATGCCGGAGGAGGAGCGGTCCCGGTTGCGGCGGTACCTGGAGGCGCGGCTCGCGGAGCTGGGGCCGCTGGCGGGGCTCGCGGGCGAGCGGCTGCCGGGGTTCGTGGACCGCGACGGCGCGTATCCGTTCATCGAGGTCGCCGTGGACGGGGAGCTGCGCTACCTGGCGTACGAGCGGGGCGAGAAGGTCCTCGACCTCCGTACGCGTGATCCGGAGGAGCTGCTCTACTGGGCGTTCAGGGACGCCACGTTCGAGGCCGCGGGGGTCTGGGCGCGGCAACACCCCCGGGAGGGCGAGCCGTTCCGGGTGACGCTGTGGCGGCGGCAGTTCTCGATGCTGCACGGCCTGCGCCCCGGGTGGGCGCGGCGCCGCCGGGACGAACTCGTCGCGTCGCTCCGCGACCCCGAGCACATCCGCCTCGTCCCCGCGCTGCCCCCGCCGCCGCAGTAGCCGTCCCGGCCTACAGAATCCCTCCCCCACCTGCTCTTTCGGGAGTTTTCCACAGGGCGGGCGGCCGCGGGAGCGGCGTTGTCAGTGGCCTCGTCTAACGTTCCCACCACGTGATCATCGCGGTGCTGGGAGGCGCGCATGGGGTGGGTGGCTGCGGGCGGCTACGAAGTCGCTCTCGACGGTGGGAAGGTCGTGTGCCGCAACGCGGCCGGGCGGCGGCTGAAGTCGGTTCCCGGCAAGATCGCCGACGATCCGGCGGTCGTCGGGCTGCGGCAGCTCGTGGAGTGGCTGGAGCGGCACGAGCGGGAGTGCCTGGACACCGTCGAGCGGTGGATGGTGCGGTCGTTGCCGGTGCCGCTCGCGGTGATCGAGCGGGTGTGGGCGGACGAGGCGTGGCGGGCCGTCCTGCGGGACCTCGTGGTGACCGGGGCGGACGGGGAGGTCGCCGGTTTCCTGCGGGACGCGGAGCCCGGGCGGGGCCTGGGGCTCGTGGACCTGGACGGTGACACCGTGCGCATCAGCCCCGGCCTGGTCCGTGTCCCCCATCCCGTACTGCTCGAAGACCTGGAGGATCTGCGGGAGTTCGCGGTCGAGCTCGGTGTGGAGCAGCGCGCCCAGCAGCTGTTCCGCGAGGTGTGGACCCGGTCCGGGCGTGACGCGGGCGCGTCGAGCGTGGACGACTTCGCGGGCGGCGCCTTCAAGCAGCAGCGGTTCCTGCACGGCCGGGCCGCCCAGTTGGGGTACCGGGTGCGGGGCGGGTACGCCGTGTGCCCGGTGCTGGAGGACGGGCGGCTGGTGGAGGCCCGCGTCTGGGTGGGCGACTACGACGGCTACCTGGACACCGAGACCGGCCCGCTGACCTGGTCCGACGCGTCCGGCGGGACGCTGAGCCTCGGCCGGGTCGGGCCGGTGGCCTGGTCGGAGGGCATGCGCATGGCGGCCGCGCTGTACGCGGGACGGGACATCGAGGAAGAGGAGCGCGCGGCATGAGCGCACACGGACAGACCACTTCGGCCGCCCTGCTCGACGCGGGCGCGGTCCTGCCCCCGGGGACGACGGGCCGGGACGACGCGGACACCCTCACCGTCCGGACGTACGCCCACCCCGCGCTGGACGGCCGCCGGATCGTCCGCCTCGTGCCGGGAACGCTCGGGGAGGCGGAGGACCTCGCCCTGGACTTCCTCGGGCTGGTACGGGAGGACGACGCGCCCGAGGTCGGGCAGGTGCGGCGGGAGACCCTGGGCTTCCCCGCGTGGGCGCTGGTGAACGACCCGGCGAACGGCCACCACGCGCTCGCCCTCGTCAAGGACGTCGAGCGGCTCGCGCGGCAGGCCAAGTCCCGCGCGGGCGCCGCCAAGCAGGGCTTCGAGACGCTCGGCGAACGCCTCGGCCGTGCCGTCCCGCACTTCCTGCCGACGTTCTACGAGCAGGCGGCGCGCGTCTTCCTCCAGCACGAGAACACCACGTACGCGTCGGCGTTCTTCGGCAAGGCACGCGAGGCCGAGCGGGTGCACGGGCTCGCCATCGACGAGGAGCGGCAGCGGGCCGTGTTCCTGGAGTTCGCCTTCGCCGGTGCGCTCACCGTCAAGGCCCTCAAGGAATACGTCAAGGACCTCGCGCGGCGGCTCGACCCGGCCGCGGCGTGGGCGCAGTTCCGGCAGCTGGCCGTGGAGCGCTGCGCGGCGGGAATGCCGCCGTACGCGTCGCTGCCGCAGGACGCCCGGAGCCTGGTCAGGGCCGCCGGGCTCGACCGGGCGGCGGAGGAGGGCGCGCTCGTCGCCAACCTGATCGCGTCGCCTGCCGTCGTACGGGCGCCCCAGTCGTTCTGGACGGCGTACCGGCCGGTCCTGGCCGGCCTCGCGCGGCGGCGGCCGGAGGTGCGGGCGCGGCTGCTGGAGATCATGCCGACCGAGCTGGGCCGCACCCACACCGACCAGGAGTGGTGGCTCGACCTGCTGACGGAGTGCGGCGCCGACCGGCTCCTGACGGGTGAGTCCGCCGACGGCGCCAAGGCGCAGGCGGCTTCGGCTCCCGGTCCGGACGCGGAAGCGGGTGCGGCTGGGGCTGCGGGCGCGGGCGCCGGCCCTGACGCTGCTACGGGTGTGGACGCGCCTGCGGGTACGGGTGTCACCGCGGCGGAGTGGCTCGGCCGGTGGGCGTCGTACCGCGGGTCCGGCGGCGGGGCGCCGGACCGTTCCGCCGCGACGCTCGCCCTGGTGGCGCGGATGGCGCCGCGGCTGCGCGCCGACGGGCGGCCCGTGGACCTGTTCGCCGGGCGGCGCCGCTCGGGTGCCGACGTCGACCTGCTGGACCTGTGCCTGGCGGAAGGTGTGCCGCTCGCCGATCCGGCCGACGACGCCCAGCTCGGTGTCCACCGCTGGCTGCGCGACCGCCAGCCGGGGCGCCGCGACCTCGCCGCCCTCGGCGCGGACCCGCGCTTCCGGCCCCTGCTGTACCGGGCCGTCGGCGCCCTCGGTGAGCAGCGGGCCTCGAACGAGCTGCTGGACGAGGTGGCCGGACACCCGGTGCTCGGCGATGTGCTGCGGGAGTGGCTGGACGACGCGGCCGCCGCGGTCGCGAACGCCCGGGGCCTGCCCGGGGCCCGGGCCGCCCTGCGCGCTCTGCGCCCGTTCCGTGCAGTGGTGGAGCGAGTCAGCCCGGACGCCCTGGCCGTGGTCGCCGCGCACAAGGCCGCGCCGCTCCTCGGGCGCACCCTGCGCGCCGGTGTCCTGGACGAACTGGGCTGGCCCGCGCTCGACGACGCCCTGGAGCGTCTCCCCCTGCCCTCGGGCAGCGGCCGGCGCGGGCAGGGCGCGCTGACGGTCACGGAGGCGTGGCCCGCTCTGATCCTCGCCCGCGGCGACAAGGCGGTCGTCGTCGGCCCCGACGGGGTGCTCCTCGAACACGACCTGCGCATCCCGCACGGCACGGACCAGTGGCGGCGGCCCCAGTTCCGGTACGCCGACGGGGAACTTCTCGTGCTGTGGTGGCACGAGAACACGTTCCACGGCTACTGGTCGGGCAGGCCGTCCGAGGTGTTCACCGTGGGCGGTGACCGGCAGTCCTGGTGGCACGGCGACATCTTCACGGCGTCGGTCCCGCTGCCGGGAGGCGGCCGGGCGACGGGCGGGCGCGCCTTCCACGCCGGTGACACGGACCTGCCCGCGAGCCGCCCGGTGCTGGGCGACGGCACGGCGTACTGGCGGCAGGGCAGGCAGAACCAGCAGCACGTGTGGCTGGAGTACGACCCGGTGTCGGGCACGCACGGCCGTGCGTCGCTCCCGGCGTTCCTGCGGTCCGGTATCCGGGACGGAGCGCGGCTCGTCCAGGACGCGTGCGAGGTGCTGCCCGTGCAGCCGGGCATGGAGAACAGCCCGTTCGGGACGGACGGCACGGTCCTGGGGCGCTGGGTCCGCCGCGACGGCGAAGGGGGTGCCGCGACGGTCACCTCCGGCACGCCGGACGGCCGCACGGTGACGCTTCCGGCGGTGCTGGACGGGCTGGACGTGACGCCGCTCGGCGCGCTGCGGATGCCGGGCGGCGCCGAACCGGTGGTCGCCCGCCTGCGCAACGTCGTGGCCCTGTTCGCGGCCGGTGACACGGCCGGTACGGGAGAGCTGGGACGGTGCACGCCGGGACAGCGGGAGAGCGAGTTCCGCGCCGGTACCCGGTTCGTACCGCCCGTCGCGTTCTGGCACGCCCTGCGCCCCCGTGACGAGGCCGGTTCGACGGCCCTGCGGGAGCTGACGGACGAGCAGGCGGCGGGGCTGCTGCAGGCGGTGGCGCGGGCGCTGGCCGAGCACCGGGCGAAGTCCGAGGCGGCGGGCACCGTGTACACGGGGCCGTCCACCGACGAGGTGGCCTGGGATGCCGTGGCAGGGGCGATCCCGGAGCTCACCGACGAGCGGCTGCTGACCGGCGTCACCGCCATCGTGCGGGTGGCGCTGCGCCACGCCGAGGAGTCCGCCCGCTTCGTGACGCCCCCCGCAGAGCGGGAGAGGACCAAGCGCGCCGAGCACATGTTCGCGGACTACAGCCCGGAGCACGGCGACGACGCGACTCTGGTCGCCGCCGTCGGTGGCATCGCCCTCAGGACCCGCCACCTGTGGTGGGGCCCCGCCACGCAGTGGAGCGCGCTGCGGCAGATCCGCGCCGTCAACCACGTGCTGTCCGGCAGGCCCGCCGAGGGCAAGCCGCTGCCCGCCCCGGCGCTCGCCACCGGCCTGGAAGGGGGCTGGGTCAGCGACGCGCACACCGTGCCCGGCACCGGGGTGGAATGGCTGCCCCTGCTGTCAGTGCTGCGGCCGCTCGCGTACCGCGCCGCCTCGCCGACACTGCCCGGCGCCGGGCGGCAGGCGCTGCTCCTGCTGTTCGACGCGCTCCTGGAGGGCCCGCTCGCCGCACCCGTCGGCCAGGTCCGGGAGATCGTGCTGCGCGAGGAGTACGGCAACCGCAACCGCGTCGGGCAGGTGCTGCGGCGGGAGGGCCGCACCGTCGTCGTCATCGCCGCGCAGGGGTCCGACGTGCGTGACGGGACCAGGTGGCTCGCCCTCGACCACGACCCGGCCGGACGGTTCGGGGCGGTCGCCCACTTCACGCTGGAGGAGGAGAAGCCGCGTACGCCCGGCTTCCCGGCCGAGCGGCTCGCCGCCGTGGCCGGGCTGGTACGGGACAAGGGCGCCGCGCCGTGGTGCGCCGAGGCGCCGGACGCGCTGGCCGCCGCGACCGGCGGGGCGCTCGGCCCCGTACAGGCCGCCCTGCTTCTCGGGGCGCTGCCGCAGGACCCGGACACGGCGGCGCTCGGCGTGCTGGGGATCAAGCCGCGTCAGCGCGATCTCGGCCGGACGCTGCTGCGGTCGGTCCGGGTGGCCGACCAGTCGGCGCTCGTCGGGGCGCTGCTGCCCGAGGACCCGGCCGACCTGTGGACGGCAGGGCCGGACACGGCGGCAGCGGGGCGCGCGTGGGAGGCGCGCTTCGGCTCGCTGGTGCGCCTGCCCGAGGACATCGCCGCCGACCTGCCCGATGTCCCCGCCGGCATCGCGGAGGCCCTGTTCAACCCAGCCCGGACCCCGTGGCTGAGCCGCACGACCACGCAGAAGGCAGGCGCGGACGGGGAGCTGGTCGCGGACGACCCGGCCGCCGTGCCGGGCCGGTACGAACTGCCGCGCGCCGTGTACACGCTGGCCGCGCTCGCCTACCGGCTTCCGTACGGGCATCCGCTGCGCGCCGCGCTCCCCGGGGGCCTGGCCGCCCTGCGGCGGCGCGTCGCCGACCCGGGCCTGCTGCTCGACCTGGACCTGACGTGGACGGAGAAGGGCGGCTCGACGGCCTCGCAGATACGCAAGGCGTACGGGCTGCCCCCGGCGGGCGGCGCCGACGCCAAGGGCCTCACCACCGTGGGCGACGCGCTCGTCCTGCGCCCGTGGTACGGCGACACGGAAGCCGTGCTGCTGCGTCCGGCGGCCCTGTCGGGCCCGGACGACCCGACGCTCGGCCTGCTGGAGGGCCTCCTCGGCGCCGGGCGGTGCGAGGGGGTGGAAGCGCTGCGGGCCCTCCTCGGGGACGACCTGACCCGTACGGTCGCCGCGGGCGCGGCTCCGGCCGGGACGGTCGCCGCGGGCGCCGGTACAGGGGGCGCGGGCACGGGGGGCGCGGGCTTCGAGGGGCACGCGCACGACCCGTCGGTGAGCGCGCCCGAACTGGTCGCCGAGGTGGCGTCCGCGCACGGGCTCGGCGAGGACGCGGCCGTCCTGTACCTCCAACTGCTCGCCCTGCCCGACCCGACGGACCGCGCATGCGCGGCGTGGACCGGGTGGAAGCCCACCCGGATGCGCAAGGCCCGCGCCGAACTCGCCGCGACCGGACTGGTCGTGGAGGCGAAGCGGTCACGGGCGGGACGCTCCCTGTTCCTCCCCTGCGGCTGGCGTGACCTCAAGTCGCCCGCGCTGCCGCTGGAGACGTGGAAGGAGGGCCTCTACCCCGTCCGTGACCGGGCCCGCGCCGTGCCGCTGCTGCCGGTTCCGGAGCTGTTCGCCCGTGCCTGGGGCCGCGTACGCGACGGTGACGCGCCCGCCTTCGAAGAACTGACCACCCGAGCCACCCGGAAGGGCCGCCGCCGATGACCACCGTTCTCACCACCGACACGACCCGGCAGATCGTGCCGCCCGAGGAGCGCTACGCCACGGAGCTGGCGTTCCTCGCCGCGTACGACACGGGGCCGCGCCCGCCCGCCTGGCGGCTGACTCCGCGTGCCGTCGTCACGTTCGTCATGGGCAGCGACGGCCGGGCACTACGCCTGCCCGACGACGCCGACGTGCCCGACGGGGTGCCGCGGCGGCTCGTCGTGGAGGGCAAGTTCGTCGGGGACCGCGCCCTGGTGGAGCGGTGCGTCGTCACCCTCGCCGGGGAGCGCGGCCTGCTGCTCGTCGGCGAGCCCGGCACCGCCAAGTCGATGCTGTCCGAGCTGCTGTCCGCCGCCGTGTGCGGCACCAGCGGCCTGGTCGTGCAGGGCACGGCGGGCACCACCGAGGACCAGCTGAAGTACGGCTGGAACTACGCGCTGCTGCTGGCCCAGGGCCCCAGTCGTCAGGCCCTGGTGCCGTCGCCGGTCCTCACCGCCATGACGCGCGGCGCGGTGGCCCGGGTCGAGGAGGTCACGCGCTGCCTGCCGGAGGTGCAGGACGCGCTCGTGTCGCTGCTGTCCGAGCGGCGCGTCGCCGTCCCCGAACTCGCGGGCGGCGACGACGCGCTGGAGCACGCGGCGCCCGGCTTCAACCTGATCGCCACCGCGAACCTGCGGGACAAGGGCGTCTCCGAGATGTCCGCCGCGCTGAAGCGCCGCTTCAACTTCGAGACCGTCGGCCCGATCGGTGACCTGGAGGCCGAGACCGCGCTGGTGCGCCGCCGGTCGCGGGCCGCCGTCGAGCGGGCGGGCGCGCCCTTCCAGGTGGACGACGCCGTGCTGGAGGCGCTCGTCACGGCGTTCCGCGATCTGCGGGAGGGCCGGTCGGCGGAGGGCTGGGAGGTGGAGCGGCCGTCCACGGTGATGAGCACCGCCGAGGCGGTCTCCGTCGCCGGGGCGCTGGGGCTCGCCGCCGCGTACTTCCCCGGCGACCGCGACGTGCTGTCCCTGCTGCCCGGCCATCTCCTCGGTGTCGTACGGAAGGACGACCCGGCCGACGCCGCCCGGCTGCTCGGCTACTGGGACGGGCCCGTGCGGCGGCGCGCCGAGCAGGGCTCCGCCACGTGGCGCACCCTGTGGGACCTGCGCGCCGTACTGGAGGTCTGACGGCAGTGACTCCGAGCACCCGCCCCGCACCGCCCACCGCCCAGTCCGCGTCTTCGGGAGATGCCGCGCCTTCGGCGGATGCCGTGCCGCGCTCGCTTCCGCCGGAGGAGAGCGGGACGCCGTCCGGCCCGCCGGAGGACGCCGTCTTGGCCTCGGCCCTGGCTCCGGAGGACGCCGTCGCCGTTCTGACGGACCCGGCGGCGCCGTACCTGATCGGTGTCCGGCACCACGCGCCGTCCCTGGCGGCGGCCGTTCCCGCCCTCCTGGAGGCGGCACGGCCGGACGTCGTCCTGGTCGAGCTGCCCGGCGAGATGCAGGAGTGGCTGCCGTGGCTCGCGCACGAGGAGACGCGGGCCCCCGTCGCGCTCGCCGCCGCGTCGGGCGACGAGGGGGCGGGCCCGGCGTTCTACCCGTTCGCCGACTTCTCGCCCGAGCTGGCCGCGCTGCGCTGGGCGGCGCGGCGCGGCGTGCCCGTGGTCGCGTGCGACCTCCCGCTCGCCGACCGGGCGCGGACCGGCGGGCGTGAGCGGGCCCCCCGGCCGTCGGGGCACTCGGTGCGGCCGGGGCTGTCGGGGGTGCCGGGGCCCGGGCTCCATGACGCGCTGCGCGCCCGTCTCACCGGGCGTCCGGGTGACGACCTGTGGGACCGGCTGGTCGAGGCGACCGCGCCCGGTTCGGCCCCGGAGGCGCTGCGCCGGGCGGCCCTCCTCACCGGGTGGGCGCTGCGCGGGGACGCGGTCGCCGCGGGCGGGGTGCCCGAGCTCGACCTGCGGCGGGAGCGGTGGATGCGCTCGGTGCTGGCCGGGGCGACGGCGAACGGTGAGCGGGCGGCCGTGGTGGTCGGGGCGTTCCACGCCCCGGCGCTCGTACCGGGGGCCGGGCCGGGGGACGCAGCCGAGTCGGGCTTGGTGTCCGCTCCCGGTGAGGCAGGTGCCGGGGCCCACGGCGGTGCGGGTACGGGCGGGGTGAAGGCGCAGGGACGTGGGTGGACCACGTCGCTCATTCCGTACGCGTACGCGCTGCTGGACGAGCGGTCCGGTTACCCGGCGGGCATCCGCGACCCGGAGTGGCAGCACCTCGTCCTGGAGGCCGCCGGGGACCCGGCCGCGCTGGAGGACGCGCTGACGCGGACGGCGGTGCGGATCTGCGCGGAGCTGCGGGCGCTCGGCCACCCGTCGGGTCCCGCCGACGCACGGGAGATCAGCAGGCTGGCCGGGGACCTCGCGCGGCTGCGGGGTCTGCCGGCGGCGGGGCGCGGCGAACTGGTGGAGGCGGTGCAGACCGTCCTGGCGCAGGGCGAGCCGTACGGCAGAGGGCGGGCCGTCGCCCGGGCGATGGAGCGGGTACTGGTCGGCTCCCGAGGCGGGAGTCCCGCGCCGGGCACGCCGCGCAGCGGTCTCGCGCCCGCCGTCGAGACGGAGCTGGCCGAGCTGGGCCTTCCGGGGCCGGCCGCGAGTGGTGGTTCCGGTGGGACTGACGGTGTTGGTGTGACGGGCGGTGCCGGGCGGGATGCCGGTGGAGCAGGTGGTGCCGGTGGCGGTGCGGCGCGGGATCTCCGGCTCGACCCGTTGCGCTCGGACCTCGACCGGCGGCGTGAGCTGCTGCTGCGTCGGCTGGCGGTGTGCGGGGTGCCGTACGCCGAGCCGAAGGAGGTCGTCAGTGCGGGTGGCGCCGACGCCGTGACCTCGCGGTGGGAGGTGCGGTGGACGCCCGCGACCGCGGCCATGCTGACGGCGGCCGGAGTACGCGGGGTCACCGCCGCCCAGGCGGCCGAGGGGGTCCTGCGGGAGCGCCGTCGCGCCGAGGGGGACGAGGGCGGGCCCACGGCGGCCCAGGCGCTGCGGGGGTTGGAACAGGCCGCCGAGTGCGGTCTGACGGCTCTCGCCGACGCGCGGCTGGACGAGGTCGGCGAGCTGCTGCCGTCGATCGGTACGCTGCCGGAACTGCTCGCGGGGCTCGCCCTGGTGGACCGGGTGTGTGCTGGTCACATCCCCGGGCTCGGCGCCGACGAGGGCCGTACGCGGCGGGCCGAGGCCGTGGTCGAGGCTCTCACTGCGGCAGCGGTGCGGCAGGTGGACGGCCTGACCGGTTCGGAGGACGCCGCCGACGCGCGCGCCCTCGTCGAACTGGCCCACCGGGCGGACCTGGTGGGCGGGGTGCGGCTCACCGCGGCGCTCGCACGCCTGGCCGCCGAGGGGTCGCCGCTGATGCGGGGCGCCGCCGGAGCGGTCCGCGTCCTGCTGGGCCACGAGGCTCCCGAGGATCTGGGCGGGCGCGCCGCCTCCTGGGTGGACGCGGCCGGCGACGCGGCGTCGCGGGTGGCGCTGACCGCGCGGCTGGCGGGGCTGCTGACGGCGGCCGGGCCACTGCTGGAGACGGCGGCCCCGGCGCTGGAGCCGCTGCTCGGCCGGGTGTCGGACATGCCGGACGGGGCGTTCCTGGAGCGGCTCCCCGCGCTGCGGGGCGGCTTCGACACGCTCAGCCCGGCCGCGCGGGACCGCCTGCTGACGGCGGTCGAGGAACGCCTCGGTACGGGCCCTGTCGGTGACACGGGGCAGGCGGACCCGGCCGCCCTCGCCGTCTGGACCCGGGCGGACCTGGCCGCCAGGACCGCGCTGGCCGGGATGGGACTGCTGCCGGAAGCGGTGGGTGAGGGCGATGCCCATGCCCCTGCTCCGGCACCGGACGCTCCGGCATCGGAGCCGGTTGCGGGTGACGCGCGGGATGCTGTGCGGGCCGGTGTCGGTGCCGCGCGGGGCACCGACGGTGCCGCGCGGGGTGGCCTTGCGGCGACTGCCGCCGTGGAAGGCCCTGGCTCCCGCAGTCTCGCCGCGGTGGGCGGGCGCGGGGAGCTGAGGCTCTCGCCCGGGGACCGGTGGCGGCTGGTGCTGGGGCGTCGCACCGACCAGTTGCCCCGTTCGGCCGCCGCTCTGGCGACGGCCCTGGACGAGTTGTACGGCGCCGGGCGCGGCGAGGGCAGCAGGAGCGGCCTGCCCGGGGACGGCGGCCGAGCGGGCGGGGGCCGGGAGGCCCCGTACCCAGGGGCGCGGGAGTGGTCGCAGGAGCTGGCGGCGCTGTTCGGCCCCGGCGTACGCGAAGAGGTGCTGGCCGCGGCAGCCGCGGCGGGCCGCAAGGACGTGGTCGCCGAGCTGGACCCGGACAGTGTGCGGCCCTCGGTGGACTTGCTGCGGACCGTGCTCCAGCACGCGGGCGGGCTGCCCGAGGCCCGGCTCGCCGCGCTGCGTCCGCTCGTGCGGCGGCTGGTCGAGGCGCTGACGCGGCAGTTGGCGACCCGGATGCGGCCCGCGCTGCACGGGACGACGCTGCCGCGCCCCTCGCGGCGGCCGGGCGGCGGCCTCGACCTCGCGCGTACGCTGCGGGCCAACCTGGCGACCGCCTCGCCGGGCCCCGACGGCACGGTCCGGGTCATACCGGAGCGGCCCGTCTTCCGTACGCGGGGACGGCGCAGCGCCGACTGGCGGCTGGTCCTCGTCACGGACGTGTCGGGCTCCATGGAGGCCTCGACCATCTGGACGGCGCTGACCGCGTCCGTCCTGGCGGGCGTGCCGACGCTGTCCACGCACTTCCTGGCGTTCTCGACGGAGGTCCTCGACCTCACCGACCACGTCCACGACCCGCTGTCGCTCCTCCTGGAGGTGCGGGTGGGCGGCGGTACGCACATCGCGGCCGGTCTGCGGCACGCGCGGGAACTGGTCACCGTGCCGTCCCGCACGCTCGTCGTGGTCGTCAGCGACTTCGAGGAGGGCTATCCGCTGGGCGGACTCCTCGCCGAGGTCCGCGCGCTGGTGGGCGCCGGCTGCCACGTTCTGGGCTGCGCGAGCCTGGACGACTCCGGGCGGCCGCGCTACTCGACCGGTGTCGCGGCGCAGGTCGTCGCCGCGGGCATGCCGGTCGCCGCCCTCAGCCCGCTCGAACTCGCCCACTGGGTAGGGGAGAAGATCTCATGAGCCAGCTGCTTCCTCCGGTCGCGCCGTCGGTGACGGCCGAACTCGTCGGCGCGCTCCCGCCGAGGCTGCTCAAGCGGCTCGACGCGGGGGTCGCCAAGCTGGCGGCACGTCCGGTCGTCGCGGACGGCGACGTCGTACGGATCGCCGTCGACGACGACACGGAGCTGGAACTGCACGCGGCGGGCGGTGTGGTGAGCACGGCGGACGGCATCCGCTGCGGCTGCCTCCTCTCCCCCGCGTGCCTGCACCGGGCCGCCGCGGCGTCGGCCGCCCCGGTCGCCGAAGCAGGCGCAGACACAGACACAGACGCTGACGCGGGTGCCAGTGACAGGGCCGATGCCGGGGACGGTGCCGATGCCGGTGATAGTGCGGGTGCCGGGGACGGTGTGGACTCACCGGGCGTGGCGGGCGGCGGGAGCACGGCGGCCGGCGCCGCTCCCGTGGTCGGCGGGGGTGCTTCTGGGGACGCTCCCGCCGGTGCCGAAGGGGCCACGCCCGAGCAGGGCGCCGCAGCCGACGCGGTGCTGCGGGCGGCGTCGGCGGTGCTGGAGGCCGGTACGGACGGGGCGGGCGCGGTGGTGCAGGCGGAGCTTCTGCGGGCGGCGCACACGGCGCGGCTCGCGGGTCTGCCCCGTGCCGCCGCGGCCGCCGTCTCGGTCGTGACCCGGCTGCGCGCCGCCCGGTCGGCCGACCCCGCGTACCGGCTGTCCGAACTGGCGGACCAACTGCGGGAGTTGCTGCGGGTCGCGCACCGCGTCCCGCTCGCCGCGGGCGCCGAGCTGACGGAGCTGCGGGGCACGGCCCGGCGGCTCTACACACCGGATGGTTCGCTGCGCCTGTACGGGCTTTTCTCGGAGCCGGTCCTCACGGCGAGCGGCTACGCGGGGGCCGTCACCTGGACCGCCGACACGCGCGGCCGCCTGTTCAGCGTGTCGGACGTGGCGCCGGGCGGCCCCGGGCGGGCCACCGGGGCCGCCGACCGCGCCGTGCGCGTGGGTGACACGGCCCTGACGCACCGGGAGCTGTCACGGGCGGGCCTCGCCGTGTCGGGTGCCACCGTCTCCGAGGACGGCAGGCTCGGTGCCGGGGCGGGTGTCCGCGCGGTACGGGCATCGGGCGCGGGGTGGGACGCCGAGCCGCTCGACCGGCTGTGGGCGGT
Source organism: Streptomyces thermolilacinus SPC6 (assembly GCF_000478605.2). Classification (GTDB taxonomy): domain Bacteria; phylum Actinomycetota; class Actinomycetes; order Streptomycetales; family Streptomycetaceae; genus Streptomyces; species Streptomyces thermolilacinus. The sequence goes on along the minus strand of NZ_ASHX02000001.1, from coordinate 6,297,173 downwards.
GCCGGTCGCCGGGCAGGCGGCGCGCGCGCTGGACGCCGGGGACGCGGGGAACGGGCTGCTGTTCCTGGACGTGACGGTGCTGGGCGCGGTCCGCGAGGCGGCCGGTGTGTGCCTGGTCGCCGACTGTGGCGGGCTGACCGTCCGGTTGACGGCCGCGCACGACGACCCGGCGCTGCCGTACCGGGACAACCTGCGGCTTCTCGCCTCGGTGCCCGGCATACGGCTGCGGGCCGTGGCGCGGCTCGACCCGGCGCCGCACCCGCGTGCCCGCCTGCTGGCGGTGAGCCACCCCTCGGACGCGGAGGCGCGCGTCGACCTGGGCTTCGACCGGCTCCAGCGGGCGGACCTCCCGGCCGACGTCACGGGTGGCGGTGCGGAGGTGGCTGACGCTCCGTTCGGTGACCAGGCGCCGGTGCATGTGCTGAGGCGGCGCGTCCACCAGGCGGTGTCGGCCGGGCGGCGGGTGCTGGCCCTCCCCCATGACACGCGGGCGGACACTCGGCGGCTGCGCGCCCACGGGCTCGGTACGGCGGCGGAGCTCCTCGACCACCTCCACACGACCGCGGCGGGCCGACCCCTTGACCCGTTCGGAAGGCTGCGGGCCGCCGACCCGCGGGTGTTCGCGCGGGCGTGGCTCGCGGCGGCCGCCTACACGGACGAGGTGGACCGGGCGCTGTGCGCGGCCGCCTGGGGTGCCGGGCCTGCCGTGCCGGACGCCTCGGCGTCGTAGGTCCGTGCCGGCCGGGTGGCCGCTCCGCGCGCACCCCGCCGTACGGGCACACGGCGTCCCGGTCGCGAAGTCACCGCCCCGGAGGGGACTTCGGGGCCGTGGCGCAGCACGGGAAATCGGCTTGGCCTTCCGGGGCGGGCGGCATACGTTCGCGGTCATGGCTGACGAGGCGTTCGAGAACCCGCGGCTCGCCGCGCTGTACGACCCGCTCGACCCGGACCGGAGCGATCTGGAGGTGTACGTCGGCATCGCCGAGGAGTTCGGGGCGCGGCGGGTGCTGGACATCGGGTGCGGTACCGGCGTGTTCGCGCTGATGCTGGCCGACCGGGGCATCGACGTGGTGGGGGTCGATCCGGCCGGGGCGTCCCTCGATGTGGCGCGGGGCAAGGCGGGCAGCGAGCGGGTGCGCTGGGTCCACGGTGACGCGACCGCGCTCCCGCCCCTCCGGGTCGACCTGGCGACGATGACGGCGAACGTCGCCCAGGCCATCGCCGATCCGTCGGACTGGCGCGGGACTCTGCGCGGGGCGTACGCGGCGCTGCGGCCGGGCGGGCGGCTGGTGTTCGAGACGCGTGACCCGGCGCGGCGCGCCTGGGAGGGCTGGAACCGGGAGGCCACGTACGGCGTGACGGACGTGCCGGGTGTGGGGCCGGTGGAGAGCTGGCTGGACGTGCTCGCCGTGGACCTGCCGCTGGTGACGTTCCGGGCGACGTGCGTGCTGGGGGTGGACGGGGACGTACTGACGTCGGATTCGACGCTGCGGTTCCGGGAGCGGGCGGAGGTGGAGGCGGACCTGGTGACGGAGGGGTTCGTGGTGGAGGAGATCCGTGACGCGCCGGACCGGCCGGGCCGCGAGTTCGTGTTCGTCGCCCGGCGCCCCTGACACTCCTGACCGATACGCCCCGGCACGCCGTCAGCCCCCCGACCCGTCGGCCCCGGACCGATCAGCCCCGGACCCGTCGGTCCAGGACCCGTCAGCCCCGGACCGATCAGCCCTGGACCGTCGGTCCAGGACAGCCGTTGACCGCAAGGGTGGCTACGTTTCCCGGCGGGGCGGGGCCGGATGTGTGCCGCGCGGTTCGGTCGGTTCGTGATCAGGAGGTATGTCGTGGGGCTTCTCGGAAGGATCGGCGGGCCCGCCATCTGGGCGCCGGACGCCAAGGAGCTGGCCGCGTTCTACGCGGCGGCGCTGGGCTGCGAGGTCGGTGAGGGGTACGCCGACGAGAGCGGGGAGCCGGTGGCGGTCCCCGTACGGGCGGGGGCGATGACGTGCTTCTTCGTGACCGCCAGGTCGTTCCGGAGGCCCGACTGGCCCCGGGAGGAGCTGCCGTTCCACCTCGACCTGGTCTTCGACGACATCCCGGCCACGGTGGAGCGGCTGCTCGGGCTGGGCGCGACGAAGCCGGACTTCCAGCCCGGCGGGGACCGGTGGACGGTGCTGCTCGACCCGTCGGGCCAGCCGTTCTGCATCAGTCGGCCGCACTGACCTCGCGACGGTTGTGGCAGGGTGTGCCGACGCATTCCGGCCACCCCTGGCCCCATCTGTCGAGGAGTACCACCCCGTGAACGCAAAGCGCCGTCGGCTGCTGCTGGCCGCGATCGACCCCCTGCTCGAGGCCGGCGAGCGGGTCGAGGTCACGGCCATCGTGAACCTGAACCCCGTCTCCGTACGCCGCACGGCGGTGTTCGCGGCGGCGTCGGCGCTGATGAGCGGCGGGGCCATGGCGGTGGTCCCGGCCCGCGTCCCCATGTACCTGGGGATGACCGGCCATCGCCTGTTCATCTTCGAGGCGGACCCGATGTTCGCCAAGCCCAAGGGGCTGGTGCTGACGACTCCCCGCGCCGGTCTCGTACGGTCCGAGATCAAGGAGCGTGTCCTGAACTCGTCGTTCGTCGTGTCCTCACCGGGCAGCGACCAGGGGCTGCGGATCATCTTCCCGCTGATGTGCCGCAAGGAGCGTGACGCGGTCGCGGCCGCGCTGCCCCTCGCCGCGGCCTGACCGGTACGGCCCGCCCGCGCTGCCGAGCTGCCGCGCGGGGCCGCGCGCCGCCGGGGCGCGGGTATCACGCCCCTCGCTGCGCCGGACCGCAGCCGGTGCCGCGCCCCGGACGCGCCGCCGCAGGGCGACGAATGCCGGGCGCCGGTGCCGGTCAGCCTGCCGGACGGCGGGCGGCGCGGGCCGCGCGGCGGCGCAGCGCGCGTCGCTCGTCCTCGCTGGTGCCGCCCCACACGCCGAAGTCCTGCCCGGCCTCCAGTGCCCACTGGAGGCACTGTTCGCGCACCGGGCAGCCCGCGCAGATCCGTTTGGCCTCCTCCGCCTGCATCACGGCCGGTCCGCTGCTGCCCACGGGGAAGAACAGGTCCGGGTCCTCGTCTCGGCACGCGGCCGACTGTCGCCAGTTCTCCACGGAAGTCTCCTTCGCTCGTCGCTGGGTACACGGCCTTCCGGTACGCACAACCGCGTACCGGATGCGCCTGACCGTCACCACCGCATTGAAACGGTCCCGGGCGCTCCGCATGACGAAAGTGCCCAAAGAGGCACATGCCAGCCAGTTGTGCGGTAAGAGGTCGGCCCTCTGGCCAAGGGTTTGGAATCGCCGGATCGGTAAAGGCGGTGGTTACGAGGCAATTGTCAGCAAACGACGGTAGGAGGCCCTCATGGGCATCATCGCGTGGATTCTCATCGGCCTGCTCGCCGGCATGATCGCCAAGGCCCTGATGCCGGGTCGCGATCCCGGCGGCATCATCATCACGATGCTCATCGGTATAGCCGGTGGCCTCCTGGGTGGCTGGCTGGGCAAGGTCATCTTCGGGGTCGATTCCATCGACGGGTTCTTCGACCTCTCCACCTGGATCGCCGCCATCGTCGGCTCGGTGATCCTCCTGGCCCTGTACCGGCTGTTCACCGGCGCCGACCGACCGCGCCGACACGCCTGACGCACCCAGCGGCGGCGGCTCCCCCCGACAGGGATGCCGCCGCCGCTGCGTGGTCCCCATGTTTGCGCACCACGAGCAAGGCAACCCGGAGGCGGTCATGGCCAACCCAACCGAAACCCTGCGGCTCGCGTGCGAGCAGCTCGCCCAACTCACCGGGCGGGAGCCCGAGTCGGTGTCCTCGTTCCAACGCCTGGACGGCGGCTGGCGGTTGACCGTCGAGGTCGTCGAGCTGGCCCGTATCCCGGACACGACGAGCCTTCTCGCCTCGTACGAGGTGGAGCTCGACCAGGAGGGCTCGCTCACCGGGTACCGGCGGGTGCGCCGCTACGAGCGTGGCCGCGCCGACGACCGGGCCCGCTGACCCGGCCGGGAACCCGAGAACCCGAGAACCGAGAACGACCGATCCGACCCCTGACCATTCGTCAGAAAGGCGGTAGATCATGACCGTTGAGACCACCCGCACGGTTTCGGGAGGCTCCGGCGGCACCAGTGGCCTGTACGACGTCCTCGAACTCGTCCTCGACCGCGGGCTCGTCATCGACGCGTTCGTCCGCGTGTCGCTCGTCGGCATCGAGATCCTCAAGGTCGACGTCCGGGTCGTCGTCGCCAGCGTGGACACGTATCTGCGCTTCGCCGAGGCCTGCAACCGCCTCGACCTGGAATCCGGCCGCAAGGCCCCCGCCCAGCTCACCGACGTCGTGGACGGCGTGAGCGAGTCCGGGGCGCGCGGCAAGACCAAGGGCGCCCTCCAGGGCGCGGCGCAGACGGTGTCCGAGACGCTCGGCCGCTCGTCGTCGCGGCAGCAGAAGAAGGAAGAGGAGGAGCAGGAGAAGTGAGCACCTACGTCTACGGCATCACCCGTGGCTCCCACCCGGCGCTCCCGGAGAAGACGGACGGGGTGGGCGACCCGCCCGGCGCCGTGCGGGTCCTCACCGAGGGGAAGCTCGCGGCGCTCGTCAGCGACGCGCCCGAGGAACTGCGGCCCAAGCGGCGCGACCTGCTCGCCCACCAGAACGTGCTGGCCGCGGCGGGCGAGGGCGGCACGGTGCTGCCCCTGCGGTTCGGCGGGGTCTCCCCCGACGACGACGCGGTGCGGGCGGTCCTGCGGGAGCGCGAGGCCCATTACCTGGAGCGTCTCGACAGCCTCGAGGGCAAGGCCGAGTACAACGTGAAGGCCCTCCACGACGAGGAGGCCGTGCTGCACCAGGTGCTCATCGACAACCCGGATCTGCGGGCGCTGAGCCAGGACCAGCGGGCGGTCGGCGGCGGCACGTACGAGCAGAAGCTGGCGCTGGGCGAGCGGGTCGCCGCGGCCGTCAAGCACCGGGAGGCGCGGGACGCGGTCCTGGTGCAGGAGGCGCTGGAGAAGGCGGCGGTGGAGTGCCGGCCCGGTCCGGAAGGCAGCGGGCGGCTGGCGAACCTGTCGTTCCTCGTCGAGCGGGACCGGGCCGACGACTTCACGGCCGCGGTGGACGCGCTGGCGGAGGAGCACGGCCACCTGGTGCTCCAGGTGAACGGGCCGCTCCCGCCGTACAGCTTCGTGGAGTAGCCGTGGGCCTGCTGGGAGAGCTGCTCCTGCTGCCCGCCGCGCCCCTGCGCGGCACCGCGTGGGTGCTGCGACAGGTGGCTGAGGAGGCGGAGCGGCAGTACTACGACCCGGCCGCCGTCCGCCGTGAACTCGCCCGCCTCACGGAGCGGCTGGAGGCGGGCGAGATAGACGAGGAGACGTTCGACCGACTGGAGGACGAGCTCCTCGACCGACTGGAGAAAGGGAGCGACCGCCCATGACGACCCCCGGCCGCACACCCGCCCCGTACGCGTCCGGCGGCGGGGGCGCGAACCTCGCGGACATCCTCGAACGCGTCCTCGACAAGGGCGTCGTCATCGCGGGCGACATCCGCATCAACCTGCTCGACATCGAGCTGCTCACCATCAAACTGCGGCTCGTCGTCGCCTCGGTGGAGCGCGCCGAGGAGATGGGCATCGACTGGTGGCGCCACGACCCGGCGCTCTCCTCGCACGCCCGCCGCGACTCGCTGGCGAGTGAGAACGAGGAGCTGCGGCGCCGCCTCGCCGAACTGGAGGAGCGTACGGCATGACCACCCCCACCCCTCCCCTGCGGTACGTGTACGCCGTGTGCCGGCCCTTCGACGGCGTCCTCCCGGAGGGCGCGGCCGGGATCACCGGGGAACCGCCCCGGCTGCTCCACCACGGCGACCTGGTCGCCGTGGTGGACGCGGTCCCCGCCGAGGAGTTCGACGAGGGGCCGCTGCGCGCCCGGCTGGAGGACCTGGACTGGCTGGCCGCCACCGCGCGCGGCCACGACGCCGTGCTGGCGTCGCTCACCGCCGTCACATCGCCGCTGCCGCTGCGGCTCGCCACGGTGTGCCGTGACGACAGCGGTGTGCGGCGCCTCCTGGAAGAGGGGCACGACCGGTTCGTACGGGCCCTTGAGCGGATCGACGGGCGGGTCGAGTGGGGCGTGAAGGTGTACGCGGAGCAGGCGGCCCCCGGGCGCCGGCCCACTCCCCCGGAGGCGCCGTCCGGCGCGGTCGGCGGACGCGACTACCTGCGCCGCAGGCTCCGGGAACGCGACGGGCGCGAGGAAGGGCGGCGCCGCGCCGAGGAGGCGGGCCGGACGCTGCACGAGCGGCTGTCCGCGTACGCCGAGGCGACGGTCCTGCACCCGCCGCAGAACCCCCGGCTGGCCGGGGACACGGGCGGGGCGAACGTCCTGAACGCCGCCTACCTCGTCCCCCGCGAGCGCGCCGAGGGGTTCGTGGCGCTGACCGGCGACATGGCGCAGGTGGACGGCGTGCGCGTCGAGCTGACCGGGCCGTGGGCGGCGTACTCGTTCGCCGGGATCGCCGAGGAGGAGTCCGGGCGGGACGGGGAGCTGCGGGAAGAGGGCGCGGTATGAGCGTGGAGCACCGCCGGGTCGCCCTCGTGGACCTGCTGGACCGGCTGCTCGCGGGCGGGGTCGTCCTCACCGGCGACCTGACGCTGAGCATCGCGGACGTGGATCTCGTACGGGTCGATCTGAAGGCCCTGATCAGCGCGGTCAACGACGAGGTGCCGGTGCCGTGGGAGCAGCCGGTATGAGCGAGCCGCGACGCCACGTGGACCCAGGCCCCGGCCCTGTCCCCGGTCCTGCCCCCGGTCCTGCCCCCGGTCCCGTCCCCCGGGCGGAGGGCGAGCCGCGCCGCCGGGTGGAGCTGGACCCGGACACCGTCGAACGGGACCTCGCCCGGCTCGTCCTCACCGTGATCGAGCTGCTGCGGCAGCTGATGGAACGGCAGGCCCTGCGCCGTGTGGAGGGCGGGGAGCTGACCGAGGACCAGGAGGAGCGGATCGGCATGACGCTGATGCTGCTGGAGGACCGCATGGAGACCCTGCGGACCCGGTTCGGGCTGGAGCCGGAGGACCTGAACATCGACCTGGGGCCCCTCGGGCCCCTGCTGTGACGGACCGGCCGTCGGGGTTCCCGCAGGCGTTCACTTCCTGACGCGTGCCGTGCGGTGGAGTTCTCTCGTCAGCTCGACCAGCTCGGTCACGGAACTGTCGGACTCGGTCGCGACGACGGTGCTGTGGTCGGCCCAGACGCAGCGGGCCACCGGGTCCCTGGTGACCGTGCCGCTGTCCACGGCCTTGGACAGCTCCCCGCCCTCGCGGCACCACATGACCGCGCCCTCGTACCCGGGGAAGGAAACGGGCCGGGCCGGGCCGTCCCATTTCACGCCCGTGTCGCGGAACGGTTCCTGTTCCTTCCGGTGGATCGACCGGAGCATGGCGCGCAGCGCCTTCTCGGGGTGGGGTACGTTCCCCTGGAGTCCCCGGAAGAAGAAGTAGCGGCCCTTCATCCTGGGCTCGCGCCCCCAGTAGTTGGCGCCCGTGCCGGTCGCCCCGGCGATGATCCGGTTCGCGTCGCGCGGTGCGATGCCGATGCCTCCCACCTCGGTCGCCCCTATGTAGCAGTCCGCGTCGGAGGGTGCGCCCGCGCAGTCCACGACGCCGACGTACGTGTCCCCGTAGAGGTACTCCGCCTTGAACGGGCCCACCGACTTCGGCGGTGCCAGGCGGTACCCGCGGGTGCCGACGGGCTCGGCCCGCTCCGACAGCGCCACATGGGTACAGCCGGCGAACACGGCGAGCGCGGCCGTGCCCGCTGCGAGCATGGCGGGTCGGCGTCGGACAGCGGTCATGCCTCAGTTCCCCTTCGTCGGTCACGGGGTTCGACCGCCCCGGACCGCGAAAGGTTGCACCCGTGCGAGGGTTTCCGCGCTTTCCGCGCCGGTTCTCCGCGTTCTCCACGCGAAGGGCGAAAGATCAGGTCTCGCGGTCCTCCTCGCTCTCCGGGTCCTTCTCGACCCCGGCGAGCTGCTCACCGGCCGCCGTGCCCTCGTCGGGCCGGTAGCCCTCGGCGGTGCTCGCCGTGCCGGGAACATCACGGCGGTGCGCGGTGTCCTCGGCGCCCGAACCGGCGCCGGGCGCCTCGGTGGCCCGCTCGCGGGCCCGGTCGCGTGACGGCTGGTCCTTCATGCTGCCTCCCAGGTCGGTGCGGTGCGGGTCCGGGTACCCGCCGACCGGCGCGTGTACCGCCCGCCGCCGCACGACACACCCCTGCGCGACGAACGGGCCGGGGCGCGGGGACGGCCTACTCTCGGCGCCATGACCTGGCTGCGCGCCCTGAAGGAGACCGCCCGCACGGGTCTCACGGTCGAACGGCGACGGCTGGAGCCGCTCGTCGCCCTGCGCGCCGCCGCCGGGCTGGCGCTGGTGGTGCTGGTGAGCGCCGTCGTGGGCGGCCCGGCGATGGCGGCCAGCTCGGCGTTCGGCGCGTTCCAGGCGGCGATGGCCACGCTGCAGCGCACCTGGCGGCCGCGCCCGACGCTGGCGCTCGTCTCCGGGCTGACCCTCGCCGTGTCCACGTTCCTCGGCTATGTGTGCGGCGGCCACCTCGCGGGATTCCTGGCGCTGCTCGCGGTGTGGACGTTCCTGTCCGGCCTGGCGTGGACGGCCGGACCGGCCGTGGGACTGATCGCCTCGTCCAATGTGGCGATCATGCTGGTCACCGTCACCCTCCCGACGTCGGTCGCGGACGCGGCCGTGCACGCGGCGGTGATCGCGGCGGGCGGGGTGGTGCAGGCCGTACTCATCGTGCTCTTCCCGGTACGCCGCTGGGGGCCGCAGCGGGACGCGCTCGCCGACGCCCTGGCCGCCGTGGCCGACTACGCGCGGCGGCTGCGGCAGGACCCGTACGCCCCGTTCGACCCGGTCCCGCTGATGACGGCCCGCAGTGCCGCCGCCGTCACACCCCGGCAGGCCCGCCGCCGCCCCGGCGAGCTGCACGGCACGCGCGGGCTGGCCGAGCGCATCCGCCCCGTCCTGGCCTCGCTGGCCGACCCCGCGGTGGGCGTGCCACGGGAGGGCCCCGCCCGCGACCGGGTGCGGGAGCTGCTGGAGGCGGCCGGGGCGGTACTGGACGAGGCGGCCCGCGCGGTACGGCGCGGCGACCGGCTCGACGTACCGCCCGCCGCCCTCGCCGCGCTGCGCACCCCGGACACGCCCGACGTGCTGGAGACGGCGCCCGCCCGGCGGGCCGCCGCCCGGCTCGCCGCCCTCCTGAAGGACGTGATGGAGACGGCGACGCCCACCGGGAGGCGGCCGGGCCCGGAGGACCTGCGGGCGCAGCCGCACCTGCTGAGCCTGGTGCCCGGCGCCGTACGGGACATCAGGGCCGAGGCGCGGCGCCCCGACTCGCCGTACCTGCGGCACGCCGTGCGGGTGTCGGCGGTCGCCACGGCCGGGTACCTGCTGGGCACCGTGCTGCCGTTCGGGCACGGGTACTGGGCGCCGCTCGCCGCCGTCATGTCGATGCGGCCCGACTTCGGCCAGACGTACGCCCGTTCGGTGGCGCGGTTCGCCGGGACGCTGGTCGGGGTGGCGCTGGCGACGGGCGTGCTGCGGCTGGCGGACCCGGGCGCGTACACGTCGGCGGCGCTGGCGATCGGCGCGGCGTTCGCGACGTACCTGCTGCTGCGGACCGGGCAGACGCCCGTGCAGGTGTTCCTCTCGGCGTACGTCGTGTTCCTGCTGGGCATGGCGGGCGAGCAGTGGACGCAGACCGTCCCGGAGCGGGTGGTGCTGACGCTGCTGGGCGGGGTCCTCGCGATGCTGTCGTACGCCCTGTACCCGGCGTGGGAGACGCCCCGGCTGCGTACCCGGCTCGCCGACTGGCTGGCGGCCGCCGCCCGGTACGCCGACGAGGTGCTGGAGCGGTACGCCCGGCCGGACCGGCCCCTGACGGGCGCGGTGAGGCAGGCGCTGCTGGACGCGCGGGCCGCCCGTACGGCGTGGCGGGACGCGGTGGACCGGGCGGCGCACGAGCCGGTGCGGCACCGGGGTCTGTCGCGGGCGGCGACCGACGCGGCGGGGGCGGCGGTCGGCCGGTTCGCGCGGGCCGCGATGGTGCTGGAGGCCCATCTGCCGGACCGTTCGGCCGCCCCTTCGCCGGGCGCGGCGGCGCTGGCCCGGGCGCTGCGCGGGGCGGCGGAGCGGGGCGCGGCGGATGTGCGGGAGCGGCGCGTGCCCCGGTGGGACGACGTGCGGGCGGCGCTGGACGCGGCGGAGGCGTCGGCCGATCCGGTCGTACGGGCGGGGGCGCGGCAGATGGTGGAGGCCCTGGAGGAGCTGGCGGAGGCGCTGGCCGACGAGTAGCCGCCGCCCGGCCGGAACCCCGGGCCCGTTCCGCTCATCCTCCCCACCGCAGGCGGAGCTACGGAGCGGTGGGGAACGGACGATGGAACGGACGCGGACGTACGGGACGACGGCGGGCACGGGGTCGACGGCGGCAACGGGGGCGGCGGGGAGCGGCGCACCGGCCGGTGCCCCAGGACCGGCGGACCGCCCGGGACCGGCGGCGACCGGTTGCGTACGGGCGGACGGCGGCGCCGCGTCGCGGCGGCGGCTGCTGGGGGCGGGCGTGGCGGCGGTGACGGGGGCGTTCGTGACGGGCGCGGCCGGTAGCCCGCCGAAGGGCACCCCGCACGGCATCCCGCCGAAGCCCGCCGCCGCCAAGCCTTCGGCGCCGAAGGGCGCGCCGCGCGCCGGGGACTGGGCGGCGCTGGCGCGCGGCCTCGACGGGCGGCTGGTACGGCCCGGCGAGCGCGACTACGACGCGGCGCGCACCCTGTTCAACCCGCGCTTCGACGGGCTGCGGCCCTCCGGTGTCGCCTACTGCGCGCGCCCCGAGGACGTCCGCACCTGCCTGGAGTTCGCCCGCCGCCACGGCGTCCCCGTGTCGGTGCGCAGCGGCGGCCACTCGTACGCCGGATGGTCGTCGGGCCCGGGGCTCGTGGTGGACGTGCAGCCGATGGCCTCCGTGTCGATGTCCCCCGGCGGGACCGCGCAGATCGGCGCCGGGGCGAAACTCGTCGACGTGTACGACCGGCTGACGGCCCGCCGCCGTACCGTGCCGGCCGGGTCCTGCCCCACGGTCGGGGTGGCGGGTCTCGCGCTGGGGGGCGGCATCGGCGTGGTCAGCCGGGCGTACGGGCTGACCAGCGACAGCCTGACGGGGGCGCGGATCGTCACCGCCGACGGGCGGATACGCGACGTGGACGCGCGCCGCGACCCGGACCTGTTCTGGGCGCTGCGCGGCGGGGGCAACGCCCAGTTCGGGGTGGTGACCGAGCTGCGGATGCGGACCCACCCGGCGCCCGCCTGCACGACGTTCTTCCTCAGCTGGCCGTGGGCGCGGGCGGCGGCCGTGGTGCGGGAGTGGCAGCGCTGGGCGCCCACCGCGCCGGACGGCATCTGGGCCAATCTGCACCTGTCGGCGCCGGTGGGCGGCCGTCCCGGTGTGGTGCGGGTCGGCGGCCTGGCCCTGACGGACCGGGCCGACCTGGAGAACCGGATCGACCGGCTCGCCGACCGGATCGGCGCGGCGCCCCGGTCGGCGTCGGTGCGCACCCGCGCGTTCATGGACGCGATGAAGGTGATGGGCGGGGTGTCCGGCTGGACGGTTCCCGAGGCGCACCAGAAGGGCACGCTGCCGGGCCGGAACCCGCGCGGGCGGGTGGCGCGCGAGTCGTACGCGGCCCGCTCCGACTTCTACACGCGGCCCGTCCCCGCCGACGGGGTGCGGGCGCTGATCGCGCGGGTGGAGCGGCTGGCGCGGCTGACCGGGGGCGGCGCGGGCAGTGTGGCGCTGGACGCCATGGGCGGCGCGGTCAACCGGGTGCGGTCGGGCGACACGGCGTTCGTCCACCGGAACGCGCTGTTCCTGGCGCAGTACATCGTCTCCTGGCCGGACCGGGTCCCGTCCGGCACGGTGGCCCGGCACCGGGCGTGGCTCGACGGCACGTACGACGCGATGCGGCCCTGGGCGAGCGGCCAGGCGTACCAGAACTACACGGACCCGGCGCTGCGGGACTGGCGGCGGGCCTACTACGGGGCGAACGTCACGCGGCTGGCGAAGGTGAAGGCGGCGTACGACCCGGAGCGGCTGTTCCGCCACCCGCACTCCTTCTGACGGCCCGCCGACGGCCCGTCCGGGAGGCGGCGCGTCACCGGTTCGACCGTCACGGGCGCGCGGGTGCGGGGCGGGGGTGCCACGCTGGCCGTGGGGCCCCCGCCCCGCCCGGTCCCGCAGCCGCCCCGGGCCCGCTCCCGCGACCGAAGGAATGCCCGTGATCACCACCGACTTCGTCCCCGGCTCCCCGTGCTGGCTGGACCTCGGCGCGCCCGACACCAAGGCCGCCACCGAGTTCTACCGTTCCGTCTTCGGCTGGGAGTTCCGTCCGATGAGCCCCGACTCCGACGACTACGGGGCCTTCCAGCTGGGCGGGAAGACCGTCGCCGGGCTCGGGAGGCTCACGGAGGAGGGGGCGCGCTCGGCGTGGATGATCTACTTCTCCGTCCCGGACGCCGACGCCGCCACCGAGACCGTGCGGCAGTCGGGCGGCACGGTGCGGGTCCCCCCGATGGACGCGGGCGGCGAGGGCCGGATGGCGCAGTACACCGACCCGCAGGGCGGACAGTTCGCCGTGTGGCAGCCGGGCGGCACCAAGGGCGTCGACGCGGTGGACCAGACCGGCACGCTGTCGTGGACGGAGCTGTACACGACGGACATGGCCGGTGCGAAGGAGTTCTACGGGAACCTGTTCGGCTGGCGGACGCAGGACATGGACCTGCCGGGCGGCGGCGGCACGTACACGCTGATCACCCCGTCGGGCCAGGCGGACGAGCGGATGCACGGCGGCATGATGCAACTGCCCGCCGAGCACCTGGCGCTGACGGGCGGCAAGCCGTACTGGCACCCGGTGTTCGCGACGGCGGACTGCGACGCCACGGTGGACAAGGTGATGGCGGGCGGCGGCCGGGTCATGATGGGGCCCGAGGACGCGGAGGGCGTGGGCCGACTGGCGGTGTGCGTGGACCCGGCCGGCGCGGACTTCGTGGTCCTCACCCCCGAGCCGGGCCCGCAGGGCTGAGACGCGGGCCGGGCCGATGCGACGGTCCGGCCCGCGCCGGGGACCCGGATCGGCCGGGCTCCGGGGCCCCGGCAGCGCTTGCCGGGGCCGTCCTCCCGTACGAGGGTGATGGCGATGGACACGCCGCTGCGAACGTTCACCGAGAGCCCGGAAGACCCCTTCTCCGTGCACCGGGCGGCGACGGCCGTCCTCGACGCGCGGGGCACGGTCGTCGGCTGGAGCGCGCTGGCCGAGAACCTGCTCGGCTACCGTCCCGAGGACGTCATCGGCCGCCGCGCGCTGGAAGTGCTGATCGCCCCGGAGGACCGGGAGGCCGCCGTCGAGGCGGTCATGGTGTGCACCGGGGCGGGCGGCTGGTTCGGGGTGCTGCCGGTGCGCCGCGCGGACGGGCGGACGCTGTGGATGGGGTTCCGCTCGCGTCTGGTCGTACGGGCCCGGCGCGAGGACGAGTGGTTCCTGGTGGGCGCGCCCGCCGACGAGGTGATCCAGTGGGAGACCGACCGGTCCCTGCTCGACGGGATCTTCCGCCGGTGCCCCATCGGGGTCGCAGTGCACGGCCCTGACCTGGACATCCTGCGGGTCAACCGGGCCATCGCCCAGTTCGCGGACGCGCCGGCCGACGCGCTGCGCGGGGCCCGCATGGACGAGTTCCTCGTCGCGGCGGACGCGCGGACCGCCGAGCGGGCGCTGCGGGGCGTCGTGGAGACCGGCCGGCCGCTGATCTTCACCGAGCAGCAGGCCCGGCTGCGGACCGACCCGCCGGGCCGGGAGCGGATCGTGGCCGTGTCGGCGTTCCGGATGCAGGACCCGGCCGGGGCGGTGCTGGGTGTCACCCAGATCGTGGAGGACGTCACCGACCGGGAACGGGCGCGGCGGCGGCTCGCCCTGCTGAACGACGCGTCCGAGCGGATCGGCACCACCCTCGACGTCACCCGTACGGCCGAGGAGCTGGCGCGGGTGGCGGTGCCGGGTCTCGCGGACTGCGTGGCCGTGGACCTCCTGGAGCCGGTCGTCCTGGGCGGGGAGCCCTCGCCGGACGCCTCGGGGCGGCTGTACCGGGCGGCGCTGAGCTGCGTCACCCAAGAGCCGCCGCCCTCCGCGCGCCGCCCCGACGGGGAGGTCGTGTTCCCGCCGGACCCGCCGCAGGCGCGGTGTCTTCGGGAGCGGCGGCCCGTGCTGGAGACGGACATGGCCGCCGCGCGGGGGCGGGGCGCGGGGGCGGGTCCGGGGCCGGGGGCGGGCGGGACGCCGGAGACGGACGGGCCGATGGAGGAGGCGGGCGGGACGCCGGAGGCGGACGCGCACTCGCTGATGGTGGTGCCGCTCGGCGCGCGCGGGGCCGTGCTGGGTGTGGTGAGCCTGTGGCGGGCGTACCGGCCGGAGCCGTTCGAGGAGGACGACCTGACGCTGGCGGCGGAGTTCGCCTCGCGGGCCGCCGTCTCCATCGACAACGCCCGGCGCTACACGCAGCAGCGGACGGCGGCGCTGTCACTGCAGCGGAGCCTGCTGCCGGCGGACGTTCCGGACCACCCGGCGGTGGAGGTCGCGCACCGGTACCTCCCGGCGGGCGGCGCGACGGAGGTGGGCGGGGACTGGTTCGACGTGATCCCGCTGTCCGGTTCGCGTGTGGCGCTCGTGGTGGGTGACGTGGTCGGGCACGGGGTTCCCGCGGCGGCGACGATGGGACGGCTGCGGACGGCGGTGCACACGCTGGCCGGGCTCGACCTGGAGCCGGACGAGGTGCTGTCGCAGCTGGACGACCTGGTGGGGCGGATCGCCGGGGAGCAGCAGGCGACGGGCCCGGTGACCGGTGAGCAGATCGTGGGAGCCTCCTGCCTGTACGCGGTGTACGACCCGATCTCACGGCGCTGTTCGCTGGCGCGGGCCGGGCACCCGCCGCCGGTGGTGGTCAGGCCGGACGGGCGGCCGGTCCTCGCCGAGCTGCCGGAGGGGCCACCGCTGGGCCTTGGCGGACTGCCCTTCGAGAGCACGGAGTTCGAACTGCCGGAGGGCAGTCTGGTCGCGCTGTACACGGACGGGCTCGTCGAGTCGGGGCGGCACGACGTGGACGAGGGCCTCGGGCTGCTCTACGAGGTGCTGAGCGGCCAGGAGCGGGACCTGGACGCCCTGTGCGCGGAGGTCACGCGCAGGGTCATGCCCGAGCACCCGACCGACGACGTCGCGGTGCTCCTCGCCCGTACGCGGGTCCTCGCCGACGACCGGGTGGCGACGTGGGAGCTGCCTGCCGAGCCGACGGCGGCGCAGCGTGCACGGCGGCTGACGGCGGACCAGCTGGCGGAGTGGGGCCTCGACGACCTGGTGTTCACGACGGAGCTGATCGTCAGCGAACTGGTCACCAACGCCTACCGGTACGCCTCCGGGCCGGTCCAACTGCGGCTGATCCGGGACTCGTCGCTGATCTGCGAGGTGTCCGACGGCAGTACGACGGCCCCGCACCTGCGCCGGGCACGCAGCACCGACGAGGGCGGGCGCGGCCTGTTCCTGGTCGCACAGCTCACGGAGCGCTGGGGCACCCGCTACTCCCGCGACGGCAAGACCGTGTGGACGGAACAGCCCCTGGACGGGCCTCTCCTCGGCCTGCGGATGCCGGTCGGCGGGGGTGCGGGGTAGGGGCGCGGGCTTCCCGGTCGCCCGGTCGCGCGGTGGTCCGGCACATGAGTGGGGCGGTCACCCGGGCGGCCCGGCCACGCGGTGGCCCGGCGCGGTGCCTGCGGGGCTCCACGCCGGGCCGGTACGGCGACTGCCGGTCAGGACGTCGACGAGGACGACGACGACTCGCGACGGCGGCTGGTGAGGAAGCACGCGGCCGTGAGCCCCGCCGCGGCCACGCCGGCCAGGGTCTGCGGCAGCACGTTGCGCTCCTGGGCCGCCGTGTCACCGCCGTGGCCGTGGTGGCTGACGGTGGACTTGGCCAGGCCCGCCTGGATCTGCTGCTCCGTCGGCGCCTTCGGGGCGGAGGCGGCGCTCGCCGCGGAGGCGGAGAACGTGACGTCCGAGCAGCTGTAGAACGCCTCGGGGCTGTCGTTGCGCTGCCAGATCTTGTACAGCATGTGCCGGCCGGTCCGCTGCGGCAGGTTGCCGTCGAACTCGTACCAGCCCGTCGGTGCCGTCCTGGCGACGCTCGCCACGGCGACCGGGGTCTGCTCCAGGTCGGACCACTTCAGCGGCTGCTTCGGGTCGTAGCCCTCCTTGGTGATGTAGACGGTCATCGTGCCGGGGTGCGGGGCCGTGACGCGGTACTTGAAGTGCAGCGGACCGGCGGAGACGGGCGTGGCCGCCCAGTCGGTGCGGGCCCAGTCGAGCGCCTTGTACTTCTCGCGGTTGGCGGAGCAGAGCTTGCCGTCGGGGATCAGCTGGCGGTGCTGCCCGTTGGCGTTGGCGATGTTGACCTCGTTCCAGTCGTAGAGCGGCTGGGTGCCGCTCGTCGCGATGAGGTCCTTGCACACCTGGGTGTCCGGGTGCTCCGGGCCCTCCGCGTAGCAGGCGGCGACGCGGCTGACCGGTCCGTACATGGTGCCGTGTGCCGTCGCCTGTGTGGGGGTCAGGACGATCAGCAGGGGTGCCGCGGCGGCGGCCGCCACGGCTGTGCGGGTGGTCTTGCGCAGTGACATGTGGGGGGTCCCTTCCTCGGGGTGGGGACTCAAGTCGGGCGGCTCGCAAGCAGCTTGGCATTGGACTAGACCAAGTTCAAGGGGCGGTGCGCGACTTCGCGCCGTGTCGCCGCGGGGGCCGCGTCGTTGCTCAGGTCGGCTGGAACGCAGCCCTTTCGCCGCCTCACGTCAGGAGTGACACATGACCTTCCGTACCGGCACCCGCCTTCTCACGGTCTGCGCCGGCATCGCCGGTGCGGGGATGGCCGCGGCCGTCCCCGCGGCAGCCGCCGAGGCGCCGCCCGCGTCCGTCGGCGCGCCGGTCGTGTCGAACCTCAACACGACCGGACTGCTCGGCTCGCAGCAGCAGGACAAGGGGCATGGCAAGGGCCACCCGGCGGGTCTCCCGGTCGGCGGTGGCCTGCTCGGCGGCCTCCCTGCCGGGGGCCTCCCGACGGGCGGCCTCCCCCTGGGCGGCTGACCGCCCCGCCCTCGCCCGCCGCCTCACCCCGTACGCGCACCCTCTCCCCCACCGGCCCCTCCGCCGGAAGCCACCGGCCGAGGGGCGGCGCGAGGGATCAGATTCAGCCGATGCCGAGGGTGTGCCGGGGGGCACGGAAGGGCCGCGGGGGGCGCACGGGAAGGGCGGGCGGCGGCCGGGCGGGCCCCCCCCCCCCGGCACCGGTGGGAGCGGGGGCGCGAGGGGGGTGTAGGGGTGGGCCAGGGGTTTCCCTCTTTCCCCGGACCGGCTACACGCGGTTCACTTTCGGTCACCCCGCAGGAGAAGCACCTGTTCACTCCCCGTCCGGAAGGGTTTCTCTTGACTGTCACCCCCGCCCGCCTGAGCGCCGCGCTCGCGGTCGCCTGCGCCGTCGTCGTCGGCGCGGCGATGCCCTCGTCGGCGATCAACTCGTACAACGCGGCCCCGGCGCCCGAGCGCACCGAGGTCGGCGCGCTCGTCGCCACCTGGGACAACGACGACGACCCCGCGACCCCCGACCGGGTCGACTGGGTGTGCTCCGGCACCATGATCGACGCCGACACGTTCCTGACGGCCGCGCACTGCACCACGGGCTGGCCCGAGAACGTCCGCTTCTTCGTCTCCCTCGACCAGGACGTGCAGGGGGCCCTGGACGCGGCGGCCGAGCGCCACCCCGGCGACCCGGCGGCCGTCGCCCGCGAGGTCGCCGTCGAGGGCACCGCGCACAACCACCCGGAGTACCCCGGGCCCGCCGTGGACACGCGGGACATCTCGGTCGTCGAGCTGCCGGCCGCGCAGGTCGCGGCCCGCTGGTCGTTCACCCCGGCGACGCTGCCCAAGGCGGGCCGGCTCGCCGAACTCGGCCCGCAGGGGCTCCAGGACGTGCCGTTCACCGTCGCCGGTTACGGCACGCAGGAGTCGCAGCGCGGTCCGGGCGGCCACACCCACCCGGGCGGCGGCGTGCGGCTGAAGGCGCCCGTGACGTACAACGCGCTCAACGGCGCGTGGGTGCGGCTCCAGATGACCGCGCCGCAGGGGAACGGCGGGGCCTGCTACGGCGACTCGGGCGGCCCGAACTTCGCCGAGCTGGACGGGAAGCGGACGCTGGTGGCGACGACCATCACCGGCGACGGCCCGTGCTACGCGACCAATGTGGCCTACCGCCTGGACGCGCCCGGTGCCCGGGCGTTCCTGGCGCCGTTCGTGAACCTCCCGTAGGGGCCGAACGGATGAATGCGGGACGCGCCGTCCGTCCCGCCCCGTGACGGGGAACCCGGTCTCCGGTTGATCAGGGGAGACCCGGGGACCGGGTTCCCGATCACGTAAGGAAGAACCATGATCAAGAAGGTTCTGGCGGCAGCCGGTGTCGCGGCGGCGGCGGTGGGCGTGTGCGCGCCCGTGGCGGCCGCCGTGGGCGACGACAACGTGAGCACGAAGAACGGCAACTTCTCCGTGCAGTCGTACGGCAACACCGGCACCGAGGACGCCGACGCGCCGCTCCGTTCGACGGAGCGCGAGGAGGCCCTTCTGCGGGCGCTGCGGTGAGGAGGGCCGCGCGGGCGGCCGACGGATGATCCACCCGTCGCCGTCCCGTGCGGACACCGTGAGCGCCGATACCCGGCCCCGGTCCCCCTGTCGGGGGGCCGGGGCCGTTTCGTACCCGCCGTACGGCCGCCGCCGGTCCCGGTCGCGGTTCCGTACGGCGCCACCCGTACGGACCGCCGCGGTGGCGGGCGGCCGCGGGGCGTGCGGGGCTGGTAGCGAGGTGGAGGCAACCTCGGCGGCCGGGTCGGCATCTTCCGTGTGCGGCGGGTACCGGAGGGGCGTCCCGCAACGGGTGCATGGAGTGGGTCAGCAATGGTGGATGTCTCGGTCGTCGTCCCGTGTCTCGACGAGAGCGAGGTGATCGGCGACTTCCACGCGGCGGTGGTGGCGGCGCTGGAGCCCACGGGTGCCGACTTCGAGATCTGCTACGTGGACGACGGCAGCCGCGACGGGACCGTGGAGCGGCTGCGGGAACTGGCCCGGGCCGACGCGCGCGTCCGGTACACCTCGTTCAGCCGGAACTTCGGCAAGGAGCCCGCGATGCTCGCCGGGATGCGCATGTCGCGGGGCGCGTCGGTGGTCCTGATGGACGCCGACCTCCAGCACCCGCCGGAGCTCCTGCCGCGCATGCTGGAGCTGCGCCAGCACGGCTACGACCAGGTGGTGGCGCAGCGGGACCGGTCCGGCGAGGGCGCGGTCCGCAAGGCGTTCAGCCGGGCCTACTACCGGCTGGTGCGCCGGTTCATGGAGGTGGAGATCGCCGACGGCGCCGGGGACTTCCGGCTGCTCTCGCGGCGCGCCGTGGAGGCGGTGCTGTCGCTGCCGGAGAGCAACCGGTTCTCCAAGGGCCTGTTCTCCTGGATCGGTTTCGACACGGTGAGCTTCCGCTACGAGAACGTGGCGCGGGCGGCGGGCGCGTCGAAGTGGGGCGGCAGGCGGCTGCTCAACTACGGCATCGACGGGCTGCTGTCGTTCAACAGCCGCCCCCTGCGCCTCGCCGTCCACACGGGTCTGTGGCTGTTCCTGTCGGCGCTCGCCTACGCGCTGTGGATCGTGGCGAACGCGCTGCTCAACGGGGTGGACACGCCCGGCTACGCGACGCTGATCACGGCGATCGTCGGGCTGAGCGGGGTGCAGCTGGCGACGCTCGGGGTGATCGGCGAGTACGTGGGGCGGATCTACCACGAGTCGAAGCGGCGCCCCCACTACGTGGTGCGGGAGACCGAGCGGGACGCGCCGGGCCGTCCCGCCGCGGGCCGCTCCCCCGCCCGGGCGGGCCGCCCCTGACCCGCTGGCCGGGCCCCTGGAGCCTGGCATGCCTCAGGGGCCCGGGCCCCTAGGGAATCCGGTGCCCGTGGGTGACCTGGTCCAGGTGGTAGTAGTCGGCGACGCAGCGGGCGGGCCACTGCCGCTTGCCGCCCCCGCCGAACGGTTCCAGCATGCGGCTGACGCTGTTCGGCGTGTACGGGGCGGTCCTGGCGCCGCTCTCGGCCCGCTCCCGCAGGGACCGGTCCTGCCGGTCCCACCGCTCGGCGCGGGCCCGCATGTCGCCGCCCAGGTCGTACAGCGGCACGGCGAGACCGGCCACGGTCGCGGCGCACACGGCGGCGCAGGCGGCCGCGACCCCGTACCGGACCCTCGCCGGGCGGGCGGCGCGGCGCACCGCGCGCCCGGCGAAGGCCCCGGCGGCGAGCAGCAGCAGGACGTACAGCAGCAGGTAGTCGTTCCAGGTGCGTTCCGTGGTGAGGACCCGGGTGCCGAACACCGGGTACGTGATCACCGTGCAGAGGTAGCCGGAGACCAGGAACGCCAGGGCGCCGAAGGCCAGCAGCCGCAGCGGCCGGTACGGCAGCAGGACGGCGGGCCCGGCGGCGGGGCGGCGGCGCACCAGCAGGCCCAGCAGGACACCGGCGGCGACGGCACCCGCGTAGGTCCAGGTCGTGAGGACGGTCTCCAGGATGCGGACGAACAGCTTGAGGGACGTGAGGAGGGAGTCCGGGGCGAGCATGGACACGGTCTCGGCGTCGTAGCGCTCGCGGCGGTTGCGCGAGCCGGGCGACGTGACCAGCAGCAGCGTGCCCGCGGCGACGCCCGCCGTGCCCGTGAGGGCCCAGATCCGCACGGTGCGGCGGACTCTCGGTGCGAAGGTCCACGGCGCGAGGACCGCGGCGGCGCCGAGCACGACGAGGGCGACGACCGACGCCTCCTCCGACAGCGTGCCCATGAACACGCCCGCCACCACCCCCGCCGCCAGGACCGGCGCCAGCGTGTGGGAGACCGAGGCGGCGGGCCAGTAGAAGGTCTTGTACGTGTTGGGGGTGGCGAGCAGGAAGACCGCGCCGGTCATGGCGGCGGCCAGGAGCGCCGTGCCGCGCGGGGCCCGCAGGCCGGTGCGGCGCAGCAGCAGCGCGGTGAGGGCCCACAGGAGGCCCAGCATGATCACGGCGCTGACGGCGGCGTACGCCTGGTGGCCCGCGACCGGGAACTTCGCGTACAGCCCGACGAGGAGGCCGTTGGCGAGGCGGCCGTTGTCGGTCGCGTAGAACTGCTCGACGATCCCGGCGATGCCGTGGTCGCGGACCTGCGGGAGGAAGCACCACTCGTCCGCCGACGGCCTGACGTACCAGCCGAGGGCGGAGGCCGCCGCGAGCAGGGCGAGGGGAAGGGCCGCGAGGGCGAGGACACCCGCCGTGACGGCTGACCGGGCGGGGCGCGGGCCGTCGCCGTGCCGCGTCTCCTCGTCGTCGGGGTCGGTGACGCGGGGCGCGCCGACGGCCATTCTCACCACTGCCTTTCGGGGGAAACCACTGATCGACACCGTAGAGGGGTTTTCCGGCGCCGCCGTTCCGCCGTTCCGCCGTTCCGCCGATCCACCGATCCGCCGTTCCGCCGATCCGCCGGGAGCGGGGCGCGACGTCTCGCCCTCCCACGGCGGGCCGTGGGAGATCGCGGGAGACCCACCCCGCCATGAAAACCAACGAAAAGGGCACTCAAGGTGTGAATGGTGACAGGATGGACAGCGGTCGGAGGACGGCGAGGCGACACCGGGATGGTTGGCACATGACCAAGGAACCGACGGCTGCCACGGCATCGGGTACGGCAGCAGCAGCGGCATCGAGCGACGCGGTGTACGGCGCGCCGTGCTGGGTCAGTCTGATGACCCGCGACCTGCGGGCCGCGCACGACTTCTACGGCGCCGTGATGGGGTGGGAGTTCCGGCCCGCCCGACTGGGTGAGGACTTCAGCGTGGCGCTGTCCGGCGGCAAGGCGGTCGCCGGGGTGGGCGCGCTGGCCTCGGCGTTCCATGTGGCGGTGGCCTGGACGCCGTACTTCGCGGTGCGGGACGCCGACGTGACGGCGGGGCGCATCCGGGAGCGCAGCGGCACGGTCGCGGTGGGTCCGGTCGCGTTCGTCATGGGGCGCGGGGCGCTGGCAGCGGACCGGGACGGCGCGGTGTTCGGCATCTGGGAGGGCGAGCTGCCCAGGGGCTGGGAGGGCTGGCGGTCGGCGGCCCCGGCGTGGGCGCGGCTGCACACGCGGGACGCGTTCGAGGCGGCGATCTTCTACGGGGAGGTCCTCGACTGGGCGTGCGGGCAGCCGGGCTGCTGCGACGTGGAGTACGAGGGCGACGAGGTCGTGCTGCGCAGCGGCGGCCGGGCGGTGGCACGGCTGTCGTCGGGCGCGCTGGAGGAGGCCCCCGACCCGGCGATCCGGCCGCGCTGGCAGGTGCACTTCCCCGTGTCGGACGTGGAGAAGCGGGTGACGGCCGCGCTCCAGCACGGCGGGACGGTCATCACCCACGAGCCGGGGGTGCAGGCGACGCTGCGTGACCCGGACGGCGGCCTGTTCACCCTGACGGACGCGGACACCGCCGAGCGCACCGGGTCCGGGACCGGCACCGACCTGGCCGACACGGACGCGGCGACCATGGAGCCGCCCGACTGACCCCGCCCGAACCGCCCGACGCACCGTCCCGCCCCAGCACCGCGCCGGGGGCCCTGCACCGCGCCGGGGGCCGTCCGTGCCTCACCGCACGGGCGGCCCCCGGCCGCGCTCGGGCCGTCCCGGTCAGCCCGCCTTGCGGGGGTGCAGCGGGGCCGTGTCCAGGCCGGCGCCCTCCCGCAGCCCGCGCAGCAGCGCCTCGACGGCCTCGGTCCCGGTGTGCCGGGGCTGCCAGCCCAGCTCCTCACGGGCGCGGGAGCAGTCCATCAGCGGCAGCCTCAGGAACGCGTCGAACAGGTGGGGCGACGACGGCACCAGGCGCAGCGACCAGGCGGCCGCGAGCGCGGTGCGGGCCGCCAGGCGCGGCAGGCGCACGACCTTCGCGTCGAGCAGCCCGGCCAGGTCGGCGGCGCTCAGCGGCGGGTCGGCCGCCAGGTTGTACGCGCCGCTCGCGGAGTCGTCCAGGACGGCGCGGCGGTAGCCGTCGGCGGCGTCGTCGGTGTGCAGCGCCTGGAAGACGAGCCCCTCGATGTCGGGGACGGCGGGGACGAACCTCGGGTCGGCGAGCCGCCCGGGGACCAGGCTCCCGGCGAAGATGCGCAGCTGCTCGCTCGCGGAGGCCTCCTTGAAGAGGAACGACGTCCGCATCCGTACGACCCGGACGCCCGGGTTCCTGGGCTCGAAGCCGTCCAGTACGCGTTCCAGGTACGCCTTCTCGCGGCAGTACGCGGCCTCGGGCCAGCCGTGGGTGGGCCAGGACTCGTCCACCGGCCGGTCCTTCGGGCCCGGCGAATACGCGCCGACGGACGAGGCGTACACGAGGGCGGGGACCCCGGCCGCTGCGACGGCGCGGAAGACCCGCATGCCGCCCAGCACATTGGTCCGCCAGGTGGCGAGCGGGTCGTGGGTCGGCTGGAACGCCCAGGCCAGGTGGACCACGGCGTCGGCGCCGTCGAAGAGGGCGGTCAGCTCCCGGTCGGCGTCCTTCTCGATGTCCGCCTCCGCCCACTCCGTGCGGGGCGGAGACCAGCGGGGGCGGCGGCGCGCCACGCCGAGGACGGAACCGACACGCGGATCGTCGGCCAGGGCGGCGACGACGCTGGTGCCGACGTTGCCGGTGGCTCCGGTGACGACGACTCTCCTGCCGGGCTGTGTGGTCACGGGTGCTCCTCCTCGGTCGGGACCGTGTACCGGGACGGCGCGCGGATGCGCGCCCCGGGGCGCGCCGAGTACCCCCTTCGCGCCGGTTCACCTCTGCGCGGCGCCGTGGCGCAAAGATCCATTCGGAGCGGCGGCAACGCCCCCACCTGCGGGGCGACCCGCCGGGCGGGGGTTCACGGGGGCCGCACTAAGATCGTTTCCGTAAGGACTCTCCAACGGTTTCGGCCATGCTGGCCGGAACACCGCAGGCCTTTGGCATATGCCGTAGACATGACCGGTCCGAGTGTTGCCAAATGACTTACGACCGCTTCGCGCCTGTGTCACAGTCTTGGGTGGTCCTTGCTTTTCAAGCCATGGCCGCGTGCCTGTATCGGAGTTCCCCATGCCGTCCCCCCTGTTCGCGGAACGTCCCAGTCAGCAGCCGCCGCAGCGCGGCCAGGTGGACGCCCTCATCTCGCAGACCCGTCGGCTGCGCGGAGACGTGGACGCCGTACGCCGGGACGCCGCGGCCGACGAGACCGACCCGCACGCCCGCTGGCAGCGCGCCCTGTGCGACCTGGCCGTGCACCAGCTCGACGACCTCGGCGCCCACCTGGGGCAGTTGAGGGAGGGCGTTCCCGAGCGGACCGCTCGGGGGGCGGACGAGGCGCCGGGTCCCGGCGCGCGGGACGGCCGCCCGCTCGGCGAGGAGGCCACCGGCTCCCTGCTGACCCGCGTCGGCAGCGCCGAGTGGAACCTGCTGACGGACGAGGTCAGCTGGTCCGACGAGCTGTACCGGATCTTCGGCCGCTCCCCCGGCAAGGGACCGATGTCCCTGGACGAGCTGCCGGCCCTCGTGTTCGTGGAGGACCAGCCGCTCCTCACCCAACTGGTGACGGACTGTCTGGTCGACGGCAAGCCGATCGACGGTGAGTTCCGGGTCGTCCGGGCCGACGGCCGCGTGCGCACCCTGCACATGGCGGGCGAGCCGGTCCTCGACGGCGAGGGCCGCACGGCGTCCATGTGGGCGGTGTTCCGGGACGTCAGCGAACTGCGCCGCAGCGAGCGCGCGGTCCGCGAGACCCGCGAGTCGCTTCGTCGGCGCCATGAGCGGGAGCTGGCCGGGCGCCGGTTCACGGCGGATCTTTGGGAGGCGGTCCTGCCGTCCTGGCGGGGGCCGCTGAGGCTCGCGGGGGACGGGCCCGCCCCGCTGGACGCCGCCGGGCACCACCTGCCGTCCGGCGACGGCGGCCGGATCGGCGGCGACTGGTACGACGTGCTGGAACTGCCCGACGGAAACGCGCTGCTGGCGGTCGGCGACCTGACCGGGCACGGCGTGTCGGCCACCTCGCAGACGGCGATGCTGCTCGGCGCCCTGCGCGGCCTCGCCCTCGCGGGCATCCGGCCGGGCGCACTGCTCGGCCACCTCAACCAGTTGATGGAAGCCGCCGCGCAGCCCGCACTCGGCAGCGCCCTGTGCTGCCACTACGACCCGGCGACCAGGACGCTCACCTGGGCGCAGGCCGGACACCCCGCCCCCCTGCTGTTCCGCGACGGGACGGGCCGCGCCCTGGACCGGCCGGAGGGCGCTCTGCTGGGCGCGACGGCGTCAGGCGCCGCCTACGAGCAGGCGGAGGTCCGGCTGCGCCCCGGTGATCTGCTGCTGCTCCACACGGAGGGGCTGACCAGGAGCGAGGCCGGGCTCGGCGCGGACGCGACGGGCACGGACCGGCTGCTGGCGCTCGCGCCGCGGTTCGCCCGCGCCAGGGACGCGCGGGACTGTGTGCGGATGGCGGTCGAGGGGCCGGGCGGCACGGAGCGCGTGGACGACGCCTGCGCCGTGGCAGCCAGGGTCGGCGCCCAGGCGTAGACCGCGCCTGCCGGGAGTACGGGAGACGTACGTCCGGGTGCCGCGCGTTCCCGGGCCGTGGCAGGAGACAACGGGGGTGCGTGGGACGGCGGGTGTGCGGGTGCCGTGTGTGCGGGGGGTGCCGCCGTGCGCGCGGGCGGGGGTGCTGTGGTGCGTGAGGCGGGCCTTGGCCGAGCCCGCCCCGGTCAGGCACCGCTGAGGCCCGGCTTCTTCGACTGGTCCTTGGGCATCGCGTACTCGATCCGCTCCCGCAGGTCTTTGATCCGCGAGTAGCTGGCGTACCGGCCGGTGAGCCGGTACATCTCGCGCAGCCGGTCCCAGGTGCGCCGTGAGGAGTTGCTGCCCATCGCGGCCAGGGCGAGGCGCGCGTAGCGGTCCGCCTGCTCCGGGTCGTCGGCGATGAAGCACGCCGACGCCATGGAGAGATGGTCGAAGATCTTGGAACGTTCACGGCCGTCGATCCGCAGCTCCAGGGCCTTCTGCGCGAAGTACTGCGCCTGCTTGGCCGCGGACGGCTCGTGTTCGGCGAGCGTCCGGTAGGCGAGCGCCTGCATGCCGTACAGGTCCTCGGACTTGAAGGTCTGCATCCACACCGGCAGCGGCCCGTCGCCCTTGTCGGAGACGAACAGGTCCTCCGCCTCGCCCAGGGTGCGGCGCATCGCCTGGCCGCGGCCCATGGAGGCGTGCGCCCACGCCTCGATCGTGTGGAGCATCGCCCGGGTGCGCGGCAGGACCTCCTCGCCGGAGCCGAGCTTGGCGAGCTGGAGCAGGTCCAGCGCCTCGTCGGGACGGCCGAGGTGGACCATCTGGCGGGCGCAGCGGGACAGGGCCTCCCCGGCGCGGGGCAGGTCGCCGCCCTCGCGGGCCGCGTGCGCGGCGATGATGAAGTACTTCTGCGCCGTGGGCTCCAGGCCCACGTCGTGGGACATCCAGCCCGCGAGGACGGCGAGGTTGGCAGCGACGCCCCACAGGCGCCTCTGGATCGTCTCCGGGTGGCGGTAGGCGAGCATCCCGCCCACCTCGTTGAGCTGGCCGACGACGGCCTTGCGCTGGAGGCCGCCGCCCTTGGCCGCGTCCCAGGCGCGGAACACCTCGACGGAGGCCTCCAGCTCCTCCACCTCCTGCAAGCCGATGGGGGCGGCCTCGTAGCGGTCCAGCCCCGCGGGGTCCGCGGGCCGGGCGTCGGAGGTACCGGGGGCGCCGGTGTTCCCGGAGCCCGTACGGAACCAGTCGTGCATGGCGCTGGTGATGGTGGAGCCAGTGGTGAGCAGGGCTCCGGCGCTCATCAAGCCGCGTCGGTTGAGCATGAGGTCCATTCCCGTGAATTCGGTGAGGACCGTGGCCGTGCGTTCGGGCGCCCAGGGCAGCGCGTCAGGGTTGTCGGTGTGCCTGACGTCCCGCCGTCTCCCGGCGCGCCCGTGTCGTACGAACCCGAGGTCCTCGATGGTCACGACACGGCCGAGTCGCTCGGTGAACAGAGCCGCCAGCACCCTCGGTACGGGATCGCGCGGGATCTCTCCCATGTCGATCCAGCGCCGCACCCGCGAGGTGTCCGTGGCCAGCTGGGGGTGGCCCATGGCCGCCGCCTGCCGGTTGACCAGCCGCGCGAGCTCGCCCTTCGACCAGCCGGCGAGGCCGAACAGATCGGAGAGGCGGGTGTTGGGTTGTCCTGTCACGTCAAGCCCCCAGGTTCTCGGCTGAGTTGACAGTAGCCCTCCGTCATGGGGGTGGCGACTATTCGCCAGGGTTCGCCAGGGTGCGCGAGATGGTTCGCCACCCGTCACGGGGTGTCAGGTAGGAACGCGCCACCCCGTCCCGTCGACGGCCCTCATTCCCCAGGGTGTCGGACCGGCGACGGGACGGGGCAGCGTACGCAGTCGTCGGCACACGAAGGGATCTGTCTCGCCCATGTACACAGCATCGTCCTCCGTGTCCGCCCCGCCCCGGCCCCGTACCGTACCGGCCGGAAGCGGCCCGTACCCGGGTCCGGCCCAGGTGGGCCGGAGCAGGCGCTGGGCGGGGGCGGTGACCGGTCCGCTCAGCGGGAGGATCGACCTGTCGGGGCCCCAGGGCGCCCAGTTGCGGAAGGCGATCGCGTCCGTGCAGCGCATCTGCCCGGAGTTCAACCCCGTGCAGGTGATGCGCCGCAGCGGACGCTCGGTGCTGCTCGTCGGCACGACGGGCCGCGCCACCGCCGTGGCCAAGTGTTTACTGGACCACTCCCCCGTGTGGGTCGAGCGGTTCCGGCACGAGATCGCCGCGTACCGCACGTTCGTACGGCACCGTCCCCCGGTGCGGGTGCCCCGGCTGATCGCGGCGGACCCGGACAACGGCACCCTGGTCGTGGAGCGGATGCCGGGCCGGGCGGCGGGCTTGAGCCGCCATGTGGCGCAGGCGCCGCCGCGGGCCGACTTCAAGGCCGTACTGGGCGCGGTGGAGAGCCTCAACCGGTGGCGCCCGCCGGCCGGGACGTTCGACGCGCCGCTGGACTACGCGGCGCGCATCGCCCGCTACCACGAACTGGGCCTGTTCACCGACCGGGACCGCGACGACCTCCAGAAGCTGCTGCACGGCCTGGCGCTCTCCGGCGGCCGCCACGGCATGGGCCAGTTCTGCCACGGTGACGCGCTGCTGTCGAACATGCTGCTGTCGCCGACCGGTCCGGTGCTGGTCGACTGGGAGCACGCGGGCTGGTACCTGCCGGGCTACGACCTGGCGACGCTGTGGACGGTCCTCGGGGACGCGCCGCTGGCACGGCGGCAGATCAGCCAGCACGCGCAGTACGGCGGGCCGGCGGCGCGCGACGCGTTCCTGGTGAACCTGATGCTCGTCCTGACGCGGGAGATCCGCACGTACGAGACGGCGGTGCAGCGGACGATACGAGAGGCTCCGCCCGCCGGTTCCGTCCCCGTCCAGCCCGGCGCCCTCTCGCCCGGCGAGGAGCAGCGGCTGCTGTTGCGGCGGCTGCACGACGACTGCGCGCTGGCACGGCGGGCCGTGCGCGCGGCGGTCGGCACACGCTGACCGTATGACGGGGGGCGGCGCGCCGTGCGCCCGGTGTACGCACCGGGCGGCGGCGCGCCGTCGCGCGCGGGTGCGGTCGCGGGCGGCTGCGGTCGCGCGCCCCGTCGCGCGCGGGGCGGGTTGTGCGCCGTCGCATCCGGCCCGGCGAGGGCGTGACCCGCGCCCCCGGTTCGGTGTTCATACGACTGACGGGTGCTTCCGCCTGTGCCCGCGGGCAGCGGGCGGGGCCTGCGCCGGTCTCCACGTACAGCGAAAGGCATTGGACACGCATGGCACAGCCGTTCGTACTCCCCGACTTCTATCTGCCGTATCCCGCGCGGCTCAATCCGCACGTGGACGCGGCGCGGGCGCACACGAAGGAGTGGGCGCGCCGCATGGGCATGCTGGAGGGCTCGGGGATCTGGGAGGAACACGACCTGGACTCCCACGACTACGCGCTGCTGTGCGCGTACACCCATCCCGACTGCGACGCCGAGGCGCTGTCCCTGGTCACCGACTGGTACGTGTGGGTGTTCTTCTTCGACGACCACTTCCTGGAGGTCTTCAAGCGGACGCAGGACCGGGAGGGCGGCAAGGCGTACCTGGACCGGCTCCCGGCGTTCATGCCGACGGACCCGTCGGCCGAGGTGCCCGAGCCGCAGAACCCGGTCGAGGCGGGCCTCGCCGACCTGTGGGCGCGGACCGTTCCCGCGATGTCGCAGGCGTGGCGGGCGCGGTTCGCGGTGGCGACGGAGAACCTGCTGAACGAATCCCTGTGGGAGCTGTCCAACATCAACGAGGGGCGGGTGGCGAACCCGCTCGAGTACATCGAGATGCGCCGCAAGGTCGGCGGCGCGCCCTGGTCGGCGGGACTCGTGGAGTACGCGGTGGGCGCGGAGGTGCCGGAGGCGGTGGCGGATTCGCGGCCGCTGCGGGTGCTGCGCGACACGTTCTCCGACGCGGTGCACCTGCGCAACGACCTGTTCTCGTACCAGCGCGAGGTGGAGGACGAGGGCGAGAACAGCAACGGCGTGCTGGTCCTGGAACGGTTCCTGGGCTGTTCGACGCAGGAGGCGGCGGACGCCGTGAACGACCTGCTGACCTCCCGGCTCCAGCAGTTCGAGCACACGGCGCTGACCGAGGTGGCGCCGCTGTGCGCCGAGCACGGGCTGGACGCGGTGCGGGCGGCGGCGGTCATGGCGTACGCGAAGGGCCTTCAGGACTGGCAGTCCGGCGGGCACGAGTGGCACATGCGCTCCAGCCGGTACATGAATGAGGGCGCGGTGGACGCCGTTCCGGGCAGTGGCGCGTTCGGGATGTCGGCCGCGTCGATCCGGCTGACGCCCCGCTCGGAGACGGCGCGGTGGCGGGGTTTCTCGCACGTGCCGTTCCAGCACGTCGGGCCGTCGGTGCTGCCGCCGGTCGAGCTGCCGTTCCAGGTGACGCTCAACGAGCACCTGGAGGGGGCGCGGGTGCGGTGCGTCGCGTGGATCGCCGCGATGGGCATGCTGGACGAGCAGCCGGGGCAGCCCGGTTCGCGCGTCTGGACGGAGCGGATGGCCACCGGGTACGACCTGCCGCTGTGCGCGTCCGGGCTGCACCCGCACGCGGGCGCCGACGAGCTGGACGTGGCGTCGCACTGGCTGGCGTGGGGCACGTACGCGGACGACCTGTACCCGGTCGTGTACGGCAGGCCCCGGGACATGGCGGGGGCGAGGGCGCAGAACGAGCGGCTGCGGGCGTTCATGCCGCTGGACGGCTCCCCCGGCTCGATGCCCACGCCGGTGAACGCGCTGGAGCGGGGCCTCGCCGACCTATGGCCCCGGACGGCGGGACCGATGAACGACCGGGACCGCGCCGCCTTCCGCAGGGCCGTGGAGGTCATGGTGGACAGCTGGCTGTGGGAGCTGGCGAACCAGGCGCAGAACCGGATTCCGGAGCCGGTGGACTACATCGAGATGCGGCGGGCCACGTTCGGCTCCGACATGACGATCGCCCTGTGCCGCATCGGCATCGGCAACCTCGTCCCGGTGGAGGTGTTCCACAGCGGGACGGTACGGGCGCTGGAGAACGCGGCGGTGGACTTCGCGACGCTGCTGAACGACCTCTACTCGTACCAGAAGGAGATCGAGTTCGAGGGGGAGATCCACAACTGCGTGCTGGTCACGCAGAACTTCTTCGACGTGGACCACCCCACGGCGGTGGCCATCACCGGCGACCTGATGAACTCCCGCATGCGGCAGTTCCAGCACGTCGTCGCCCACGAACTGCCCGTGCTGTACGAGGACATGGCGCTCGACCAGGAGGCCCGCGCCGCGATGGACGGGTATGTGCGGCAGCTGGAGAACTGGATGGCCGGCATCCACACCTGGCACGAGGGCTGCGAGCGCTACCGGGAGGAGGTCCTCCGCCGCAACCTCGCCGAGGCACCGGCTGCGGGCAGCGGACTCCCGGGCGGCCCGACGGGCCTCGGCACCGCGGCAGCCCGCCTGACGGCCCTGCTGGCCTCGTAGCGCCGCGCCCCGTCCCTGCGAGGTGCGAGCGCCGCCGCGCGTGGAGCGGTCCTCCCGGCGAACGAGGACCACTCCGCGCGCGAACAGCGTGGCCCCCTCTCCGGACAGGTGGACCCGCGCCGCGTGGCGCGGGTCGACGCAGGGCACATCGATCGACATCGCGGTACCGCTTGGTCCGGTGGACGGTCAGCCCCGACCCGGACCTCTCCGGCAAGCCCTCGGCGAGGAACGCGTCCCCGACCCGGACCACCTCGCCGACGCACCGGACGACGCAGATCCCGCCTCGCACGGTCGCCGCTTGCACTGACTGGACCTGCGTCCGGCCGTCCACGGCTCTCCCCCTGCCCGTACGGCCGACGGGCCACGACCGCTGCTCGCTGGAGACGACACCCCCAAGGGCGGCGTGCGCCCGTGACGCACCTATCGTCCCGCATGTGCGCCAGCGCCGGCGGTGCGGCCGGCCCCACCTCTCCACTGCTCCAGCCAGGAGGCGGCCTGCTGGGCGCTTCGGTGTGGGGCGCGGCATATGATCCGTCCGGCGGGGCCGTAGCGCAGAGGTCGTCGCGCACGGGCCCATCATCCGTGAGGACGCCGGTTCGAATCCGGCCGGTCCCGCCCCACCCCGTTTCCGACGCGCGCGTCCTCCCGGCGCGTCCGTTCCCGGCGATGGTGGCGCTCAGTCGTTGTACCGCTTCAGATGGAGGACCTTGCCGTACTCCTGGCCCAGCCACAGGCGGCGGTCCTCGCCGAAGCCCTCGAGGCGCGTGTTGTCCTGCGATGGCGCTCCAGCAGGGCGGTCACGAACGTCGCCAGCGCGGCTGGGTCGATCCGGAACTCGTCGCTGTCCCCCATGGACCCGATGCCCGACGGAAGGCCCAGCTCCGCCTCGAAGAGCGCCACATGGCGCCGGAACATGCGGGAAGCCCCCTGGGAAGGGTTCCACAGGGTCTCGCCGCCCAGGTTGCAGTACTCGCTCATCCACGCCCCCCTCTCCGCCGGTGACGAGGGGCCGGCACAGGGGAGCTCGAACACCGCTGTCGCCGGGGTTTCGGCCCGTTCGGGCGGTGAGGGGCTGCGGGGCGGCTACGCGCGGCGGGTGCCGCGGAGCTGGTCCAGTTCCCGGCGTTCGCGCTTGGTGGGGCGGCCGGCGCCCCGGTTGCGTACGCCCGCGAGGGCGACGTGTTCGCGGGGCGGCGCGGGCGGGGTCTTGTCCGTGTACGCCTCGACGGCGACGGGCGCGCCCACGCGCTTGGTGAGGACCCGCTTCACCTCGACGACCCGTTCCCGGCCCGCGTGGAAGACGCGCACCTCGTCGCCGGGCTTGACCGCCTGGGCGGGCTTGGCGCGCTCGCCGTTGACGCGGACGTGTCCGGCGCGGCAGGCCGTGGCGGCCTGGGAGCGGGTCTTGGTGAGGCGTACGGCCCAGATCCAGCTGTCCACGCGGGCCGTCGCGTTCGTGTCCTGGGACGGGTGGGTCTTCGCCTCGTGCGTCGCTGCCATGACGCTCCTCGTCGGTCAGCCCTGCTGGAACAGTTCCGCGGGGAGCGGCTTGAGCAGGGCGTACAGGTCGTCGGTGATGGGCCGGTCCCAGCTGGCGATGGTCACCAGGACGTTGTCGCTGCGGTCGAACTGGACGCAGGAGATCCGGCTCTCGGTGAGCTTCAGGCGGCGCACGATGAGGAGGTTGTCGCCCTGCATCACCGGGACGTCCTCGGTCTCGACCACCTCGACGTCGTCGTCCATGTCCAGCGCCGCGAGGAGCTGGGCCACCTCGAAGGGCACCTGGCCCTCGGCGAGGTCGCGGGCCGGGGAGCCCTCCGGCAGGTTGCCGATGATCATCGCGGGGCCGCGGCCGCCGAAGAGGTCGTAGCGGAGGAACACTCCCTGGCACGTGCCGTCGGGGGCGGGGAGCAGGCCGGCGCCGAGATTCCCGGGCCAGTCGCCCGGGTCCATGGCCAGGACGTCGAAGTCCGGGCCCGCGGGTGTGGCGGGGCTGCGGCGGCGGAGGAAGGACATGCGCCCATGGTACGTGTCCTGGGCCACGGCGCGGCGTCCGGGGCGCCCTTGCGGGGCGGGGCCCGAGGCCGGTTCTGAAGGGTCCGGCGGGCCCCCGGTTCACCGGTTCGGGGGACGCCGGGGAGAGGCGGCCGCCGGGGGGCGAGTGGGTGAGCCGGGCGCCGGCCGAAGCGCGCACCGGGGACGCCGGGCGGCGGGCGTCAGGGAGTCGAGCGGAGTGGGCCGGGTGCCGCGCTGTGCGGAGTCGAGTGGGGTGGGCCGGGCGCGGGGAAGCGGGCGCCGCGCTGTGCCGGTGGCCGCGCGTGCGGGCGGTCGCGCGTGGGGCTGGTCGCGCCCGTGGGGGTGGGCCGGGGGTGCCGCCTTCGACGGCGCGCGTAGGGTCGGCCGGTATGACCGTCGCGCGTTCCGTCGTCCTGTTCCTCGTCGCCGCCCTGTTCGAAATCGGCGGCGCCTGGCTCGTGTGGCAGGGCATCCGTGAGCACCGGGGCTGGATCTGGATCGGTGCCGGTGTGGCCGCCCTCGGTCTCTACGGTGTCGTCGCGACCCTCCAGGACAGTGCCGACTTCGGGCGGGTGCTCGCCGCGTACGGCGGGGTGTTCGTCGCCGGTTCGATCGCCTGGGGCATGGTCGCCGACGGCTACCGCCCGGACCGGTTCGACGTCGTCGGCGCGCTGATCTGCCTCGCCGGGATGGCCGTGATCATGTATGCGCCGCGGGGTCACTGACCGCAGCCCTCTTGCCGGGGAGGGGGGTCGCGGGGTAACTGATCGGATGCGGCTCGACCGAATGGTCGGTAGCCGGTCGGACGATCGACGCGCGACGGGTGGAGGACGGCACATGGCCGAGGATCTGCGGGACGCCGGGGAGCGGCTTGACCGGGAGGAGCTGGCGGCGCTCCAACTGGAGCGGCTGCGGGCGACGCTCCGGCACGCGTACGAGAACGTGCCCTTCCACCGGCGGTCGTTCGACGCGGCGGGGGTGCGGCCGGAGGACTGCCGTTCACTGGCGGACCTGGCGCGGTTCCCGTTCACCACCAAGGCGGACCTGCGGGACGAGTACCCGTTCGGGATGTTCGCGGTGGACCGGTCGCGGGTGCGGCGCATCCACGCGTCGAGCGGGACGACGGGCCTGCCCACCGTGGTCGGCTACACGGAACGGGACCTGGACATGTGGGCGGACGTGGTGGCGCGGTCGATCCGCGCGGCCGGTGGCCGCCCGGGCCAGGTCGTGCACGTGGCGTACGGGTACGGGCTGTTCACCGGCGGGCTCGGGGCGCACGGCGGGGCGGAGCGGCTGGGCTGCACGGTGGTGCCCGCCTCCGGTGGGATGACGGCGCGCCAGGTGCGGCTGATCCAGGACTTCCGCCCGGAGGTGATCATGGTCACGCCGTCGTACATGCTGACGCTGCTCGACGAGTTCGAGCGGCAGGGTGTCGATCCGCGCTCGACCTCGCTGAAGGTGGGGATCTTCGGCGCCGAGCCGTGGACGGAGGAGATGCGGCGGGAGATCGAGGAGCGGTTCGCGATCGACGCGGTGGACATCTACGGCCTGTCGGAGGTGATCGGCCCCGGTGTGGCGCAGGAGTGCGTGGAGACCAAGGACGGGCTGCACATCTGGGAGGACCACTTCTACCCGGAGGTGGTGGACCCGGTGACGGGCGAGGTGCTGCCGGACGGGGAGCGGGGCGAGCTGGTGTTCACCTCGCTCACCAAGGAGGCCATGCCGGTGGTGCGGTACCGGACGCGGGACCTGACGCGGCTGCTGCCCGGCACGGCGCGGGTGTTCCGGCGGATGGAGAAGGTGACGGGCCGCAGCGACGACATGGTGATCGTGCGCGGGGTGAACCTCTTCCCGACGCAGATCGAGGAGGTCCTGCTGCGGACCCCGGGCCTGGCGCCGCACTTCCAGCTGCGGCTGACCCGTGTGGGGCGCATGGACGCGCTGACCGTGCGGGTCGAGGCGCGCGCGGACACGGCGCCGGAGCGGAGGGCGGACGCGGCGCGGGAGGTGCGGGCCGCCGTCAAGGACGGCATCGGGGTGGCGGTCGCGGTGGAGGTGGTGGACCCGGGGACGCTGGAGCGGTCGGTGGGGAAGATCAAGCGGATCGTGGATCTCCGGGAGAACCCTGAGAAGGCCGGGGCCGAAGGGGGTTCCCAGGGGTGATCCCGGATCAGTCCCGGGGAGGATGACAGTGCCCGCCTCCGGATGAGTGCATGGGTCAACTGATCTGTGTCACCGCCCAGTTGGGAGGCGCGTTGTTCCTCCGTACCAGTCTGAGACGTCTGTTGCCCGTCGCCGCGGCCGTGTTCGCCACGGCCGCGGCCGGGACCCTGCCGGCCGGGGCCGCCCCGCCCCAGGCCCCGCCGTCGGCCGGGGAGGGCCACCGGCCGACGGCGGGCGGCCTGTCGGCGACGATCCGCTACACCGAGTACGGCATCCCCCACATCCTGGCGAGGGACTACGCGAGTCTGGGCTTCGGCACCGGCTGGGCGCAGGCCGCCGACCAGGTGTGCGTCCTCGCCGACGGGTTCACGACCGTGCGGGGTGAGCGGTCGCGGTACTTCGGCGCGACCGGCACGACCGACGGGTCGCTGTCGTCGGCCCGTACGAACCTCTCCAGCGACCTGTACTTCGCCGGGGTGCGGGAGTCCCGCACGGTGGAGCGGCTGCTGGCGCGGCCCGCGCCCGCCGGGCCCGGCCGGGAGCAGAAGGAGGCGATGCGGGGCTGGGCCGCCGGGTACAACGCCTGGCTGGAGCGGAACAAGGTGACCGACCCGGCGTGCGCGGGCAAGCCGTGGGTGCGTCCTGTGACCGCCCTGGACGTGGCCCGGCGGGCGCACGCGCTGGCCGTCATCGGCGGCGAGGGGGCCCTCGTGGAGGGCATCACGGCCGCGCGCCCGCCCGCCTCCAACACGGCGGGGCGCGGCGCCGACCCGGACAAGGTGGCCGCGGCGGCGCGGGAGATGTTCGACGAGCGGAACGCGACGATGGGGTCCAACGCCGTCGCGTTCTCCGGGCGCGCCACCGCCAACGGGCGGGGCCTTCTCCTCGGCAACCCGCACTACCCGTGGCACGGCGGCCGCCGGTTCTGGCAGTCGCAGCAGACGATCCCCGGCGAGCTGAACGTGCAGGGCGCCTCGCTGCTGGGGTCGCCGCTCGTGCAGATCGGGTTCACCGACAAGGTGGCGTGGAGCCACACCGTCGCGACCGGCCGGACCATGAACCTGCACCAGCTGACCCTGGACCCGGCCGACCCGACCGCCTACCTGGTGGACGGGAAGTCCGAGCCGATGACGCGGCGGACGGTGACCGTCCCGGTGGCGGGCGGCGAGCCGGTGACCCGTACGCAGTGGTGGACCCGGTACGGCCCGGTCGTGACGTCCTTCGGCGGCGACCCGCTGCCGTGGACGGCGACGACCGCGTACGCGCTGCACGACCCCAACGCGCGCAACCTCCGCATGGCCGACACGTCCCTGGCGCTGGCGAAGGCCCGCTCCACGAAGGAGATGGCCGACGCGCTGCGCCGCACGCAGGGCCTGCCCTGGGTGAACACGGTCGCCTCCGACCGGGACGGCGGCACGCTCATGGCGCAGGCGCAGGTGGTGCCGAGGATCACCGACGAGCTGGCCGAGCGGTGCTCGACGCCGCTGGGCCGCGCCCTGTACCCGGCGACGGGTGTGGCGGTGCTCGACGGGTCGCGCGGCGACTGCGCGCTGGGCCGGGACCGGGACGCGGTGGAGCCCGGCATCATGGGCCCGGCGCGCTGGCCGCTCCTGGCGGACGCCCCGTACGCGGAGAACTCCAACGACAGCGCCTGGCTGAGCAACGCCGACCGGCCGCTGACCGGGTACGAGCGGGTCTTCGGCGACATCGGCACGGAGCGGTCGCTGCGGACGCGCGGGGCGATCGAGGACGTCGCGGCCATGGCCCGGCGCGGCTCGCTGACCGTGGCGGACCTCCAGCGGCAGCAGTTCGCGAACCGGGTGCCCGCCGCCGACCTGACGGTCGACGACGTGGTGCGGGCCTGCCCGGCGGCGCTGCCGGGCGACACGGAGGCGTGCCGGGTGCTCGCGGGCTGGGACCGCCGCATGGACACCGGCAGCCGGGGCGCGCTGCTGTTCGACCGGTTCTGGCTGATGCTCCAGCGGGAGTCGCGGGGCGCCGGGCTGTGGAAGGTGCCGTTCTCGGCGGCCGACCCGGTGGGCACCCCGCGCGACCTGGACACCGACGCGCCGGGCTTCGCCACCGCGCTGCGCGGCGCGGTCGCCGAGCTGCGGGCCGCGGGCATCCCGCTGGACGCGCCGCTCGGGGAGCACCAGTTCGTGGTGCGCGGCGGGCAGCGCATCCCCGTGCACGGCGGTACGGGGACGGGCGTGTGGAACATGACCGTGCCCGTGTGGGCCCCGGCGGGCGGCGGCTACACGGAGGTGCGGCACGGGACGAGCCACGTGCAGGCGGTCGGCTGGGACGGCGGCCGGTGCCCGGTGGCGCGGACGCTGCTGACGTACTCCCAGTCGTCCGACCCGACGTCGCCGCACCACGCGGACCAGACCCGGCTGTACTCGGGTGAGCGGTGGGTGACCGCCCGGTTCTGCGAGCGGGACATCCTGCGCGACCCGGCGCTGCGGGTGGTGCGCGTGACGCAGTGACCCCCCCCCGGCCCGCGGCGGCCGGGCCCTGACGGCCGGTCGCCGCGGGCCGGTCGTCAGGGGCTGAACGAGAGGAACACGAACGCCGCGAACAGCAGCAGGTGGACGCCGCTCTGCAACAGGGTGGCCCGGCCGGGCACCACGGTGAGGGCGCTCACCACGGCGGTGAGCGCCAGCAGCACCAGGTGGACGGGGCCCAGCCCCAGCACCAGCGTGCCGGGCAGCCACACGGAGGCGAGCGCGATCGTCGGCACGGTCAGTCCGATGCTGGCGATCGCGGAGCCGTACGCCAGGTTCAGGCTCGTCTGGAAGCGGCCGCCGCGCGCGGCGCGCAGCGCGGCCAGGGTCTCAGGCAGCAGCACCATGAGGGCGATCACGACGCCGACGACGGCCGTGGGCAGCCCGGCGGTCCGCACGCCCGACTCGATCGTCGGCGAGACCAGCTTGGCCAGCCCGACGACGGCGAGCAGGGCCGCCATCAGCAGGCCCAGGCTCCACCGTGCCTCGGCGCGGGTGGGCGGCGCGGCCTGCCCGGCCGGGTCGACGGGCCGTCCTTCGGCGGTGACGGGCAGGAAGTAGCTGCGGTGGCGGACCGTCTGCACCGTGACGAACAGTCCGTACAGGCTGAGGGAGGCCACGGCGGCGAACGCGAGCTGCGCCCCGCTGAACCGCGGCCCGGGGGTGCTGGTGGTGAAGGCGGGCAGCACGAGCGTCGTGGTGGCGAGGGTGGTGACGGTGGCGAGGGCGGCGCCGGAGCCCTCGGCGTTGAAGACGGCGACGCGCCCGCGTCGGAGGGTCGCCACCAGCAGCGACAGGCCGACGATGCCGTTGCAGGTGATCATGACTGCGGCGAAGACGGTGTCGCGGGCGTAGGTGGAGGCCTCGTCGCCGCCCGAGGCCATCAGCATGACGACCAGGCCGACCTCGATGACCGTCACGGCCACGGCGAGGACGAGCGACCCGAAGGGCTCGCCGACGCGGTGGGCGACCACTTCGGCGTGGTGGACGGCGGACAGCACGGCGCCCGCCAGACACAGTCCGACGAGGGCCACGACCGGCCCTGGCAGGTCGCGGCCCCAGCACAGGGCGAGGACGAGCAGCGCGACGAGCGGCACCCAGGTGGTGCGCTCCCGCCACAGGCGCGGCACCGTGGTCCTTCCGCCGCCCGGCTTCCTCCCGGTCGCGCGGTCGCCGTCCCCACCGGTCTGCGTACCCATGCGGCCACGCTGCCATCGCGGCGCGCGGGGCGCACGCCGACGCGGCTGATGGGGGCTCAGTTCCCGTGTCGGCCTCCTTGACGGGTGGGTGCGGCGGTAAGAAAGTTTCATCTGATGAACGCGACGGCGAAGGTTTCCTTCAGACGGCGGTGCTGCCGGAGGCGGGGAGGGCGGTCATGGTGCGGGACCCGGTTGCGGGCGGGGTCGGGCGGCGGGCGTTCGGCGGCGGGGTGCTGGCGTTGGGGGGTGCGCTGGTGATCGGCCCGCTCCCGGGCGCCGCCGCCGCGCGCCGGGACGGCACGACGGCCGACGGGACGGGCGCGGCGCCCCAGGGGACGGGCGGTCCGGTGCTGCGGCACGGCACGGCCGAGCAGGCGGGGCTGCTGCCCGGCCACCTCGATCTGCTGACGGCGGACGCCGAGCGGTACCTCGGCCCCTCCCCCACGCACCCCTGGTACGCGGGCGCGGTGATCCTCGCGGGGCGCGGCCCGTTCGTGGCGCTGCACCAGGCGATCGGCTACGCGGTGCGGTACGCGGCGTACGACGAGACGACCGGGCGGGGCGTGGAGCTGCCGCCCGAGCAGCGGATCCCGATGCGTGAGGACACCGTCTTCGACCTGGCGTCGCTGACCAAGCTGTTCACCTCGCTCCTCGCGGTGCAGCTGCTGGAGCGGGGCGAGCTGGAGCTGGAGGGCGCGGTCGCCGAGCGCCTGCCGGACTTCGGCGGGGGCGGCAAGGGCGGCATCACGGTGCGTCACCTGCTCACCCACACGTCGGGGCTGCGGGCGTGGCTCCCGCTGTACGAGCAGCCGACCCGCGAGGGCAAGCTGCGGCTGCTGTGGGACGAGCGGCCCCTGAACCCGCCCGGCACCGTGTACCGCTACTCCGACCTGAACCTGATCGCCTTGCAGCTGCTGCTGGAGGAGGTCACCGGGCGGCCGCTGGACGCGCTGCTGCGGGAGCGGATCACGGGCCCGCTGGGGATGCGGCGCACCCGCTTCAACCCGCCCGCTTCGTGGCGGCCCCGGATCGCGGCGACCGAGGACGCGCGCAGGCCGTGGTCGGGGCTCGACCGGGGCATGGTGTGGGGCGAGGTGCACGACGAGAACGCGTACGGCTTCGGCGGGGTCGCCGGGCACGCGGGGGTCTTCTCCTGCGCCTGGGACCTGGCCGTCCTCGCCCGTACGCTGCTGAACGGCGGCGCCTACGGCAGCGCGCGCGTCCTGCGCCCCGAGTCCGTGGAGCTGATGTTCACCGACTTCAACACGGCGTTCCCCGGCGACGAGCACGGGCTCGGCTTCGAGCTGTACCAGCACTGGTACATGGGCGCGATGGCCACGCCCCGCACGGCCGGGCACACCGGGTTCACCGGGACGAGCCTGGTCCTCGACCCGACGACCGACTCGTTCCTGATCCTGCTGGGCAACTCCGTCCACCCGGTCCGCACTTGGCGCTCCGGCTCCGCGCCCCGGGTCGCGGTGGCCGACCGCATGGCGCGGGCGGTACCGGTCAGGCCCGCGCACGGCAGGACCGCCTGGTTCGCCGGGACGGCGTCGGCCGCGACGGCGACGCTGACCCTGCCCCCCGTACGGACCGCGACGGCGCGGGCGCGGCTGCGGTGCGCCCTGTGGTGGGACACCGAGCCGGGCGCGGACACGGTCGTCCTGGAGGCGGCGGTGGAGCCTGCCAGGGGCGCGGCGGCCGAGTGGCGGCCGGTGCCGTTCGTGACCGTACGGCCGGGCGGGGAGGCGCGGGAGCACCCGGGCGGCTCGGTCACGGGCTGGTCGGGGCGGGTCTGGCACCGGCTGGAGGCCGACCTGTCGGCGTGGTCCGGCGCCGGTCCGCTGCGGCTGCGCTGGCGGTACCGGACGGACACCCGCTATGTGGGGCGCGGCGTGTACGTGGACGGGCTGCGGGTCCTGGACGGCGGGCAAACGCTGTTCGACGAGGCGCGCCCGTCGGACGCGGCGCTCATCGAGGCGGACGGCTGGACGGCGTCGGCCGACTGAGCCCGGACGTCCCCGCCCGGCCTTCCGAGGGGCGGGGATTAGGGTCAAGTCCCATGATCGATGGAGGATTTGCGGGATATCTGGACCGGCTCTGCGTCACCCCGTCCGGGACGCCGTCGAGGGACGAGCTGTTCGCGTTGCAGCGGGCACACCTGGAGCGCGTGCCGTACGAGAACATCGGCATCCAGGTCGGCAGGCCGCCCGGCATGGAGCCGGAGCTCTCGGTGCGCCGGTTCGCGGCGGGGCAGGGCGGCTACTGCTTCCACCTGAACGGCGGCTTCGCCGCGCTGCTCGCCGCCCTCGGCTACGACGTGACGCTCCATGTGGGCGGCGTCCACGAGGACCGGGACGGGCGGGGCGCGAACGGCAACCACATGGCGCTGACCGTGCGGGTGGACGGCGAGGGCTGGTTC
The DNA here is from genome assembly GCF_000478605.2 of Streptomyces thermolilacinus SPC6. Taxonomy (GTDB): domain Bacteria; phylum Actinomycetota; class Actinomycetes; order Streptomycetales; family Streptomycetaceae; genus Streptomyces; species Streptomyces thermolilacinus. Next base: position 6,255,602 of record NZ_ASHX02000001.1, on the reverse strand, counting down.
GTGGACGTGGGCCTGGGCGACGGGCCGGTCGAGCCGCTGCCGCTGCGCGCGGGGACGTACCGGCAGGGCCCGTTCACGTACGGCATGGAGCCGTCGGTGACCGAGCCGGGCGGGTGGACGTTCCTCCACGACGAGCGCGGCACCTTCCGGGTGATGGAGTTCCGGGGCGGGGCCGCCGCGCCGGAGGACTTCGCCGCCGAGCACGTACGGCTGTCCACCGCCCCCGACTCGCCGTTCATGACGACGTTCGCCGTGCTGCGCCGCGCCCCGGACGCGGCGCATGCGCTGCGCGGCCGGGTGGTGCGGCGGATCGGCGCGGCGGGCACGGAGGAGCGGGTCGTGGACTCGGAGGAGGAGTGGTTCGGCCTGCTGGAGGGTGCCTTCCGCCGCGACCTCGGCGACCTGGACGCCGACGACCGGGCGGCCCTGTGGAAGCGGGTGAGCCTCGCGCACGAGGAGTGGCTGCGCTCCCGCGACGAGCGGGCCGGGCGGGACTGAGACGGGCCGCCGCGTCCCCCGGATGCGGGTACGCGGCGGGACGGGGAGACTGGACGGCAGGGGGTCACTCGGCGAGAGGACGACCCATGTCCATGATGGACAAGCTCAAGAACATGCTGAAGGGGCACGAGGCGCAGGCCGGCAAGGGCGTCGACAAGTCCGGCGACTATGTGGACAAGCGCGCGCAGGGCCGTCACAGCGGCCATGTGGACACCGCGCAGGACCGGCTCAAGGACCAGCTGGGCCGTGACCCTGAGCAGCGCCGGGAGCCGCCCGCCCAGCCCTGACCCGTCGCCCTCCTCTCCCCTCACGCATGGGTCCTCCGGGCCGGCCGCGCCACGCGGCCGGCCCGGAGCCGTGCGCGGTGGCGGTTCGGGTGGGGCGTGCGGGTGGGGGGCGCCACCCGGTCGTACGTCTCGGCGTGCGGGGCGCTCACGGCTGGTGAAGAGTCGTGGCGAGTCCCCCACTCGAAGGAGAGAAACATGCTTCGCCGCATCTCGATCGCTCTGGCCGGTCTGCTCGCCGTCGGATTCCTCACCGCCGCCCCCGCCGCCGCACACGGCGGCGATGGTGGTGTGAAGGGCTGCTGGCTGAGCGGCGGTCACGTCAAGGCGGGCGACGTCCACGTCGCCGGGTTCGAAGGAACCTGCTGGCACGTGGGCTGACCGCTGCCGCAGCGACGGCGTTCTCGGGCGGGTACCCGGTGCGGGTGCCCGCCCGAACGGCTGCCCGGACGGGCGGGCCGACCGGGCGGACAGGTGACCCCGCGTCAGCCGCCTGCCGGGGGACGGCGGCGGGACGCGGCGACGCGCCGGTACAGCTCCACCGCCTCCGCGTGGCGGCCCAGCTGCTCCAGGCACTGCGCCTCGTCGTTGCGGCTGGCGAGCGTGTCCGGGTGGTCGGGTCCGAAGGCCCGCTCGCGGGCGGCGGCGACCTGCCGGTACCGGTCGAGCGCCTCGGACCAGCGGCCGAGCCAGCCCAGGCACACGGCGACCTCCCGGCCGCTGACCAGCGTGTCCGGGTGGTCGGGGCCCAGTACGCGGGCGCGGATCGCGGTGACCTCGCGGGCCTCGGCGAGCGCCTCCTCCCAGCGGCCGAGCCGTCCCAGGTTGACGCCGAGGCCGTGCCGGGCGCGCAGGGTCTCCGGGTCGTCGGGGCCCTGCGCCCGGGTGCGGGCGGCGGCCAGGGCCCGGTACAGCTCCAGGGCCTCCCGGCCGCGTCCGAGGCGCCCCAGGCAGATCCCGGCCTCGTAGCGGGCGGCGAGCGTGTCGGGGTGGTCCGGGCCGAGCGCACGGGCGCGGGCGTCGGCGACCTGCTGGTACGTGCCGAGCGCGTCGGCCCAGCGGTCGAGGCGGCCCAGGGTGTGGGCCACCTCGTAGAGCGTGGCCAGCGTGTCGGGATGGCCGGGGCCGAACAGCCTGGCGCGGGCGGCGGCCACCTCGTACGCCATCCGGTACGACTCCTCCAGGCGGCCGAGCCTGCCGAGCGTGAACGCCAGGTTGTGGCGGCAGCGCAGCGTGTCCGGGTGCTCGGCGCCCATGACGCGCTCGCGGGCGGCGAGGACCTCGGCGTACACGGGGTGGGCCTCGGCGTGCCGGCCGAGGCGGCCCAGGACGTACGCGGTCTCCTGACGGGCCCTGAGCGTGTCGGGGTGGTCGGGGCCCAGGACGCGGGCGCGGCTCTCCGCGACGTGGCCGAACGCGCGCAGGGCGTCGGCGGAACGGCCCGCGCGACTGAGGGCGAAGGCGTGCTCGTAACGGCTGTTCAGGGTGTCGGGGTGGTCGGGGCCGAGGGCCCGCTCGCGCTCGGCGGCGACGGAGCGGTGCACGTCGGCGGCCTCCGCCCAGCGGCCCAGGCGCCCCAGGCTGAGACCCGCGCCGTGCCGCCCGGCCAGGACGCCCAGCAGCTCCGGCTCGACGGCCGGTACGGGGGCCGGTACGGCGGGAGATCCAGGTGGAGGGGCGGCCGGGAGGCCGGGCGGGGTGGCGGTGGCGGCGGCCAGGACGCCGGGTGCCGGGGCCGAGGGCGGGGTGTGGAACGTGCCGGGGACGGGGGACGCCGGGGTGAGGGGCGGGGTCTGCGGGCGCGGGGGTACGGCGGTGGCCGTCGTCCAGTGGCCGGTCAGGGCCGTGGCCGCCTCGTCCCGCGGGAGCGCGGCGTGCGGCAGGGTCGCCCGGACCGACGCGCGGCCGATCGTCATGGAGCGGGTCCAGGCGGGCAGCCGCGGCGCGGGGACGGCCGGGGCCGCCGGTACGGGTATGGGGCCGAGCGGGACGTACCCGGACGGGCCGGGGGGCAGGACGGCGCGGCTGCCGGTGATGCGGCGGCGCAGGTCGCCCGCGTCGGCGGGGCGGGCCTCCGGGGTCTTGGCGAGCAGGTCCAGCACGATCCGCTCGAACAGCGGCGGCAGGTCGGCGCGGCGCTTGCGGAGGGGCTCCGGCGGTGTGTCGCGGTGGCCGACGAGGATCGCCCATGTGTCGTCCTGGTCGAACGGCGGGGCGCCGGTGGCGATTTCGTACAGGACGCAGCCCAGCGAGTACAGGTCGCTGCGGTGGTCCACCTCGCCGCCGCTGATCTGCTCGGGCGACATGTAGTGCGGGGTGCCCATGGCGATTCCGGTGCTGGTGAGGCGGGAGGAGACGCCGATGCCGTCGCCGAGGCGCGCGATGCCGAAGTCGCAGATCTTCACCGTGCCGTCGGCGAGGCGCATGATGTTCGCCGGTTTGAGGTCACGGTGGACGATGCCCTGGCGGTGCGTGTACGCGAGGGCGTCGGCGACCTGTTCGGCGATGTCCACCACGTCGTGGACGGGCAGCGGGTGGTGGGCGTTGTCGCCCAGGAGCTGGCTGAGGTTGCGGCCCTCCAGCAGTTCCATGACGAGGAACAGGGTGCCGTCCGCCTCGCCGAAGTCGTGGACCACCGTCACGCCCCGGTGCTGGAGGGCCGCGGCCACCCGGGCCTCGCGCCGGAACCGTTCCCGCAGCACCCCCGCGACGCCGTCGTCATGGCGCGGTCCCAGCGGTTTGAGGCACTTCACGGCGACCCTGCGGCCGAGCGACTCGTCGGTGGCGCGCCACACCTCGCCCATGCCGCCGCGCCCGATCACCTCCAGCAGCCGGTAGCGGCCGTGGATGAGCCTGGTCTCCGCCATCGCGTGGTGTCGCCCCCGTCGTTCCCGTGCCTCCCCGGCCCGTCCAGTATGGCGCCCTGTCTGCGGAGTTTGTACGGGGCGGTACAGGCGTGGAGACGGTCAGGTGGCGATGACGACCGCCATCACGGCGAACAGGGCGGCCACCAGGACGACCACGACCAGGATCATCGCCAGTGGGGCCTTGGCCCAGCCCGTCGGCGGGTTGTGGGTCTCGCGGGGGCCCGCGCCGGACAGGCCGCCCTCGCCCGGTGGGGTCTCGCCGGGCGGTGTGAGGCCGCCGGAGTCCACCCGCGGGGTGCGGTCGGGGTCGGGGTCGTGTGGGTTGATGTGGTGGGTCATGGGAGACGAGTGCGCAGCTCGCGGGGTTTCATGCCCCTTCTCCGGGCACCCGGACCTGCGCGGGCCGCCGGCGCGGTCCGGTGTCGCGCGCAAGCGTGCGCGAGTGTGCGCAAGCCTGCGGACGCGTACAGACGCGCGCAGACGTGCGGACACGTGCGGAATCGTACGGAGGAGGAGAGTGCCCATGGTCGTCGACCCGCTGTCCGGTTCGCTGTGGATGGAGTACGCGCCCGGCCCCGCCCGGCCCGCCCTGGCCGGTTCGGCCGAGACGGAGGTAGCCGTCGTGGGCGGCGGCATCGCGGGGCTGTGCACGGCGTGGGAGCTGGCGCGGGCCGGGCTCCGGGTGGTGCTGCTGGAGGCCGACCGGATCGCGACGGGCGTGACCGGCCACACGACGGCCAAGCTGTCGGCGCTGCACGGCCAGGTGTACGCGGAGGTGAGGTCCACGCACGGTGCGCGGGCGGCCCGACTGTACGCGCACTCGCAGCAGCTGGCCGTGGAGCGGGTGGCGGAGGTGAGCGAGGAGCTCGGCATCGACTGCGACCTGGAGCGCCTGCCCGCGTACACGTACACGGAGGACCCCGGGCAGGTGGAGTCGCTGCGGGCGGAGGCGGACGCGGCACTTGAGGCCGGGCTGCCCGCCACGTTCGTGACACGAACGCCGCTGCCGTTCCCGGTGGCGGGCGCGGTGCGGCTGGAGGGGCAGGCGCAGTTCCATCCGCGGAAGTACCTGCTCGGGCTCGCCGCCGACCTGGAGCGGCTCGGCGGGCGGATCTACGAGCGGACCCGGGTGACGCGGCTGCGGGAGGGCACGCCGTGCCGCCTGACCACCGAGCGCGGTGACACGGTGGACGCCCGGCACGTGGTGGTCGCCACGCACTACCCGGTGTTCGACCGGGCGCTGCTGTTCACCCGGCTGGAGCCGAAGCGGGAGCTGGTCGTGGCGGGACCCGTCCCGGCGGACCTCGACCCGGGCGGGATGTTCCTGACGCCGGAGGGCGGCACGCGGTCGGTGCGGACGGCGCCCATGGGCGCGGACGGGCAGCGGATGCTCCTCGTGACCGGGGAGAAGTTCACCCCCGGCACGGCGGAGGAGGGCGAGGTCGGCGAGCGGTACGCGCGCCTGGAGGCGTGGGCGCGGGAGCGGTTCGGGCCGTTGGAGATCACCCACCGGTGGGCGACCCAGGACAACTGGACGACGGACCGGGTGCCGTACGTGGGCCGGCTGCACGCCGGGGCGCGGCATGTGTACGTGGCGACCGGGTTCGCCGGGTGGGGCATGAGCGGCGGGGTGATGGCCGGGGCGCTGCTGGCGGCGCGGATCAGCGGCCGCGACCCGGCGTGGACGTCGCTGTACGACCCGGTGCGGCTGCGGCCGCTGCGCGAGGTCCCGGCGATGCTGCGGCTCCAGGCGCAGGTGGCGAAGCACTTCGTGGGCGACCGGACGCCCGGCGCGTACGCCGACTCGGTCGCCGACGTGCGGCCGGGCCAGGGCGCGGTGGTGCGGGTCGGGGGGCGGCTCCTGGCGGTCCACCGGGACGAGGCGGGGTCGCTGCACGCGGTGTCGGCGCGGTGTACGCACCTGGGGTGCGTGGTGCACTTCAACGACGGTGAGCGGGCGTGGGAGTGCCCGTGCCACGGGTCGCGGTTCGACGTGGAGGGCCGGGTCGTGGAGGGCCCGGCGACGCGCCCGCTGGAGCAGGAGCGCGTGGAGGACGTGGACGGGGGCGGGGGCGACGGGGGCGCGGGCCCGGAGGCGTAGAGCGGTACGGGCAGGGGGGAGGCGGTACGGGCAGGAGGCGAGGGTCCGGCAGGTACCGCAGAAGGCGGGTCCGGCAGGTCCGGGCAGGAGGCGTGTCCGGACAGGGCGCGGGTCCAGCAGGTCCGGGCAGAAGGCGGGTCCGGACAGGGCGCGGGTCCGGCGGCTCCGGGCAGAAGGCGGGTCCGGCGGCTCCGGCGGGTAGGGGTCCGGCGGGTGGTGGCGCGGGGACAGGGAAGGGGAAGGGCCCCGTCGCGGGTGCGGCGGGGCCCTTGAGGGGTGGGTCGGGTCAGGGCAGGAGTTCGTCGAGGGCCGCTCTGCCCTTCTCGGCCATCCTGCGCTCGGCCCAGGCGAGGTTCTTGGGGTTCACGTCGCGCCCGGAGGCGAGGACGAGGTCCTCGGCGGTGAACTCGCCCTCGGCGCCGCTGTGCAGGAGGGAGTCGGGGGTGACGCCACCCCCCCGGCGGGAGCTCGTTTCGGGTTCTTCGGACATGCCGCCTCCTTGTTCGTCCGGCACTCGCCATTGTCGTCCGCGGGAGGCGGTCACGCGACCTCAGGAGGAACCGGCGGCTCCGGGTCCGGCGGTGAACCCGCCGGTGAGGGTGGCCCGCCGGCCGTCCCGGTCGGTCGCGGTGACGGTGAAGCGGTCGCCGCGCGCGTCCCGGCCGCCCTCGGCGTGGTTGTACTGGCCTGCGAAGACATGCCGCCCGACGGGGACGGTGCGGCCCTCGCGGAGCGTCCAGGTGTAGACGAGGACGCCGGACTCCTCGCGCACGGCGACCGTGAAGTGCTCGGCGGGGAGGGTGCGCCAGTTCCCCGTGTCGCTGACGCCGCCGGTCTGCGCGACGCGCAGCTCGACGGTGAGGGCGGCGAGGGGGGTGGCGGTGCTCACGGAGATGTTGGACTGGGCCCAGAAGCGGTTGCTGTGCGGGTCCACGGCGCTGTGTCCGCGCAGGAAGCCGTCCACGGCGCTCGTCGGGGCCGGGGTGACGGCGGGCGGCGGCGGGTCCGCGACGTGCGCGGGTGCCGGGGCGTCCTCGTGGAGGAGGGTCCGTACGCCGAAGCCGCCGACCGCGAGCACGCCCGCTACCGCCGCGGTGGCCAGGGCGACGCGCGGCCAGCGTCGGGCGGGTGGCCGCGGCCGGCGTCGGGGGCCGGTCGCCTGCTCGGCCATGCCCCGCTCCACGCGCGCGAGGATGCGCGCCCGGTCGGGCTCGTGCGACCGGGCGGCGTCCCGGAGCGCTCGCTGCAGCTCGTCCACTACTTCCTTCCTCCGACCAGCTCCGACGCGGCGGCGCGGGTCCCGAGCAGCTGTTGCAGCTGCGCCATGGCCTTCGATGTCTGGCTCTTCACCGTACCCACGGACACGCCGAGGGTGAGTGCCGTCTCCCGCTCGGACAGGTCGAAGGCGTGGCGGAGCACGACACAGGCACGTTTGCGGAACGGCAGGCGGCGCAGGGCGTCCCGCACGTCCACGACGGCCGGTACGTCCGGTCCCTCGGTGTGCTCGGAGCGCTGCGACCAGAACAAGGCGATGCGGCGGCGTTCCCGTACGGCGCTGCGCACGCGGCTGCGGGCCAGGTTGGCCACGACGCCACGGGCGTAGGCGACGGGGTGCTGGGCGGCGCGGACGCGGTCCCAGCGGTGCCAGAGCGCCAGGAGCGCGTCCGCGGCGAGGTCGTCGGCGGCGTCGGCCTCGCCGGTGAGGAGGTGGGCGAGGCGCGCGAGTTCGGCGTAGTGGCGCTCGAAGAACTCGTGGAACTCCGTGGTGGCGTCATCGGTGGATGTGCCCACGGGCGGCCTCTCCCCTGCGCGGCGTGGCGCTGCATCGTGCTTCGGTGGTCGTGCTGTCGGTTGCCCCGGTCGAACCGGCCCCGCCGGGGCGGCATCGAGATGGCGGGCGATCGTAGCAAGCCCGTTCCACCGGCGAACGCGTGCCCCTGGCGCGGCTGGGGCAGGGCCGGGCGCGGTGAACCGCCCGGTGGCCGCGAGCGGTTCGCCGTGCCCCCGGCCGGGCGGGGAGACGCCTCGGCCGGAAGCCTGTCGGGACGTCGGCCGCGCCCCGGGCGCGCGGGGCCGACGCGCCGGGGCGGGGCGGTCAGTCGGGGGCCCGGGTGAAGTGGAGGGTGGCCAGGCGCAGCTCGCCCTGGAGGGTGACGCGGAGGTCCTGGACTCCGATGGCGGTGGCGGTGAGGGGGGTCTCCAGGGGCGCGTAGGTGTACGGGGGGTTCGGGACGGCCGCCTCGGCGCGGGCGAGGGGGGTGCCGTCCGCCAGGGACAGGGCGACCGTGCCCGTGCCGGCCACCTCCAGGATGGCCGTGCGCACGCCGGTGGGGCCGAAGTCGCAGCGGCGGTAGAGGAGTTCGCCCGCTCCCCCGTGGGCGGGGGTGACGCAGTCGCCGGACTCCTTGGTGCGGTCGGCGAGGACGGTGCCGCGCTGCTCGTCGTAGTCGGCGGCGGTGAGGCCGCGCTCCGGCACGGGGCGGGGGGCGGGCGGCGGGCCCTCGACGCGCAGCCCGGCCTCCAGGCGGATGTCGGCGCTTGAGGGCCCCGCGAGGAACGCGTACGGGCCCGGCTCCACGGTCCAGCGGCCGTGCGCGACGTCCCAGAAGCCCAGCGCGGACAGCGGCACCCGAAACGCCAGCCGCCCCCGCTCCCCCGGCGCCAGGCGGACGCGGCGGTGGGCGACCAGCTCGCGGTGCGGGCGCGGGACGGAGGGGGCGAGCGCGCGGACGTACACCTGGGCCACCTCGTCGGAGGCGACGCGCCCGGTGTTGGTGACGGTGAACGCGACCAGGACGCTGTCGCCGCGCCGCTCCACCGCGAGGTCCGCGTAGGAGAACTCCGTGTACGTCAGGCCGTGGCCGAACGGGAACAGCGGGCGCCCGTCGAAGTACAGGTACGTCTGGCGGCCGCCGATCACGTCGTAGTCGAGCAGGTCCGGAAGGTCGGCGTCGTCGGCGTACCAGGTCTGCGGCAGCCGCCCGGCCGGTGAGACGTCCCCGGCGAGGACCCGGGCCAGCGCGGTGCCGGCGGCCTGCCCGCCGTGGGCGGTCCACAGCAGCGCGGGCAGTTCGGCGGCGGCGTCCGGGACCGCGTACGGGTAGGACGAGGCGAGGACGAGGACGGTGCGCGGGTTGGCGGCGCGGGCGGCGCGCCAGAGCTCGTCCTGCGCCTCGGGCAGGGCGAGGGTGGTGCGGTCCTCGGTCTCGCGGCCGTTGATGTGCGGGTCGTTGCCCGCGACGACGACGACCACGTCCGCGGCCCCGGCGGCGGCCGTGACCTCGTCCACGCCCCGGCGGACCGTCTCGACGGTGAAGACGGCCGGGGCCGCAACAGTCCCGTCGCCCTCGGCGGTCCCGTCCGTCCCGGCGATCCCGTCCGTCCCGGCGGCAACCTTCACGCCGTCGGCGGCGACGGAGACATGACCCCCCGTTCCGATGTGGCGTAGGAGGTGGCCGTCGCCGTGCGGTTCGAGCCGGAACGTCTCCTGGACGACCCAGCCGCCGGGCTGGTCGGCCGAGGCCCGCACCCGCCGGTCGTCGGCGACGGACAGGTACCGCCCGTCGGGTGCGCGCAGGGTGAGGACGCCGCCGCCCCAGTCGGTGAGGGCGAACACGGTGCCGTCGGCCGCGTCGGCGGCGGTGGTGAGCGGCGGCAGGTCGGTGCGCCCGGGGACCAGCGCCGGGTCGAGGGCGCCGTCGGCCCCGGCCCCGGACCCGGCCTCGGCGGCGGGGGCGTCCGGGACGCGCAGGGTGCCGGTGGCGCAGTGGAGCCGTACCAGGTCGGCGCCCTCCGCGTGGGTGACCCGGTCGGAGCCGAACCGCTCCCGGAGCCCGTCCAGCGGCGTGGAGCGGTGGAGGAGGGCGCCGCTGTACCAGTCGAGCTTGCACTCGTCGGCGAGCGGCCCGACGACGGCGACGCGCTGCCCGGCGGCCGGGTCCAGGGGCAGCAGGCCGTCGTTGGCGAGGAGCACGACGGCCTGCTCGGCGGCCTCCAGGGCGAGGTCGCGGTGCTCGGGCGTGTCGAAGGCGCCCGCACCGGCGTGGGGGCCGAGGTCGGGGTCGAACTCGCCGAGCGCGAGGCGGACGTGCAGCTGGCGACGTACCGCGGTGTCGATGTCGGCCGGGTCGATGAGGCCCCGGTCGAGGGCGCCGCGCACCCGTGCGGTGATCGTGGAGCTGTCGGTGCCGTGGTCGGTGAAGCTGTCGACGCCGGCGCGCAGGGCGGCGGCGGTGGCCTCCTCGTGGGTGGCGAAGTACCCCTGGGAGGCGGCGAGGTTGCTGGGCGCGCCCGCGTCGGAGCAGACCAGGAGCGGCCGGTCGGTCCAGGTGCGCAGGTGGTCGCGCAGATGGGGCGAGACGTGGTTGGGGCGGCCGTTGACCAGGTTGTACGCGGGCATGACCCCGGCGACGGCGCCCGCCTCGACGGCGGCGCGGAAGGCCCGCAGGTCGTACTCGTGCAGGACGCGGGGGCGTACGGAGGCGGAGCTCGTGTCGCGGGCCGTCTCGTTGTTGTGGGCGAGCCAGTGCTTGAGGACGGGCGCGGTGCGCCAGTAGACGGGGTGGTCGCCGCGCAGTCCGCGCGTGTAGGCGGTGGCGATGGCGGAGGTGAGCGCCGGGTCCTCGGAGTAGCCCTCCTCGCCGCGGCCCCACAGGGGGTTGCGCAGCAGGTTCACGGTGGGCGCCCACACGTTGAGCCCGACGCGGTCGTCGCGGGCGCGCATGGCGCGGGCCTCGCGGGACACGGCCTCGCCGACGCGGCGGACGAGGTCGTCGTTCCAGGTGGCGCCGAGGCCGACGGCCTGCGGGAAGACGGTGGCCGGGCCCATCCAGGCGACGCCGTGGAGGGCCTCCTGTCCGGTGCGGAACGCGGCCACGCCCAGCCGTTCCACGGCCGGGGTGAACTGGTGGAGCAGCGCGACGCGTTCGTCGGGCGTCAACCGCCCGAGCAGGTCGTCCGCGCGCTGGTCGAACGGCAGTCGCGGGTCGCGGAACGGCGGCCGGTCTTCGGTCACGTGGGGGTCCCCTTGCGGATGTTCCGGAGCGGGCTTTCGAAGCGCTTCGATGCTGGGTCGGGGCGACTGCGGGTGTCAAGACACGGTACGGCCTCAAGTGCCGTATGGGCGGTCGCCGCAAGGCTTGCCGGGGTGTCGGCGGCTCCGGGGAATCTTGACAACCACCCTTGTGTGCCCGGAGACGTTCACTTAACCTCGCAGCAACATCGAAGCGCTTCGACTCCAGTGGCGCGGCCGGGGAACGGCTGTGCCGGTGGTTCGCTTCGGATCTCAGCCAGTTCCGCACGTCCCGTCTCTGACACCGCAGCCGACCGGCGGATGCCGCCGGGTGTCCTGGCGCGCCACGAAGGGTTGACGCAATGACGCCGAACTCCCCCTCACCCCGCCCCTCCGGGCCCAGCCGCCGGAGCTTCCTCGCCTCGACGGCGGTCGCCGCGGCCGCGGTGGGGGGCGGCGTCCCGCTGCTCGCCGCGTGCGGCGGAGGCGGGCAGAGCGCCCGCAAGGAGGGCACCACGTCCGGCAAGGCGGCCGCGGGAATCCTCCCGACGTACGTGCCGCAGGACATCGTCACGCCCGACATCCCCGCGAAGAACGGCTCGTCGGCCGGGTTCACCACCGCGATCGCGGCGGCGCGGCTGAAGACCTCCGTGCCCGCGAAGCTCGGCAAGGGCGGCACCGTACGGATCATGGCGCCGATGTGGGGCTCGCCCCCGAAGAGCGACAACGCGTGGTACCGGGCGATGGACGAGGCCATCGGCGTCCGCACGCGGTGGCAGAACCAGGACGGCAACACGTACGACGAGAAGCTCGGCGCCGTCCTCGCCTCCAGTGAGATACCGGACGTGGTGGTCGTGCCCGGCTGGAACCTCACCGGCAAGATCCCCAGCGCGGTCAACGCCAAGTTCGCCGACCTGGGCCCCTACCTGTCGGGCGACAAGGTGAAGGAGTACCCGAACCTGGCGGCCGTCCCCACCGACGCCTGGCAGCGGGCCATCTTCGGCGGCGCGCTGCGCGGCATCCCGATGCCCGCCTCGTACGTCATCAACATCGCGCCGTTCTACCGGCAGGACCTCTTCGACAAGCGCGGCTACACGGTGCCGAGGAGCGCCGACGAGTTCCTCGCCTGGGCGAAGGAGGCCACCAGCGCGAGGGCGAAGGTGTGGGCCTGCGACGACATGAAGTGGACGGCGTTCAACGCCTTCGGGGTGTACCCCGGCAGCGACAAGGCCCTGTGGTGGAACAGGGTCGACGGCAAGCTCGTCAACCGGATCGAGACGGAGCAGTACCTGGAGGCCCTGGAGTGGGTCCGGAAGCTGTACGCGGCGAACGTCGTGCACCCGGACGCCAAGGCGCAGAACCAGGGCGACTCCGGCAACCGGTTCACCGCCGGCCAGGTCCTCGTCTACAACAACGACCTGTCCCACTGGTATGTGAAGACCATCGAGCAGGCCGGGCAGAACCCGGACTTCCGGATGGGCGCGATGGACATCTTCGGCCACGACGGGAAGGCGCCGAAGCTGTTCGCCCAGCAGCCGGCGAACATCTTCACGTTCGTCAGCAAGAACGCGCCCGAGGCGGTCGTCCGGGACTTCCTCGCCGTCGCCAACTTCTGCGCGGCGCCGTACGGCACGAAGGAGCGGCTGCTCACCGACTACGGCGTGGCGGGCGTCCACCACACGCTCGTCAAGGGCATGCCGGTCAAGAACGACACGGGCCACCTCCAGGTGTCCGGCGCGTTCGACCTGGTGGGCGACCCCGCCCCGTACAACGCGCACCCAGACCGCCCCGACCTGGTCAGGGCGCAGGTCGAGTGGCAGCAGCGGATGGGCGCGTTCACCACGAAGACGCCGTTCTACGGGCTGACGGTCACCGAGCCGAGCCGCTGGACCAACCTGGCGGACGACTTCGAGCAGCTGGAGGACGACGTGGTGCGCGGCCGCAAGAAGATCAGCGACGTGCAGCAGGCCGTGTCGGAGTGGAAGAGCCGGGGCGGGGACGAACTGCGGGACTGGTACGCCAAGCTCCTCGACGACACCGGCTCCGCCGCGAACTGACCCGACGCCGCCCATGCCGACACGCAAGGAGAGAACCGTGTCGCCAGCCACCACGAAACCGGACACCCGGCCCACGCGGGACGGCGCCGCACGGGAGGGGGCGCCGTCCCGCGGTCCGGGGCCCGCGCCCCGGAAGGCGCGGCTGCGCGTCCGGCTGCGGCGCGACCGGGCGCTGCTGCTCATGACGCTGCCCGCGCTGCTGCTGGTCCTGGTGTTCCACTACGTGCCCGTGCTGGGCAACGTCGTGGCGTTCCAGGACTACGACCCGTACCTCGGCGAGAACGGCTTCACCGCCATGCTGGAGAGCCCGTGGACGGGCCTCGCGAACTTCGAGCGGATCTTCTCCGACTCGGCGTTCTGGCAGGCGGTGGAGAACACGCTGGTGCTGTTCCTGCTCCAGCTGGTGCTGTTCTTCCCGGTGCCGATCGTGCTGGCGCTGCTCATCAACAGCGTCGTACGGCCCCGGGTGCGGGCGGTCGCCCAGGCGGTGCTGTACCTGCCGCACTTCTTCTCGTGGGTGCTGGTCGTCACCGTCTTCCAGCAGATCTTCGGCGGCGCGGGGATCATCGCGCAGACGCTGCGGGAGCGCGGCATCGAGGGCTTCGACCTGATGACCGACCCGGGGATCTTCAAGTTCCTGGTGACGGCCGAGGGCGTCTGGAAGGACGCGGGCTGGGGGATCATCGTGTTCCTCGCCGCGCTGTCCGCCGTCAGCCAGGACCTGTACGAGGCGGCGGCGATGGACGGCGCCGGGCGGTGGCGGCGGATGTGGCATGTGACGCTGCCCGCGCTGCGCCCGGTGATCGCGCTGCTGCTGGTGCTGCGCGTCGGTGACGCGCTGACCGTGGGCTTCGAGCAGCTCCTGCTGCAACGGGACGCCGTGGGACCGGACGCGGCCGAAGTCCTCGACACGTACGTGTGGTGGAACGGCATCCGCAACCAGGACTTCGGCTACGCCGCCGCGGCCGGTCTGGTCAAGGGCGTCGTCGGGCTCGGACTGGTCCTCGCCGCGAACAAGGCCGCCCATCTCATGGGCGAGCAGGGGGTGTACAAGAAGTGACGCGTTCACCGCTGCGGGGCTGGGCGGCCCCGCCCCGCCCCGTGTGGGAGGAGGAACCCCGCAAGGCCGGGCTCGCCGCGAAGGGGATCGTGCTCACGGGCGCCTGCCTGGCGGTCCTGTTCCCGCTGTGGATCGTGATCGTCACCAGCCTTTCGTCCCGCCGGGCCATCACGGAGGCGGGCGGACTCGTCGTGATCCCGAAGGACCTCACCCTCGTCGCGTACGAGGAACTGCTGAGCGGCGGCCAGGTGCAGCGCGCGGCGCTGGTCAGCGTGGGCGTGACGGTCGTCGGCACGCTGTTCAGCATGGCCGTGTCGGTGCTGTGCGCGTACGGCCTGTCACGGCCCGGGTCCACGGGCCACCGCTGGGTGCTGATGACGCTGCTGGCGACGATGTTCTTCGGCGCCGGTCTCATCCCGACGTATCTGCTGGTGCAGGCGCTCGGGCTGACCGACACGTATCTGGCGCTGATCCTGCCGAGCGCGGTGAGCGTCTTCAACATCCTGGTGCTGCGGGCGTTCTTCATGAACATCTCGCAGGAGCTGATCGACAGCGCGCGGATCGACGGCGCGGGCGACTTCCGCATCCTGTGGCGGATCGTCATGCCGCTGTCGCGCGCGGTGCTGGCGGTGATCGCCCTGTTCTACGCGGTGGGCTACTGGAGCGCGTGGTTCAACGCCTCCATCTACCTCACCGACCAGGACATGATGCCGCTCCAGAACGTCATGATCCAGATCGTGCAGAAGCAGGAGCCGCCGACCGGTCTGGGCCAGATGATCAGGACCAACCAGCTGTCGCCGCTGGCCGTGCAGATGGCCGTCATGGTGCTGGCCCTGGTGCCGGTGGCGGTCGCGTCGCCGTTCGTGCAGCGGCACTTCAAGAAGGGGATGCTCACCGGTGCGGTGAAGGGCTGAACCGGGCCTTCCGGCACGCACGCAGAGCTCAGCCGGGGACTCCGAGCCCCCGACCCGCTCGTCCCATCCCTTCGGGGCGCCGATCTCCCGCCCGCTCGCCGGGCCCCGCCGGGGGCTCCGCGTTCCGCCATGGCACCCGCCCGCCTCTCCCCCACCCCACCCCGCCCCCCCGCAGAAATCGAGGCATCGTCATGCGTCCCACTCCGCCGAGCCGCCGGTCCGTCCTGGCCGGCGGCGCCGCCACCGCCGCGCTGGCCGCCGTGTCCGCCGCCGCCCACGCCACCGCCGCCCCCACCCCGCCGTCGGCGCCCCCGGGGGCGCCCGGCCGCGCCGCGGCCCCCGGGGCGAAGGCTGCCCCCGGGCAGACGCCGTACCGCTGGCGGACCGCCGTGATCGGCGGCACCGGCTTCGTCACCGGCGTGCTGTTCCACCCGAAGGTACGGGGCCTCGCCTACGCCCGTACGGACATCGGCGGCGCCTACCGGTGGGACGACCGCGCCGCCCGGTGGACGCCGCTCACCGACCACCTGGGCTGGGACGACTGGAACCTGCTGGGCGTCGAGGCGATGGCCGTGGACCCGGGCCACCCCGACCGGCTGTACCTGGCGCTCGGCACCTACACCCAGCCCTGGTCCGGCAACGGCGCCGTGCTGCGCTCCGACGACCGGGGCCGCACCTGGGCCCGCACCGACCTGGACGTGAAGCTCGGCGCCAACGAGGACGGCCGGGGCACCGGCGAGCGGCTGCTCGTCGATCCGCGGGACCCGGCGACGCTGTGGCTGGGCACCCGCCACGACGGCCTGCTCGTCTCCCGCGACCGGGGCGCGACCTGGGCCCCGGCGTCCTTCCCCGCCACGCCGTCCCCCACGGGCCAGGGCGTGACCCTGCTGGTCGCGGCGGGGCGGACGGTGTACGCGGGCTGGGGCGACGGCGAGGGCGCCCTGTACCGCACCACGAGCGGCGGCTGGGAGGCCGTGCCCGGCGCCCCGGGCGGCGCGTCGGCTCGGGTTCCGGTGCGCGCCGCGTACGACGCGGGGGCCCGCGCCCTGTACGTGACGTACGCCGACGGGCCCGGCCCCAACGGCCAGACGGACGGCTCGGTGCACCGCCTGGACACGGTGACCGGCGCGTGGCGCGACGTCACGCCGGTCCGGCCGGGCCCCGGCGACACGTTCGGGTACGGCGGGGTGGCGACCGACCCGCGCCGGCCCGGCACGGTCGTCGTGTCCACCAACAACCGCTGGGGACAGGTGGACACGCTGTACCGCTCCACGGACGGCGGCGCGACCTGGACGTCCCTGAAGGACACGGCCGTCCTCGACGTGGCCGAGACGCCGTATCTGAAGTGGGGCGGCGAGCAGCCCAAGTTCGGCTGGTGGATCCAGGCGCTGGCGCTCGACCCGTTCGACTCGCGGCACCTCGTGTACGGCACCGGCGCGACGCTGTACGGAACGCGGGACCTGGTCCGGTGGGCGCCGGAGATCCGGGGCCTGGAGGAGTCCTCCGTACGGCAGCTCGTGTCGCCGCCGTCCGGCAGGGCGCGGCTGCTCAGCGGGCTCGGCGACATCGGCGTGATGTACCACGAGCGGCTCACCGCCTCCCCGTCGCGGGGCATGGCCGCGAACCCCGTGTTCGGCACGGCGACCGGCCTGGCGCTGGCGCCGCTGCGGCCCGCGTACGTGGTGCGCGCGGGCTGGGGCGACCACGGCAACGGGGCGTACTCGACGGACGGCGGCCGCACGTGGGCGCCGTTCGCCGCCCAGCCGGCCATCGCCAAGGACGCGCCGGGACCGATCGCCGTCAGCGCCGACGGGCGCGTCCTGCTGTGGTCGTTCGTCCACTGGGACGGCACCCGGTACGCCGCCCACCGCTCCACCGACAACGGCGCCACCTGGACGGAGGTCGCCACCTTCCCCAAGGGCGCCGCCCCGGTCGCCGACCCGGTGGACCCCCGGCGCTTCCTCGCGTACGACACGGCCACCGGCACCGTGCACACCAGCGGCGACGGCGGCGCCACCTTCACGGCGGCGGCCACCGGACTTCCGTCGGGCGACCCGCAGTTCAGGATCGCGGCGGCGCCGGGGCGGAGCGGCGACCTGTGGCTGTCCGCCAAGGAGCAGGGCCTGTTCCGCTCCACCGACGGGGGCCGCACCTTCGCGAAGGTGGCGGGCTGCCGTGCCTCGTACGCGCTCGGCTTCGGCAAGGCGGCGCCCGGCGGGGACGGCTACCCGGCCGTGTACCAGACCGGCACGGTCGGCGAGGTGACCGGCGTGTACCGCTCCGACGACACGGGGCGGACCTGGACGCGGATCAACGACGACGCCCACCAGTGGGGCTGGACCGGCGAGGTGATCAGCGGTGACCCGCGCGTCCACGGCCGGGTGTACCTGGGGACGAACGGCCGCGGCATCCAGTACGGGGACCCTGTCTGATGCCCGCGCTCGGCGACGCGACCCGCGGCCGGGTCCTCTTCGGCGGCGACTACAACCCGGAGCAGTGGCCCGAGGAGACCTGGGCCGATGACATGCGGCTGATGAAGGACGCCGGGGTCACCTCCGTGACGGTCGGGGTGTTCTCCTGGGCGCGTATCGAACCCCGTCCCGGCGTACGGGACTTCGGCTGGCTCGACCGGCTGATGGACCTGCTCCACGCGCACGGCGTCGGCGTGGTGCTGGCGACGCCGACCGCGTCGCCGCCGCCCTGGATGGGCGCCCGGCACCCGGAGACCCTGCCGCGCGACGAGGACGGGCGGACCGTGTGGTGGGGCTCCCGCCAGCAGTTCTGCGCCAGTTCACCCACCTACCGGGCGTACGCGGCGGCCATCACCGAGGACCTCGCCGCCCGGTACGCCGACCACCCGGCGCTGACGATGTGGCACATCAACAACGAGTACTGCACCCACTGTTGGTGCGACGAGACGGCCCGTCACTTCCGTCGCTGGCTCACCGCCCGGTACGGCACGGTGGACGCGCTCAACGAGGCGTGGGGCACCGCGTTCTGGTCACAGCGGTACGACACGTGGGACGAGGTGATCCCGCCGCGCCGCGCCCAGTACATCCGCAACCCGGCGCACCTCCTGGACTTCCGGCGGTTCACGTCCGACGCGCTGCTGGAGTGCTTCAGGGCCGAGCGGGACATCGTCGCCCGGCACACCCCGCGCACCCCGGTCACGACGAACTTCATGCCGCTGTGGTCCGGGCAGGACGCCTGGGCGTGGGCCGCCGAGGAGGACGTCGTGTCCGTGGACGTCTACCCGGACCCGAAGGACCCGCTGGGCGGGCAGTACAACGCGCTGATCGCGGACATGACCCGCTCGCAGGCGGGCGGCGGCCCGTGGATGCTGATGGAGCAGGCCGCGGGCGCCGTCAACTGGCGGGCCGTCAATCGCCCCAAGCCGGCCGGCCTGAACCGGCTGCTGTCCCTCCAGGCCGTGGCGCGGGGCGCGGACGCCGTCTGCTACTTCCAGTGGCGGCAGTCCCGGCAGGGCGCCGAGAAGTTCCACTCCGCGATGCTGCCGCACGCCGGGGAGCAGGGCCGCACCTTCCGGGAGGTCAGGCGGATCGGCGCCGAACTCGCCGCGCTCGGACCCGAGGTAGCCGGCACGCGGGTGGCGGCGGACGTGGCGGTGCTGCACGACTGGCACGCCTGGTGGGGCACCGAGCAGGAGGGGCGGCCCTCCCGCGAGGTCGCCTACCCGGAGGTGGTCAGGGCGTGGCACCGGGCGCTGTGGGAGGGCGGCCACACGACGGCGTTCGCCCACCCGGAGCACGACCTGAGCGGCTACCGGATGGTGGTGGCGCCGCAGCTGTACCTGCTGTCCGACGCGGCGGTGGAGAACCTGGTGGCGTACACCGAGGGCGGCGGCACGCTCGTGTGCGGCTTCTGGACGGGGGTCGCCGACGAGGACGACCGGATCAGGCCGGGCGGGATGGACGAGCGGCTGCGGGCCCTGTTCGGCATCGGCACGCTGCACGAGTGGTGGCCGCTGGCGCGGGGCGAGACGGTCACATGCGACGGCTTCACCGGCTCTCTGTGGTCGGAGGAGCTCCAGGCGGGGGACGCGGAGGTCGTCGCCGCGTACCGGGACGGGGAGCTGGCGGGCCTGCCCGCGGTGCTGCGCCGGGGCCGCGCCTGGTACGTGTCCACGCTGCCGGACCCCGACGGCCTGCGGGACCTGCTGGGCCGGGCCGCCGCGGGGGCCGGGGCGCGTCCGGTGCTGGGCGGGCTCCCGCCCGGGGTGGAGGCGGTGCGGCGCGGCGGGCTGCTGTTCGTCCTGAACCACGGCCGGGAGCCGGTGGAGGTGGCGGTGCGGGGGGCGTACCGGGACGTCCTGACGGGCGCGACGGTGGCGGGCGGGGCGCTGGCACTGGAGCGGTACGGGGTGGCGGCGCTGCGGGAGGCCGGGCGGGACGGGAGCGGGACGGCCCCGGGCTACGTGGGGCGGGGCGGGAGCGGGACGGCGTGACGGGTGGGACGCGTGTGGGCGCCGGGCCGGGTGACGGAACGCGAGTGGGCGCCGGGCCGGGTGACCGGGTGGGCGGGGCGAGCGGCGGCGGGCCGGTGCACGGGACGTGGGAGGCGGCGCCCGCCGCGCGGTGGGAGGACGCGTTCCTCAGCGGCAACGGCCGCCACGGCGTCCTCGTGTTCGGCGACCCGTACGACGAGCGGGTGATCGTCACGCATCACTCGCTGGTCCTCCCCGTGCCGCCCGCCGACACGCTGCCGCCGCGCCTCGCCGGGCGGCTGCCGGAGCTCCAGGACCGGCTGCTGGCCGGGGACACGACGGCTGCGGAGGGGTTCACCGACGGGCGGCCGCTGCGCTGGGTGGGCGCCTTCCACCCGGCGTTCGCGGTGCGCCTGCACCGGGACGGCGCGCCGTCCCCAACGGGCGCGCCCCGGACCGGCGCGCCCGTGACCGGGTACCGGCGGGAGGTGGACTTCGCGACCGGGGTGGTCCGGGCCGTGGACGCGGGCCACGAGAGCCGGGTGTTCGTCTCGCGCGCCGACGACGTGATCGTCCAGCGGTGGTCCCTCCCGGCCGTGCCGGGCGGCCGGGACCTCGGAGGCGCTGCGGGGCGGACGCCCGGTACGCGCGTCGCCCTGGACGCGGACCTGCCCGGCGCGCCGCCCGGCCTGGCCGTGGCCCACAGCGCCGTGCCCGCCCCGGGGGGCGCCCTGCTCACGCTGCGGGCCCGTTACCCGGACGGCGACGCGGCGTTCACGGGCGTGACCCTCGTCGTCGCGCCCGGCGGCACCGCCGAACCAGCGGGCGGCGGCGTACGGCTGCCGGGCGCCGTCCGGGAGGTGCTGCTGCTGACGCGGGTGCGCCGCCACACCGGTGACCTGGACGTCCACGCGGAGGCGGCCGCGCTGCGCGCCCTGCTGGAGGGGGAGGGCGACCCGGCGCGGGCGTACGGGCGGCTGCTGGCCCGGCACGAGGAGGCGCACCGGGGCGCGTACGAGCGGGTGGTGCTGGACCTGGGCGGGGACCCGGCCGAGCGGGCGCTGCCGGGGAGCGCGCTGCTGGCCCTGCGGGGCGGTGCGGCGCTGCTGGAGCGGCTGTTCGCGGCGGGCCGGTACCACCTGCTGTCGTCCAGCGGGATGCTGCCGCCCCGGCTGGTGGGGCTGTGGACCGGCGACTGGGACACGGCCTGGTGCGGGGCGTTCACCACCGACGCCAACCTGAACCTCCAGACCGCATCGGCGGCCGCCGCCGCTCTCCCGGAGGTGGCACACGCCCACGCGGCCCTCGTCTACGGGCAGTTGGCGGACTGGCGGGACAACGCGCGGGCGGTGTTCGGGGCGCGGGGTGTGGTCGCGCCCGCCCACACGGACGGGGTGTCGGGGCACTCGTACCACTTCCAGCGCGCCTACCCGCTGCACGTGTGGACGGCGGGCGCCGACTGGCTGCTGCTGCCGCTGGTGGAGGACGCCGAGACGACCGGGGAGACCGATCCCCGGCTCGTGTCGGCCCTCGCCGAAGTGGCCCTATTCTACGAGGACTTCCTCACCCGGACGGGCCCGGACGGGCGGCTCGTGGTCGTCCCGTCGTACTCGCCGGAGAACCGGCCCGCCAACGCGAGCTGGGTTACCGTCAACGCGACCATGGACATCGCGGCCGCCCGGCACGCTCTCACCACGGCGGCCGCGCACCTCCCGGCGGACGCGGAGCGGCTGCGGGCGCTGGCGGCGCGGCTCCCGGAGTACCGGGTCAACGGGGAGGGGGCGCTCGCCGAGTGGGCGTGGCCGGGGCTGGCCGACGCGTACGACCACCGGCATCTGAGCCATCTGTACCCGGTGTGGCCGCTGGGCGAGATCAACCCGTACGACACACCGGACCTGGCACGGGCCGCGCACCGGGCGCTGGAACTGCGGGGCACGGAGAACGACTCGGCGCACGGCCACCTCCACCACGCGCTGGTCGCGGCGCGGCTGCGGGACGGGGAGCGGGCGGCGGGGGCGCTGCGGCGGGTGCTGGAGGGCGACTTCTTCCACGACTCGCTGATGAGCTCCCACTACCCGGCGCGCGACGTGTACAACGCGGACACCGCGCACACCCTGCCGGGGCTGCTCATCGAGCTGCTGGTGCAGTCGGCGCCGGACCGGCTGGTGCTGCTGCCGGCGCTTCCGGCGGGGTGGGCGCGGGGCGTACTGCGCGGGGTGCGGACCCGGTTCGGGGCGCGGGTGGACCTGGAGTGGCGGGACGGGCGCTGCACGGCCACGGTGCGCCCGTCGCGGGCGGCGCGGATCGACCTCCGGACGCCGGGCGGCGCGCGGCCGCTGCGGCTGGCCGCCGGTGAGGACGTGACGCTGACGCTGCCCGCCCGGTGACGCCCCGGCGGCCGTATGGCGCTGGAAATCCTCCTGTCCCGGGCGGACGCCGCCTGTCATGATCCCCGCATGGACAGACACCTGGTGTTCCAACGGCTGCACAAGTTCCGCGACTTGGGCGGGTACGCGGCCGGTGGCGGGCTCGCGGTGCGGTGGGGGCGGCTGTACCGCTCCGACTCGCTGGGCAAGCTGCGCGACGACGACTGGGACCGGTTCCTCGCGCTGGGCGTGCGGACGGTCGTGGACCTGCGCTACCCGTGGGAGATCGAGTGGCGGGGCCGGATACCGCAGCACCCGTCGTTCGCGTACCTCAACCTGAGCGTGGAGCACCGGCCGTACGACCAGGCGCGCCTCGGCCCCGAGGTGGCGGTGGGGCCGTATCTGGCGGAGCGGTACCTGGAGGTCGCGCAGGACGGCGTGGTGGAACTGCGCCGGGCGCTGGAGGTGATCGCAGACGACGACAGCGGACCGCTCGTCTTCCACTGCGCCTCGGGGAAGGACCGCACGGGGCTGCTGGCCGCGCTGGTGCTGGCACTGCTCGGGGTGGACGACGACACGATCGTGGCGGACTTCGAGCTGACGGAGCTGGCGCGGGACGGGCTCGTCGCGGAGTGGCTGGCGAGCGACCCGGGGCGGGAGCTGGCCTGGCCGCCGCACTTCGGGCGGGCGCCCGGGGAGGCGATGCGGCTGTTCCTGGACGGTGTGCGGAGCCGGTACGGGTCGCTGACCGGCTACGCGGCCGGGCGGCTCGGCGTGGACGACGCCCTGCTGGGCGCCCTGCGGCGGAACCTGCTGGAGCCCGCGCCCGCCGCCGTCACCGGGGGCTGACGGGCGGCACGGGCCGCGGCCCCGTGCTCTCGCGGACGGTGAGCTCCGGCGCCAGCAGGACCACACCGTCAGCACCGCGGCCCTCCAGTTTGGCGACGACCCGCTCGACGGCGTGGCGGCCCATGCTCTGGGCGGGCACGGCGACGGAGGTGAGCGGTACGGAAGCGTGCGCGGCGACCTGGTCGGGGCAGATCGCCATCACCGACACGTCCTCCGGCACGGCGCGGCCCTGCTGGCGCAGCAGGGCGAGCAGCGGGTCGGTGGCGGCCTCGTTCTGGACGACGAAAGCGGTGGTGCCGGGCCGCTCGTCGTAGATCCGGGAGAGGGTGGCGGCGACGGCGGCGTAGCTGCCCTCGCAGGGGCGGTGCAGGAGCCGGACGCCCAGTTCGGCGCTGCGGGCGCGCAGGCCGCTCAGGGTGCGCTCGGCGAAGCCGGTGTGGCGTTCGTAGACGGCGGGGGCCTCGCCGATGACGGCGATCTCGCGGTGGCCGAGCCCGGCGAGGTGCTCGGCGCAGAGCGCGCCCGCGGCCTCGAAGTCGAGGTCGACGCAGCTCAGTCCGGCCGGGTCGGCGGGCAGGCCGATGAGGACGCCGGGGCGGGTCGCCTCGCGCAGCAGCGGCAGCCGGTCGTCGTCCAGCTCCACGTCCATGAGGATCATGGCGTCGGCGAGGGCGCTGCCCTCGATGCGGCGGACGGCGGCCGGGCCCTCCTCGCCGGTGAGGAGGAGCACGTCGTAGCCGTGGGCGCGGGCGGTGGTGGCGACCGCGATGGCGATCTCCATCATCACCGGGACGTACATGTCGGTCCGCAGCGGGATCATCAGCGCGATGATGTTGGAACGGCTGGACGCCAAAGCGCGGGCGCCCGCGTTGGGGTGGTAGCCGAGCTGGGCGATGCTCCGCTCGACACGGGCGCGGGTGGAGGCGGAGATGGACCGCTTGCCGCTCAGGACGTAGCTCACCGTGCTGGCGGAGACTCCGGCATGCTGAGCGACATCGGCGAGGGTGACCATCGGCTCTCCCGGACGGGTAGGACAAAGCTGCGCGAGGTGAAGCGCTTCGACTCGGTTGTCTTCGACATTAGAGCGGCGCCTGCCGGGTGTCCAGAGATGCGGCGGGGGACGGCGTCGAAGCGCTTCGACGCCCCGTGTCGGGTCACAGCTCGCGTCCCGGCCAGTCCAGCAGCCGGGCGCCGATCACGGCCGTCTGGAGGGTGTAGCGGTGCATCGGGTCGGCCGGATCGGCGCCGGTGAGCCGGTGGACGCGCTCCAGCCGGTACGTGAGGGCCCGCACGCTCAGGCTGAGCCGCCGCGCGGCCTCGGCGGCGTTGCACCCCGAGTCGAAGTACGCGGTCAGCGTGTCCAGCAGCGGCCGGGCGCCGCCGCGGGCCTGCTCCAGCGGGCCGAGGGTGCTGCGCACCAGGTCCGCCATGGCCTGCCGGTCACGGGTCAGGACGGGGAAGACCAGCAGGTCGGCGGCGCGCAGCAGCGGCTCGTCCAGGTTCATCCGCTCGGCGAGGTCCAGCGCGTTGAGTGCCTCCTCGTACGAGTGGACGACGCCGCCCGGGCCCGGGTGCGGGCGGCCGATGGCGACCCGGCCGCCGTCGGTCGCGGCGTACGCCTGCTTGGCGAAGAACGCCAGCACGTCGTCCTGGTCGCCGGGCGCCACGCACACGAGCCTGCCGTCCTTGGTGGTGAACAGGATGCGCCGGTCCCCGAACCGGCCGAGGAGCGCCTGCTCGACCTGCCGCGACACCGGTTCCGTCTCGTCGTACGCGGTGGGGGCGTCCGCCACGGCGACGGCGTGGGCGCGGGCGAGGCGCAGCCCGAACCGCTCGGCGCGCTCGGCGAGGCGGCCCAGGTCGCTGCGCCCGTACAGCAGGTCGTCGATGAACTCGCGCCGCGCGGCCTCCTCGCGGCGCACGGCCAGCCGCTGCGCCTGCTCGTAACCGGCGGCGAACGCGTCCACGGCCTGCTGCACGGCGGCCAGCACCGAGTCGGTGGCGTGGTCGCCGGGCCAGCCGGCGCGGGTGGCGGCCAGGTGCGCGACGACCAGGGCGCGCAGTCCGTGGCCGTCCTTGGCGGCGCGTTCGCCGAGGGCGCGGCGGGCCTGCAGTTCGTCGCGGGTGAGCCGCCTGCCGGTGGCCGCGACCTCCGTGAGGAGCTCCGCGTAGCCCTCCAGGTATTCGTCGGAGATCTCCTGCTCCCGCCCCGCCACCACCGCTGCCCCACTTCCCCTTCCGGTCCGTCGTCCTCGCCGGGCGCCGCCCCGCGGCACCCGGACGACCATGTCGCCCGGGTAAGGGTGCCAGACCGGGTGGCATGTGTCCGCCACCCGGTCGGCCGGGCGGACGGCGCCGACACCTTGGCGTTCGCCGTCGGCGGGCTCGACAATGAGGGAGATGACGGACAACCGGGCGCTCGGCGCCGAGCGGGAGCACGGCGGAGAGATCGGGCCGACCGAGCGGCTCGCCATGAACCGCACGGGCAGCTTCGACTGGGACCTCGACTCCGGCACGATCGATGTCGATCCGGCGGGGCTACTGGTCTTCGGGCAGGACCCGGCGACGTTCGACGGGCGTCCGCCGACGCTGGTGAAGCGCCTGGACCAGGCGGAGCGGGAGCGGCTGGACGGCGTGGTGAAGGACGCGCTGACCAGCGGCCGGTCCTCCTACGCGGCGCGTTTCCGGCTCGACCGGGACGACGGCTCCGAGCAGTGGACGCATGTGCAGGCGCGCATCCTGCGGGACCGGGGCGGCCGGGCGCACCGGATCGTGGGCATCGTGCGCGACGCGACGTCCGAGGTGACCCACTCGGAGTTCGTCCAGGAGCTGGAGCGGCGCCGGAGGCGCCAGACCGACATGGTGGAGCGTTCGACGCGGGCCCTGTCGCGGGCGGTCACCGTGGACGACGTGACGGCGGCCCTGACCGGTCCCGGCGGTCTCGCCCGGCTCGGCGCGGACGGGCTGGCGCTGGGCCTGGTGGAGAGCGGTTCGCTGCACATCATCGCGCTGAGCGGCGAGTCGCTGGACGTGCTGGACGGCATGCGGGTGCGGCGGCTGGAGAGCGGCCTCCCGCTGCACGAGGTGGTGATCAGCGGGCGGCCGCTGTTCACCAGCTCGTTCCAGGAGCTGATCAAGGGCTATCCGCTGCTCGCGCCGCTGGCGGGCCGCCTGCCCTTCCGGGCGGCGGCCTATCTGCCGCTGGTCGCGCAGGCGCGGACGCTGGGCGGCATGGTGCTGTTCTACCGGCAGCACACGACGTTCAGCGCGGACGAGCGGAACCTCGCGCTGGGCCTCGCCGCGATCGTCGCCCAGTCACTCCAGCGGGCGATCCTCTTCGACGAGGAACGCGAGCTCGCCACCGGTCTCCAGGCGACGATGCTGCCGCGCCGCATCCCGGAGATCGAAGGCGGCGAGATCGCCGTGCGCTACCACTCGGCGTGGAGCGGCCGTCAGGTGGGCGGCGACTGGTACGACGTGATCCCGCTGCCGAAGGGCCGCGTCGGGATCGTCGTCGGTGATGTGCAGGGCCATGACACGCACGCCGCCGCGATCATGGGGCAGCTGCGCATCGCCCTGCGCGCGTACGCGGGCGAGGGCCACGCCCCGTCGACGGTGCTGGCCCGGGCGTCGCGCTTCCTGGCCGAGCTGGACACGGAACGGTTCGCGACGTGCACGTACGCCCAGGTGGACCTGGGCACCGGCACGGCACGGGCGGTACGGGCGGGGCACCTGGGGCCGCTGATCCGGCACACGGACGGCCGGGTCGGGCTGCCGAAGCTCCAGGGCGGGCTGCCGCTGGGCATCGCCTCCGTGTTCGAGGACGAGGAGTACCCGGAGACGCGCCTGGACCTGGTGCCCGGCGAGACGCTGGTGATGTGCACGGACGGCCTCGTGGAGGAGCCGGGTGCCGACATCGGGCAGGGCGTGGAGGCGCTGGCGGAGGCCATCGCGGCGGGCCCGCCGGGCGCGGAGGCGCTGGCCGACCACCTGTCGGAGCGGTTCTGGGAGCGGTGGGGCGCGGGCGACGACGTTGCGCTGCTGGTGCTGCGGCGCAGCCCGGACCCGGGCACCACCCGGGCGCCGCGCATCCATCAGTACATCCACCAGGCGGACCCCGAGGGCCTGTCGGAGGCGCGGGCGGTGGTGCGGCGGGCGCTGCGCGACTGGGGCATGCGGGAGTACGCGGACGACGCGGAGCTGCTCACCGGGGAGCTGCTGGGCAACGTGCTGCTCCACACGGAGGGCGGGGCGGTGCTGACGCTGGAGGTGCTGCCGGAGCCGGTGCGGCGGGTTCGGCTCGCGGTGCAGGACCGGTCCAGCGCGTGGCCCCGGCGCCGTACGCCGGGCGAGGCGGCCACGTCGGGCCGGGGACTGCTGCTGCTGGACGCGCTGGCGGCGCGGTGGGGCGTGGAGCCGCGCGGCGAGGGCAAGGCCGTGTGGTGCGAGATCGGCCCGGCGGCACGGGCGTGAGCGGCGGCGCGGGCGGTGAGGGCGTGGGCGGAGACGCGGGCGGTGAGGGCGCTGTGAGCGGCGGCAACGGGCACGAGGAGCAGGCCGGGGGCGGGGGCGATCCGGTGGAGGCGCTGGAGCGGATCGCGTTCCTGCTGGAGCGGGCCTTGGCGCCGTCGTACCGGGTGAAGGCGTTCCGTACGGCCGCGGCGGCGCTGGCCGCCCTGGACCGGGAGGAGGTCGCGGCCCGGGCCAGGACGGGGACCCTGGAGCGGCTGCGGGGCGTGGGCCCGAAGACGGCGCAGGTGGCGCGGGAGGCGCTGGCCGGGGACGTACCGGCGTATCTGCGCAGGCTCGAGGACGAGGCGGACCGGCCGGCGACCGGGGCGGGGTCGGCGCTGCGGGCGCTGCTGCGCGGTGACTGCCATCTGCACTCCGACTGGTCGGACGGCGGCAGCCCCATCGAGGAGATGGGCCGGACGGCGGCGGAGCTGGGCCACGAGTGGGCGGTGCTGACGGACCACTCGCCGCGCCTGACGGTGGCGCGCGGCCTGTCGGCCGAACGGCTGCGGGAGCAGCTCGACGTGGTGGCGGAGCTGAACGAGCGGTGGGCGCCCTTCCGGCTGCTGACGGGCATCGAGTGCGACATCCTCCTCGACGGGTCGCTGGACCAGGAGCCGGAGCTGCTGGACCGGCTGGACGTGGTGGTGGCGTCGGTCCACTCCAAGCTGCGGATGGACGCCCCGGCGATGACCCGGCGCATGGTGAAGGCCGTGACGAACCCGCTGGTGGACGTGTTGGGGCACTGCACCGGACGGCTGGTGTCGGGCAAGCGCCCGGAGTCGCAGTTCGACGCGGAGCAGGTGTTCGCGGCCTGCGCCGACTCGGGCACGGCGGTGGAGATCAACAGCCGACCGGAGCGGCTGGACCCGCCGCGCCGACTGCTGCGGCGGGCGGTGGCGGCAGGGGTGTACTTCGCGATCGACACGGACGCCCACGCGCCGGGCCAGCTCGACTGGCAGATCCTCGGCTGCGCGCGGGCCGAGGAGTGCGGTGTCCCGCCGGAGCGGGTGGTGAACACCTGGTCGGCGGACGATCTGCTGATCTGGACGCGGACGCGTGAGGCGCCACGCTGAGGCGGTCCTCCGGTCACGGGACGGGGGCGGGAGGTGCCGTATCACGGGGGACGTACCGAAGGCTCGGCTTTGCGTCCGACAAGGCCCTGGCAGTGACCTTGCGGTATCCGCGCGATGCCCGGCAGGACACGCTGCCCGTGCCCTGCGCTGCCCGGTTCTGGCATGAGGCGCGGATAACGTCCCCCGTAACAGCGGCTTCGCGGAGTAACGGCGCTCCTCGAAGGGCCGGTTGACCTCCCGACCTCCTTCAGGATGCAACAGTCCCGTCGCGTTTTTCCCCTGATGCTTTTTCAGTGGAAAACCGGAGCGGGCACCTCAGCCGCGGATTTCCTCGCCCCCGGTGCCCTCGGGGCCGGTGCCGTCCGCGGGGCCGGTGGTCCGCAGCCGTTCCGGGGAGAGGGCCCACTGGTAGGCGAGCGCGGCGAGGGTGGGCGCGCCCCAGCGTGCACGCAGCCGCCCGAGCTCCTTGGTGAGCGTGCGCAGCCCGATGCCGAGGCGGCGGGCGGTGATGCGCTGGTCCACACCGGCGGCCGTGTCGATGAGGATCTCCCGCTGACGCTCCGTCAACTCCCCCTCCTCCTCCGTGGGCACGGCGCGACGCGGGTCGCCGTACCAGATGTCGGCGCGGCGCCAGGCGTCCTCGAAGCCCTCGGCGACGAACGCCACGAACGCCCGGTCCCGCACATGCCACGCGGTCTGGTCGGGGTCACCGCCGACGACGTGGTCGGAGATGAACGCCTGGCGGCGGTCCACGACGACACACCGCTGGAACGGCGCGAGCAGCGTACGGAACCGGGTGCCCCGCGCGGACATGACGGTCGCCCACGCGCGGGCCGCCGCGTCGTCGCGCACCCCGTCCCCCAACAGGGTGCGCAGCCGCACGCCGCGGGCCAGGGCGCGGGAGTCCCGGTCGGTGATCTCGCCGAGGAACTCCTCGCAGGCCGGTCCCCAGGGCTGGGCGGTGAGGACCTCGCTCTCGGCGCGGTCGACGGCCTCCGCGATCCGGGCGGTGATCTGTTCCCGGCCGGCCAGGAACTCGCTGCCGGAGCCGGAGCGCCACTTGGCGCGTTCGAAGTGGAGGCCCAGCTCGTCGCTGACGTCGGGGATGGCGGCGATCCGGGCTGCGCGTGCGGCGAGGTCGCGCAGCTCGTCGTCCAGCCGGCGGCGTCCCGCCTCCTGCGGGTCGAGGGCGACGGGCGGCGCGGGCCGGTCGGGGTCCACGTTGACGAGCCGCCAGGCCACGAGTTCGCCGAGCGCGCCGGTGTCGTCGGGCCCGACGGGCTCGCCGCGGGTGATGCGGGCGTACAGCGCTCGCGCCGCGCCCGACAGGGGGTCCCCCGGCCGCACCGAGCCGTCCCTTCCGGTCATCTCCCGCCCCTGTTCGCGACTGCGTGTGTACGCCGTGCGCAGGTACGCACCCCGCGGGCACTTGATCGTCGGCGCACGGTGGGCCAGCGTACCGGTGCGGCTGCTCTCTGCCCGCGCCACCGTTACACCGCGACGGCCACCTGCGGGCCGACCACCCGCGGCAGGCCGTCCCTCTGGGGGAGGGACCGTCATGGACAAGGTCGCCCTGCGCTACCTGCTGAGGGAGCGCCGTGCCCTGATCGCGCCGGAGAGCCACGGGCTGTCCCGCCCGACCCGGCAGGGCCGGCGCGCGCCGGGCCTGTCGCAGGCGCAGATCGACCAGCTGCTGCACCGGGCGCCCGA
The DNA here is from genome assembly GCF_000478605.2 of Streptomyces thermolilacinus SPC6. Taxonomy (GTDB): domain Bacteria; phylum Actinomycetota; class Actinomycetes; order Streptomycetales; family Streptomycetaceae; genus Streptomyces; species Streptomyces thermolilacinus. The sequence continues at coordinate 6,225,853 of NZ_ASHX02000001.1, read as the reverse complement.
CACGTACGGCCGCCTGGAGTCGGGCCGCTACCCGAACCCACCGGTGGACCTGCTGGAGGACGTGGCGCGGCTGCTCGGCATGAACGAGCAGGAGTGGGTGGCGCTGTGGCGGTACGCGCTCGGGCAGGACCCGCCGCACCCGCTGCACGAGCGGGCCGGGGAGGCGGTGCCGGGGACGTGGCGGCTCGCGCTGGACGGGATCTCCCACATGGCGTACGTCAGCGACCGCTCGTGGAACACGCTGGCGTACAACGAGCCGTTCGCCGCGCTGTTCCCGGACCGCCGCGTGCCGTCGAACGTGATGCGCTGGATGACGGTGGAGCCGGAGGCGCGGTCGGTGCTGCGGCACTGGGAGACGGCGTGGGCCCCGCTGGTGCTGCCGCAGCTGCGGGCCGCCCTCGCGGCGGACCCGGAGGACCCGACGCTGTGCGGCATCGAGAAGGAGGTCCTGGACGATCCGGCGGCGGCCCGCGTGTACGAGTCGGCCGGGGCGTACGTCCACCCCGACGGCGGCGACCGGCCGGTGCGTCACGCGGAGCACGGGCCCGGGTGGATCACCGTGTGCGCGGCACAGCCGATGGCGGCGCCCCGGGCGCGGCTGCTGATCCTGCCGTTCCACCCCGGCGAGCACCGCCCGACGGGACGCCCGGGGCCGCTGGGGGCGGTGGGGACGCTGGGCCCCATGGGGTGAGGCGGGGGTGGGGTGGCGCGTGGGGTGGGCGGCATCGGGTGGGGCCGGGCGGGTACTCGGGCGCGCATGAGTGACGACGGACGATTCGAGCGTGCGACCAGCCGGTTCACCGACCGGATCACCGAGGACGGGCGGGACGGCTGGCCGGTGGAGGCCGGGCGGTACCGGCTGGTGGTGAGCAGGGCCTGCCCGTGGGCGAGCCGCTCCCTGGTGGTGCGGCGGCTGCTGGGCCTGGAGGACGCGCTGTCGCTGGCCGTGGCGGACCCGGTGCAGGACGAGCGGAGCTGGCGGTTCACGCTCGACCCGGACGGCCGCGACCCGGTGCTGGGCATCCGGTTCCTGTCGGAGGCGTACGAGGCGCGGGAGCCGGGCCATCCGGGCGGGGTGAGCGTCCCCGCGGTCGTGGACGTGCCGACCGGCGGGCTGGTCACCAACGACTACCAGCGCATCACCCTGGACCTGGAGACCGAGTGGACCCGCCTGCACCGGCCCGGCGCCCCCGACCTGTACCCGGAGCGCCTGCGCGACGAGATCGACGAGCGGATGGACGGCGTCTACCGGGACGTCAACAACGGCGTCTACGAGGCCGGGTTCGCCACCTCGCAGGAGGCGTACGAGGAGGCGTACGGGCGGCTGTTCGCGCGGCTCGACCAGGTGTCGGAGCACCTGGCGGCCCGGCGCTACCTGGTGGGCGACACGATCACCGAGGCGGACGTGCGGCTGTTCACCACGCTGGTGCGGTTCGACGCCGTGTACCACGGCCACTTCAAGTGCAACCGCAACAAGCTGACCGAGGACCGGGTGCTGTGGGCGTACGCCCGCGACCTGTTCCAGACTCCCGGCTTCGGCGACACGGTGGACTTCGACCACATCAAGCGCCACTACTACGTGGTGCACCGGCACATCAACCCGACGCGGATCGTGCCGCGCGGCCCGGACCTGCGGGGCTGGCGGACGCCGCACCACCGCGAGGAGCTGGGCGGGCGCCCGTTCGGTGACGGGACGCCGCCCTCGCCGCCCCGGCAGGACGAGGTCGTCGTACCCCTCTGATCCCGCCGCCCGGGCCCGCCCGGTCCCGGGCCCCGCCCCGGGCACGTCGCTCGCGTCGGGCGGCCGCTCGCGTCAGGCGGCCCGCCAGACCGTGGTGGCGTTGCAGAACTCCTTGATGCCGTGGCCCGACAGCTCCCGCCCGTACCCGGACCGCTTGACGCCGCCGAACGGCAGGGCCGGGTGCGAGGCGGTCATGCCGTTGACGTACACGCCGCCCGCCTCCAGGTCGCGTGCGCAGCGCTCGATCTCCGACTCGTCGCGCGTCCACACGTTGGAGCTGAGCCCGAACGGCGAGTCGTTGGCGATTTCCAGCGCCTCGTCCAGGTCACCGGCCCGGTACACGGCGGCCACCGGGCCGAAGGCCTCCTCGCGGTGGATCCGCATCTCCGGCGTGACCCCGGTCAGCACGGTCGGCTCGTAGTACCAGCCCCGGTCCAGGCCCTCCGGCCGGCGGCCGCCGCAGCGCGCCTCGGCGCCGCGCTCCACGGCGTCCTCGACCAGCTCCTCCAGGTCGGCGCGGCCCCTTTCGGAGGCCAGCGGGCCGACGTCCGTGGACTCGTCCATCGGGTCGCCCACCCGCAGCGCTGCCATCCGGGCGGTGAACCGCTCCACGAAGTCGTCGTACACGTCCGCGTGGACGATGAACCGTTTCGCGGCGATGCACGACTGGCCGTTGTTCTGTGTGCGGGCGGTGACGGCGGTCGCGGCGGCGCCCTCGATGTCCGCGGAGGGCAGCACCAGGTACGGGTCGCTGCCGCCCAGTTCGAGGACGGTCTTCTTCACCTCGTCGCCCGCCACCGCCGCCACGGACCGGCCCGCGCCCTCGCTGCCGGTGAGCGTCGCCGCGGCCACGCGCGGGTCGCGCAGGACGCCCTCGACGGCGTCGGACCCGGTCAGGAGGGTCTGGAAGACACCCTCCGGGTAGCCCGCGCGGCGGAACAGGTCCTCCAGGTAGAGGGCGGTCTGCGGGACGTTCGACGCGTGCTTGAGCAGACCGGTGTTCCCCGCCATCAGGGCGGGCGCCGCGAACCGCACGACCTGCCACAGCGGGAAGTTCCACGGCATGACCGCGAGGACGGGCCCCAGGGGCCGGTAGCGGACGCGGGCGACGGCCGCGCCGGAGTCCCGTACGTCCCCGTCGGCGGGCTCCTCGTCGGCGAGGAGCGCCTCGGCGTTCGCCGCGTACCAGCGCATGGCCCTCACGCATTTGGCGGCCTCGGCGCGGGCGGCGGCCAGGGGCTTGCCCATCTCGGTGGTGACGGTCCGGGCGATGTCGGGGACGTCCTGCTCCAGCAGGTCGGCGGCGCGCCGCAGTAGCGCGGCCCGCTCGTCGAAGCCGGTCGTGCGGTGGTGGCGGAACGCCCGGTCGGCGGCGGCGATCCGCTCCTCGACCTCGTCGGGGCCGTGGGGCCGGAACGTCCTGAGCGTCTCGCCGGTCGCGGGGTTCACCGTCGCGATGGGCATGGGCGGTCCTCCTCGGGGAGCGTGCGCGGCGCGGGGCCGCCGGCCTGGTTGGGATGCCCGTACCGGGTAACCAGGGGTGGCATGGCGAATCATGACGACGGACCGGCGGACCTGCCCGCGCGGTCCTGGCGAACGGTGGTGCGGCGCACGGCGAAGGAGGCCCTCGACGACGAGCTCCCCGACCGGGCGGCCGCGCTCACGTACTACGGAGTGCTGTCCGTGTTCCCGGCCCTCCTGGTCATGGTGGCGCTGCTCGGCGTGGTCGGCGACTCGGCGACCCGCTCGGTGCTCGACGGCCTGGGGCAGCTCGCGCCCGGCCCCGCCCGGGACCTGCTGAGCGACGCGGTGCGGCAGTTGCAGGGGTCGGGCGCGGCGAGCGGACTGATGGCCGTGGTCGGTCTGCTGGCCGCCCTGTGGTCGGCGTCCGGTTACGTGGCGGCGTTCATCAGGACCGCGAACGCCGTGTACGACCTGCCGGAGGGCCGGCCCGTGTGGAAGCTGACGCCGCTGCGGGTCGGGCTGACGGTGGTGCTGATGGTGCTGCTGGCGGCCAGCTCGGTGATCGTCGTGTTCACGGGGCCGCTCGCGCGGCGGGCCGGTGAGGTGATCGGCGCCGGGGACGAGGCCGTGACGGTGTGGGGCATCGCGAAGTGGCCGGTGCTGGTGCTGCTGGTGATGCTGATGCTGGCGCTGCTGTACTGGCGGGCGCCGAACGTGCGCGGACTCGGCTTCCGCTGGCTGAGCCCGGGCAGTGTGGCGGCGGTGCTGCTGTGGCTGGTGGCCTCGGGCGGGTTCGCGCTGTACGTGGCGAACTTCGGCTCGTACAACAAGACGTACGGGACGCTGGCCGGTGTCGTGGTGTTCCTGGTGTGGCTGTGGCTGTCGAACCTGGCGGTGCTGCTGGGGCTCGAACTGAACGCGGAGCTGGCCCGGCAGCGGGCGATCCGGGCGGGCCTTCCGGCGACGGAGGAGCCGTACGTGGAGCCGCGCGACATGCGGAAGTGGCCGGCGGTGCTGCGGGGCCGCGTCTCCCGGCGGCGCAAGCGGCTCGGCCGGGGGACGGCGGAATGACCCGGGCCGCGGGCGGGATGACCGGAGCCTCCGGGCGGGGCGACCCACCCGGAGGCTCCGCTGCTTGTCCGGCGCCGCCCGGCACGCGCGGGGCCGGGACACCGGCGCCCGGCACGCAAGGGGCCGATGCCGGGGAGCCGCGGCAAGGGAAACCATTCGCCCGAACGGCCGGGGCTCCGTACCCTGACCGGCGTGATCGACCACGGACTGACCGACAGAGCGGGGCGCGGCGTCGCGCTGCACGAGATGGACGACGACAACTGGCGCGATGTCGCGGACGTCGCGCCGCTGGACGACCAGCGGCGCTTCGCCCCGGCGCTGGCCGCGCGCTACCTGCTGCTGTCGGCGCGCGGGCAGGTGTGGACCTCCCTGGCGGTGTGCGCCGACGGCGCGGTGGTGGGGCACGTGATGTGGGCCCGCGACGACGAGGACGGGACGTACTGGGTCGGCGGCATGCTGATCGACGGCCCCCAGCAGGGCAAGGGCACCGGACGTGCCGCCGTGCGCACGCTCCTGGCGTGGCTGGCGGAACGGGACGACTGCGAGGAGATCCGTCTCTCCTACGATCCGGACAACGTCACGGCGGAGCGCCTGTACTCCTCGCTGGGTTTCCGCCGGACGGCCGACACCGAGGGCGACGAGGTCGTCGCGGCGCTCCCCGCCCGGGCGGCACGCCTGGGGTGACGGGCTGACGGGCCCGGGCGGTGCCGCCCGGGCGGGGCACCGCCGCCGGGGCCGGGGCGCGGTGTCAGGGCAGCGGGGTGCCGCCGGTGGCGTTCATGATCTCGCCGGTGATGAAGCTCGCGGCGGCCGAGGCGAGGAAGACGTACGCCGGGGCCATCTCGGCGGGCTGGGCGGGCCGTCCGAGCGGCGCCTGCTTGCCGAACTCGGCCGTCTCCGGCATGGTCGCCGGGATCAGCGGCGTCCACACCGGCCCGGGCGCCACGGCGTTGACGCGGATGCCGCGCGGGGCGAGCTGCTGGGCGAGGCCCTGGGTGAAGGTGACGATGGCGCCCTTGGTCATGGCGTAGTCGAGCAGCGGCGGGCTCGGCTTGTACGCCTGCACGGACGTGCTGTTGAGGACGCAGCCGCCCTCCGGGATGTGCGGCAGCGCGGCCCGGGTGAGCCAGAACATCCCGTACAGGTTGGTCTTCATCACCCGGTCGAACTGCTCGGTCGTGATCGCCTCGATGCCCTCGCTCTGCGCCATCTGGTACGCGGCGTTGTTCACCAGCACATCGATCCGCCCGAACTCGGTGACGGCCCGTTCGACCAGGTCCCGGCACGCCCGCTCCTCGCGGATGTCGCACGGCACGGCGACCGCCTTGCGGCCCGCGTCCTCCACGAGGCGCGCGGTCTCGCGGGCGTCCTCGGCCTCCTCCGGGAGGTGGGCGAACAGCACGTCGGCGCCCTCGCGCGCGAACGCCAGGCAGACCGCGCGGCCGATCCCGGAGTCGCCGCCCGTGACGAGCGCGGCCCGGTCCCTCAGCAGGCCGCTGCCCCGGTACGACTCCTCGCCGTGGTCCGGGCGGGGCCGCATCGCGTCGGTCCGGCCGGGGTGCTGCTGCTCCTGCTCGGGGAACTCGGGGCGCGGGTGGGCGGTCGTGGGGTTCTCGGGTGCGTGGTCGGACGTCATGAGCGCCTCCTGTCGAGGGGGTGTGTGGGATCGGTTTCCACGTTCCCCTCCCCTCCGGGAGCACACTCCGCGCATCAGGCGCATTTCGGTACGAAAAGATAAAATTCCCTCATGGGAGAGCGGCCCGTCGTGCCTACCGCACCCGAGCTGGTCGTCGATGTCGACGGGCACTCCACGGTGCTGCGTCCGAGCCACGTCTACCGGGTGGGACGCGACCCCGCGAGTGACATCGCGCTCGCGGACACCAGGGTCTCGTGGCACCACGCCGTGTTCCGCGACGAGGACGGCCGGTGGACGGTCCGGGACGAGGGCAGTACGAACGGCACGTACGCGGACGGCGTGCGCGTCACCGAACGTGACGTGCGCGCCGGTACCGTCCTGCGCTTCGGCCACCCGGACGACGGTCCGGAGGCGCTTCTCTCGGAGGCGGCACCGGAGCCCGAGCCGGGTGTACCGGCGGCCGAGCCGGGTGCGGCCGGGGCCGTGCCGGTGGCGGAGGCGGACGTGCCGGAGACCGGCACGAACGCACCGGAGGACGTACGCGACACCGGTACGGACGCGCCCGAGGCCGTCCGCGGCACCGGCGGGGACGCGCCCGGGGCCGTACCCCTCACCGGCGCGGGCGTTCCCGGCTCCGGGCCCCCGCCCGAGCCCCGGCCCTCGTCCGTGTCGCTGCCCGGCTCCACCGGCACGTTCCGGCGCCCCACCTCCGTACGCCCCCTCCCGACCCGGACCGTCCGCATCGGCCGCGCCCCGGACAACGACGTGGTGGTGGACGACCTCGTGGTCTCCCGGCACCACGCGGAGCTGACGTCCCGCCCCGACGGCACGTACGCGATCCGTGACCTCGGCAGTCACAACGGCACCTACCTCAACGGCCGCCCCGTCGATGAGGCGCGGGTGACGCCCGAGGACATCATCGGCATCGGCCACCAGGCGTACTGCGTCGTCGGCGGCCGTCTGGTCGAGTACACGGACACCGGCGAGATCTCCCTCGACGTGCAGGAACTCGCCGTCCGGGTGGACGGCGGGCGCAAGACGCTGCTCGACGGGGTGACGTTCCCCGTCGGCGAGAAGGCCCTCCTGGGCGTGGTCGGCCCGAGCGGCGCGGGCAAGTCCACGCTGCTGAACGCCCTGACCGGGCTGCGGCCCGCCGACCACGGCACCGTCCTGTACGACGGGCGCGACCTGTACCGGCAGTACGCCGAGCTGCGCCAGCGCATCGGGCTGGTCCCGCAGGACGACATCCTGCACCTCCAGCTGACCGTGCGCCGCGCCCTGACGTACGCCGCCGAGCTGCGCTTCCCCGAGGACACGCGGAAGGCGGAGCGGCAGGCCCGCGTCGACGAGGTGATGCGGGAACTGGGCCTGGAGCAGCGCGCCGACCAGCCCGTGCACAGCCTGTCGGGCGGCCAGCGCAAACGTGTCAGCGTCGCCCTGGAGCTGCTGACGAAGCCGTCGCTGCTGTTCCTGGACGAGCCGACGTCCGGCCTCGACCCGGGCATGGACCGGTCGGTGATGCACATGCTTCGCGGGCTCGCCGACGACGGGCGCACGGTCATCGTCGTCACCCACAGCGTGCTCAGCCTCGACGTGTGCGACCGGCTGCTGGTCCTCGCGCCGGGCGGCCGGATCGCGTACTACGGGCCGCCGGACGAGGCGCTCGGTTTCTTCGGCTGCGCGCAGTGGCCGGAGGCGTTCGAGGCGTTCGAGAACGACCGGGAGCGGGACTGGGCGGGCCGGTTCCGGGACTCGGAGCACCATGAGCGGTACATCGAGGCCGCGATGCGGCGCCCCGCCGCGCCCGCGCCCGGCGCGTCCGCCGCCGCGCCGCCCCCGCCGCCGCCGAAGGCGCAGAGCTGGGGCTCACAGCTGCGGACCCTCGTGCGGCGGTACGCGGCCGCGCTGAGCGCCGACCGGACGTTCCTGGCGATCATGGTGGCGCTGCCGTTCGTGATGGGCGCGATGGCGCGGGCCCTGTCGGAGGGCAGGCTCGGCGGCGAATCGACGCTGAACGTGCTGCTCATCCTGTGCGTGGGCGGTGTCCTGACGGGCGCGGCGAACGCGGTGCGGGAGCTGGTGAAGGAGCGGACCATCTACCGGAGGGAACGGGCCGTCGGCCTGTCCAGGTCGGCGTACCTGATGTCGAAGGTGGTCGTCCTCGGCCTGGTCACGGTGGTGCAGGCGGTGGTGCTGACGCTGGTCGCGCTGGTCGGCGTGCCGATGAACGTGCCGGACGGCAAGGGCGTGCTGCTGCCGCCGCTCGTGGAGGTGGCGCTGTCGGTGGCGGCGCTGTCGTTCACGGCGATGATGCTGGGCCTGTTCGTGTCGGCGCTGGTGCGCAAGGAGGAGGTCACCATGCCGCTGCTGGTGCTCCTCGCGATCGTGCAGGTGGTGTTCTGCGGGGCGCTGCTGTCCGTGCGGGGCACGCCGGTGCTGGAGCAGCTGGCGTGGCTGGTGCCGTCCCGGTGGGCGTTCGCCGCGATGGCCTCGACCGTGGACCTCGGCGCGACGGTGCCGGGCGAGCGGTCGAAGGACCCGCTGTTCGCGCACGACCTGCCGACGTGGCTGCTCGACATGGGCGTGCTGCTGGCGCTCGCCGTCGTCCTCGGGTTCGCGGTGGTGCGGCTGCTGCGCCGCCACGAGCCGGTGATCATGCGAAAGTAGGCGCTCCATGGGCTCTGCGGTGCGGGCCGGCGACCTGGTCCTCGACGACTTCCGGCCCAGTCATGTCGTCCCCCGGCACGGCATGCCCGCGTGGGACACGCCCGGCACGGCCAGGCCGACGGTGCCGCTGGACCCGTTCCTGCCGGTGCAGCTGCTGGAGCGGATGGGCGACTGGGCGCGGGTCCTGTGCTCGAACGGCTGGTCGGCGTGGGTGGACGGGCGGCTCCTGGTCTCCGTACCGGAGGACCCGCCCGCCGCCGCGCACGACATGGCGCGCGCCGCCGACCCGCGCCCGCTGCTGGCCCGCGCGGAGGCGTCGCTCGGCCGGTACCGGGGGGCGGCGGAGGACCTGGCGGCGGGCCGCGTGGACGGTGAGGGGTTCCGGCGTGGCACCGCGGGGCTGCGGCTGGGCGTCGTCGTCGAGGGCGAGGCGATGTGGCTGTACGACGCCGAGCACGAGCGCTGGCTGTACTGCGACGGCACGCGGCTGGCCGAGTACGCCACGTCGTCCACCCCGTCCGCGACCCCGCCTCCGCCCCCGCCCGAGCCCCCTGCCCAGGGCGCGACCCGCATGGCACCGCCCGGTGATGCGGGGGACGGGGACGCGGCGGCGGGCGCCCAGGGCGGCGCCGCCGGGCATGAGCCGACACGGGTGGTGCCGGTACGGGCGGACGAGCCGCCGCCCGCAGGGCCCGCCGCACCGCCCGTCGGCCCCCCGCACGGCCGGTCCCCGGCCGGCTACGAGCCCACCCGCGTGGTCCAGGCTCCCGGCCCCGGCCCGGCGCAGGGGGCGCGGGCTCCCGACGCCCCTCCCGACGCCCCTCCCGACGCCTCTCCGGGCGGCCCCGACAGCGGCCCCGTACCGCCGCGCGCGGACGCCGGGCACGAGCCCACCCGCCTCGCCCGGGCCCCGGATGCGGAGCCCGCCCGCCCCGCCCGGCCACCGGGGGCGGAGCCCACCCGTGTGGTCCGCCCCGGCGCCGGCGGACCGGCACGTGCGGAGCCCGGCGGCGCCGCGCCCGTACCGGACGACGATGACGGCGCCGGCAGCCGTGGAGCGGACGGGCCCGACGACAGCCACCCGTCCGGGCGGCCGTCCGCCGCCGAACCGACGCGGGTGGCGGACCTGCCCGCCGCGGGGCGCGCCCGCCGGGGCGGCGACGGGGCGGGTGACGGGTGATGGGCTCGGGTGTCGAGCTGCCCTCCGGGCGGCCGTCTGGTCTGGTGGGCCGCCAGGTGGCGCACTACCGGATCGACGCCGAGATCGGCCGGGGCGGCATGGCGGTCGTGTACCGGGCGATGGACCTGCGGCTCGGCCGCACCGTCGCGCTGAAGCTGCTGGCGCCGGAGCTGGCGCGCAACGACACGTTCCGCAAGCGGTTCGCGCACGAGTCGCGGGTCGCGGCCGCGATCGACCACCCGAACATCGTGCCGGTCTTCGAGGCGGGCGAGACCGACGGCCTGCTGTACATCGCCATGCGGTACGTGCCCGGCCAGGACCTGCGGGCCCTGCTGGACCGGACCGGGCCGCTGCCCGTCGCGACGGCGGTGCGGATCGCCGTACAGGTCGCCTCCGCGCTGGACGCGGCGCACGCCCACGAACTGGTGCACCGGGACGTGAAGCCGGGCAACGTCCTGGTCGCCGAGGGCACCGACAGCGACCGGCCCGAGCATGTGTACCTGACGGACTTCGGGCTGACGAAGAAGTCCCTGTCGCTGACGGGCTTCACGAGCGTCGGCCAGTTCGTGGGGACCCTCGACTACGTGGCGCCCGAGCAGATCTCCGGGCGGCCCGTGGACGGGCGGTGCGACGTGTACAGCCTGGGGTGCGTCGTGTACGAGACGCTGGCCGGGGCGCCGCCGTTCCGCCGGGACGACGACATGGCGCTGCTGTGGGCGCACCAGTACGACCCGCCGCCGCCGTTGAGCGACGTACGGGCGGGACTGCCGTCCGGGGTGGACGCGGTGCTGGCGAAGGCGCTGGCGAAGGCGCCGGAGCACCGGTTCGACTCGTGCATGGGGTTCGTGACGGAGCTGCGGCGGGCGGCGAAGGGCCGCGCGGGGGGCCCGGACCGGGAGGGCACGGGCGGACCGGACCGCCCGCCGGAGGACCACCTGGACTTCCCGCCGCCGCCCGCCGGGCCCCCGCCCCCACCGCCCGCTCCCCCGCTGTGGGCCCTGCCGGTCTTCCGGGGCACCGGCACGGCCGCGTGAGACGGCGGCGCCGCGCTCAGCGACCCGGTGGCTCGGCGTCCACCTCGCCTCTGCGGCGGACCCGGTGGGCGAGGAGCCCGCCGACGAACCCGGCGAGGGCGCCCCACAGCAGCGCCAGGCCAGCGGCCGCCCACACCCGGGGGTGAAGGCTGACCTGTCCGCCGAGCGCGTCCACCTCGAAGATGCCGAGCAGCGAAAGCCCGAGCCGCGCGTCGAGGCGGGTCAGCGGCGCGACGACGAGGAGGGTGAGCGCGAACGCCACGCCCAGGTGCAGCGCCTGCTGCCACAGGCGGGTGCGGGCCGGGGAGCGGACCGCCATGACGAACGCGGCGGCCAGCAGCAGCACCGCCGCGACGGGGATCAGCCACCAGGCGCGGTCGTCGTGCGCGGCGAGCGACCGCACGTCGAGGGTCGTCTCCTCGCTGCCGCGCAGGACCTGGTCGAGCACGTGCGGCATCGGCAGCCCGAACGGGCCGTCCACCCTGCCCTCCCAGGAGGCGCCGATGCCGAGGCCGAGGGCGAGCCAGACGAGGTTCGGCAGGCCGAGGAGCAGTACGGCGAAGGTGTCCGCCGCGTGGCCGCGCGTCGCGGCGACGACGACACCGACGGCGAGGCCGAGGACGACGTACGCGAGGAGCAGGAACAGCATGGCGAACGCGGCGGGCCGCACCGGCTCCTGGTAGCGCACCAGCCGCGCCGGGAGGGGCGCCCGGCGCGAGACGAGCAGGGCGAGGGCGAGGACGCCGAGCACCCACAGCAGGCCGTACAGGAGGGTGCTGCCGAGGTCCGCGCGGAAGCCGATGCCGGGCGACGCGTCGAGGAGGTCGCCGAGCAGGTCGGCGGGCGAGCCGGCGGGCAGCAGGTCGGTGAAGGTGTGGCGGGCCAGGGCGGTGAGGGCGGCCAGGGCGGCCAGCCAGATCGCGGCCGTCGCGGCGACGCGGGCGAGCAGTTCGCCGGTGGAGGCGACGGCGCGGTGCCGCAGCGGGCGCAGGAATCCGGTGGCGAGGGTGAACGCGCCGACGAGGGCCACGGACAGCGGCATGGCCGTCAGTTCGGCGTCCGTACGCGCGAGATCGCCCGCGCCGCCCGCAAGTTCGATGTCGCCGCCCGCCGCCATGACGACGACGGCCGCGACGACCCGGGGGAACGCGCCGCCCGGCAGCTCCGCCGCACCCGCCGCCCACAGCCCGAGGGCGGCGACGACGGCCATCGCCGTGAGCGCGACGAGCACCGAGAGGAGGGCGTCGAGACAGAGCCGCACGGTGTGGCGGGGCCCGTGCGGTGCGGTGCCGCGTCGTGCGGGGCCGCGCTGTGCGGCGCTGTGGCTGCTCACTCTGCCCACGCTAGGCGTGGTCCGGGACTCCCGGCTTGCGGGCGGCACCCGGATGGGGCACACAATGAACACAGAACGGAAGAAAGGGACGAATGTGACTTCCGACCCTGCGTCCGGTCGCCCCACAGGTCCCCCGTCGGGCCCCCTCTCGCACCCCAGACCAGGTGGTACGGCCCCAGGCCAGCCCCCGGCCCCGCCCTCGTCCCCTCCGCCGCCCACCGGTGGAGGCGGCGGAGGGGACGACGGCCGTGGCGGTGGCGGCGGTGCCCGACGCGCGGGTGGCGGGCGCCCCTGGTGGCGGTCCGTCCCTGTGGTCGCGGCCCTCGTCGGTGTACTCGTCGCCGTCGTGGCGCTGTCCGTGGTGATGCTGTCGCGGCCCGAGGAGGCGCAGGCGGTGAGCGCCGAGAGCGTCTCGTACCGTCCCCCCAACAGCTTCACGCCCAGCACGGCCACCTCGGCCAACCGCGGCGTGGAGCGGCTGCCGACGCAGCAGCGCCACCAGTACGCGGGCTCGGCGCCCGAACTGTACGGCGGCAGCGGCAACCGCGCCGTCTGCGACGTGGAGAAGCAGATCGCGTACCTGGAGAGCGACAAGGCGAAGGCCGGCGCGTTCGCGTCCGTGCTGCGCACCACCCCAAACGGCCTGCCCGCGTACCTGCGCGGCCTGACGTCCGTGCAGCTGCGCCTGGACACTCTGGTGACGAACCACGGGTTCGAGGACGGCCGCGCGGTCCCGTACCAGGCGGTCCTCCAGGCCGGTACGGCCGTGCTCATCGACCAGTACGGCGTGCCCCGGGTGCGCTGTGCCTGCGGCAACCCGCTGGACCGGCCGCAGGTGGAGCGGCCCGAGAAGGTCGTCGGGAAGACCTGGCCTGGGTTCCAGGCGGAGGAGATCGTGGTCGTGGTGCCCGCGCCGACCCCCGTGCCGACGTTCACCGTCATCGACCCGGCCACGGGCAAGCGCGTCGAGCGCCCGCACCCCGCCGGCAGCTCGCCCTCGCCCTCGCCGAAGGACACGGCGTCGCCGACCACGACGAAGCCGCCCACGTCGCCGGACAGCCCGACGACCACACCGCCGGACGACCCCACCGACACGCCGACGGACACCCCCACGACCAAGCCCCCGGACAGCCCCGCCGACAGCCCGGCGGAGCAACCGGAGAACCGTGACACGGGCACGCCGAGGGACGGCGGCACGACCCCCGAGGACACCCCGGGGCGGCAGACCTCGGACACCGAGCCCCCGCCACCGCCGCCGAACGGCTCCCCCACGGACCAGGGGCCGGACACCCCTCCGGGCAACGGCACCCCGCCCGGCGACGGAACGCCCCCTGACCCCGGCCAGAACTCCCCCACCTGACCGCCCCCCCAGGCCCGGTCGGCCCGGCCCCGCGGCCGACCGGGCGGGCACAACGGGGGCCCGCCCGGGAGCTCCGCGCACCGGTGCGGCGCAGGCGCCGGCCCCCAGCGGAACGCCTGCCCGCGGCGGGGGCGGCAGTGGTCCGCCCCCCCTACCGCACCGACAGGAGTGCCGGAACCGGGGTGTGCGCCTCCCAGGCCGGCTCCCGCTCAGTGAGGCGGGCGGCCACGCGGCGCCACGCGCCGGGATCGTCGCCGAGCCGCTCCCGCACCAGCCGTTCCGTCTCCGCGACGGCGGCGCGCACCTCCGCGGGCGCGTCGCGGCGGCGGCGCGCCCGGTTGAGGTAGGCGAGCACGACCGCCGCCGGGGCGGCCTCGTGGACCAGGTCCCGGCCGGTGAGCTGCCCGGTCTCCAGCAGACGGTCCAGCAGGGCGTCCACGGGCCTGCGGTGGTGGAAGCCGATGCCGTGCCGCAGCCGCGCCACGGTCAGCTCCCGCCCCAGCGGCGTGCCGTGGGGGGACGGCGCCGGCAGATGGGCGGCGTGGCGCAGGCGTATGCCGTGCGGCGCTTCGGGGCCGCGCACCAGCTCCTCCCACGCGGGGAGGGGCTCCTCGTGGTGCGCCGCCTCCAGGGCGTCCCAGTCCAGGGGGCCGGGGGAGGTGTCGATGACCGCGCGGGTCTCCCAGCGGGACCGGGCCCGGCGCAGCCGCTTGACGATGCGGTCGGGGCCCAGTTCGCGGCGCAGGCGGTCGGCGAGGGGCGACTGCGGGTCGTCCGACGCGAGGGCCTTCCGGCACAGCCGGGTCGCGGTCGCGCCGAGCACCCCGCTGTCGGCCAGCGCGGCCAGCCGCTCGGGCCCGCCGTGGCGCAGCAGGCTCATACAGCCGACGAGCTGCTGCGCGAGGTTGAGGCGCTTGCCCGAGCGGGCGAGCACGTACTCCACGAGGTCCGGTTCGGCGGACTCCAGCCACACCGAGCCGCCGGGCGGCTCGGCGCGCGGGTCGGCCCGCAGGTCGGCGGCGAGGCGCGCGGCCGCCGGGCCCTTCCGTGCGGCGAGCCGCCGCAGTACGGCCCGGTCGTGGCTGGTCCGCAACAGGGCGAGGTCCACGTCGGGGTCGGCCAGGTCGAGGAGTCGGAGCACCGAGCCGTCGCTCAGCCAGCGGTGCTGTTCGGAGAGAAGCCGCAGGGCGGCCGGGTCGCGCAGGTCCAGGAGGTGCGCGAACGGGCCGTGCGGGGTGGGCGTCCGGCGCAGGAGGTACGCGGCGAGCAGCCACGGCCCGTCGGGCCCGAAGCGGGGCAGTACCGCGGCGACGGTCTCCTCACGGGCCTCGCACAGCAGCGCGCCGAGAGGCCACTCCCACAGGTGGTTGCCCCGCGCGAGCAGGCGCGACGCGGCTTCAGGGTCGGTCGGCGCCTGACCCCCGTCGGCGACGGCGCACAGCTTCCGCAGCACGTCGGCGGATGGGCGGCCCGCGCGGCGCGACCGGTGGAGCAGCTCCGGCCAGGAGGCGGTGGCGTCCACGTCGCGGGCGATGGCCGCGAGGGCCAGCCACGCGTCGGCGTCGGTGCCGAGCTCCCGGTCGAGGAACGCGGCGACGGCCCGCCTCCATGCGGTGGTGAACGCCAGGTCCTCCCAGCCGTACGGCAGGGTCAGCAGCCGGGCGGCGGGCAGATGGTGCAGCAGGTCGTCGGCGTCCAGCACGCCGTACAGGTAGGCCCGGTCGGCGATACGCCCCTCGGCTTCCGAGCCGTCGTGCTCCCGCAGCCACGCGAGCGCCTCCTCGCGCGTCGGCGTCTCGCACGGATGGACGAGGTCGCCCAGCCCCTGGTCCTCGCAGGCCCGCCACAGCCACCCGGGATGCCGCCACGCGGGCGCCACCCCCTCACGGTGGGCCGCCAGGTACCGCAGCACGCCCCGGTCCTCCGGCAGCGTCGCGGCACCGTCGGGCGCGAGCGACACCAGCAGGTCCAGCGCCCCCAGCGCACACCGCGCCAACCGCCCCACGGGCTCCTCGGGCGCCACCGGATCATCCGGCTCCCCGGGACTGTCCGCCACCACAGGCTCCCCCGACGGCGCCCGCTCCCCCGACGGCTCCCGCTCACCCCCCGCCACCGCGCCCTGCCGCGGCACCACCCCACCCGGCGCCACCGCGCCGTCCAGCGCCGCCGGCTCCTCCGCAGTCACCGGCTCGGCCGCTTCCGCGCCCGGCAGCTCGGCCGCCCGGGCCGGGTGTGCCGGGGCCGGTGTCGGCTCCTGGCGTGCCGCGTCCTGGAGGGCCTCCGCCGGGGTGCCCGGGTGGGCCGGAAGGGACGTGAGGAGGGCCTCCCAGGCGTGCGGGCGGGTCCCGACGGTGTCCTCGCACAGGGCGGCGAACGCGGCGCGGGCCCCGTCGGTCCACAGGCCGTCGGCGGCCACGGCCCGCAGGGCGCCGACCGCGTGTGCGGCAGGCCGGGCGGCCGTGACCAGCAGGACCGGGTCGAGGAGGCCCGCCCGGACCATCCCGACCGCCCACTCACCGGCCGAACCGTCCAAGGACTCGGCCTCCAGCCGCCGCGCCGGGGGCGTGAGGTTCCCGGCGATGCGTCCGCCCGCCCGCCAGGCGGCGTTGAGGAGCGTCAGCCGGAACTCGGCGCGCTCGGCGTCCGTCGCGTCCTCGTGCCGGACCAGCTCCTCCGCGGCCTTCGGCATGAACGGCGCCCGGCGGTTGGCGGCGGCGAGGGCTCGCATGTCGTGGGCGTACGGCTCGTTGAGCAGGTCGCGCAGGGTGCTGGTGCCACGGCTCGTGCTCAACAGCCGGGGCAGCGCGGCCGGGTCCTCGTACGGCTCGCCCTCGGCGCGCAGCCGGGTCGCGCCGTCCGGTTCCCCGAGCGCGGCGGCGACGTCGGCCCGGACCTCCCGGTGGACGTACCGCATGGCCTCGGCGTCGGCGAGCACCGCGCGCAGCGTCTCCGGGCCCCGGCACTCCCATACGCGCAGCAGGGCGTACCGCTGGGCCACCTTGCGGACTCCCCACCGCAGGGCGCGCGGGACGAGTTCGGGGTCGCCGCAGGCCAGCAGGGGCGCCGCCAGGCTGCGCGAATCGTCCGTCGCGGGGGACAGCAGCTCGGCGCGGAGCGACGCGTCGAGCGGGACGCGGTGCAGGGCGTGGGTGATGGCGCGGCGCAGGGACGCCGGACAGCGCTGGTTGCGGTACACGGAGGCGTTGACGACCGGGTCGTCGGCGGCGACGAGGTCCTTCAGGACGCGGGAGTCGATCCGGGGATGCCGGGCGAGGGCGGCCCGCGACCGGGTGTCGCCGTGCGCGACGACGGCGGCCGTCAGCGCGGGTCCCGGCAGCGTGCCACGGGCCAGCAGGGTGTCCACGGTCCGGTCGGGCAGGGCGGTCAGCGCGGCGGCGGCGTGCGGAGGCGCCGCGTGCTCGAGGAGCAGCGCGAGCGTGTCCGTGACGGACCTGGGCGGCAGCGGCGGCGTGCCATCGGCCGGTACGGGGCGGGCCGCGAGCAGGTCCGGCAGCGCCGCGCGCGCGGTGCCGAGCGCGTCATGGAGGCCCCGCCACCGCCGTGGGTCGCCCCCGAGATGACGCCCGGTCAACTCCCCGAGCGCGCGGGCCACAGGGCTCCCCGGCCGGGATGGCACGCCGCCCAGGAACCCGGCGAACGCGCGGGCGGGGCGGCCGCGCCGCAGCAGCTCCGCGACGAGGGCGTCGTCCAGCTCGCCCGCCTGCCGCGCCGCTTCGACCAGCCGGCCCAGGCCCGGCGCCTTCGGCGCGGCGAGCGCGGCCCGCAGCTCCGCGGCGGCCTCCCCGCGCCCCTCCTCCCCCGCCGCGCCGCGGCTCGGCGGCTTCAGGAGCTCCGACAGCGATGCGCGCACCTCCGCCACGTCCATGGCGATCCCCCTGTTCGGTCACGTGACTTACCGTGAACCCCATCTCAGCACGCGCCACTGACAGCGCGCCCCGGCCGCCCTCCGCCCCGGCCACCGCGCATCGGGGGAAAGCCCCGGCCACCCTCCGGTGCGAGCCCGCCGCCCTCCCGGGGGAGCCCGGGCGCCCCCGGGATGCGGGCCCGCGGCCGCGAGGCGCGCCCCGCGCGGTCAGTCCTTCCGGCAGACGTAGTACAGGTTGACCGGGTCGCCCTCGACGGCCCGCGTGTCCACCCGGGTGAAGCCCGCGTCTGCGAGCATGGCGCGGGCCGTCTGCTCGCCCCACACCGTGCCGAGCCCCGCGCCGCCCGTGCTGAGGGACGTGGTCATGCAGTAGAAGACGGAGAAGCCGAACAGGGCGGGCCCGAGCGGGTGGCCGATGTTCTCCTCCAGCCTGCTCGACGCTGCGATCTCGCCCATCAGGAAGATCCCGCCCGGCCGGAGCGCGGCGGCGATCGCGGCGAGGGTCTCGGCGGGCGCGGCCAGGTCGTGGATGACGTCGAAGGCGGTGATCAGGTCGTACGTGCCGCTGATGCCGGTCGAGTCTCCGACCGTGAAGCGGACGTTGTCGAAGCCGAGTCCGGCCGCCTCCTCCCGGCCCGCCGCGATGCCTTCCTCGGAGCGGTCCAGGCCGTGGAAGCGGCTGCGGGGGAACGCGCGGGCCATGACGACGGGCGCGTGTCCCTGCCCCGTGCCCACGTCGAGGGCGTCGGCGCCGTCCCGGAGGCATTCGGTCAGACCGGGCGCGAGCGGCAGGATCGTGTCCACGAGCGCGGCGTCGAAGACGCGGCCGTTCTCCTCGCCCTGGAGCTGCTGGAAACGCGGGTACGCCGTGTACGGGACGCCCCCGCCGTCGCGGAACGCCGCCACGATCTGGTCCTCGACCCCGCCCATGAGGCCCAGGTACTGCATGAGGGTGGCCAGGTTGTCCGGACCGGCCGCCCGGGTGAGGCTGGCGGCGTGGGCGGGCGGCAGCGTGTAGCGGGCGCCCTCGGGGTCGTACGTGACGAACCCGCTGACGACCATGCCGCCGAGCCACTCCCGCACATACCGCTCGTGCAGCCCGGCCGCCTCGGCGATTGCGGCGCTGGTGGCGGCGGGCAGCCCGGCCATCGTGTCGAACAGGCCGGTCCGGTGGCCGACGCTGGTGAGCAGGGCCGTCGCGGCCCCGTTGAGCGCGGCCATGACCCGCCCTGCGAACTCCTCGCGTGCGAAGGCGTCGTCGGCGGTCACCATGGCGTCCTCCTCGTGCCGGCGGTTCCCCTCCCACCGTAGGCCGGGACCCCGGGCACCGCCCCACGGCAGCGGACGGGCTCCGCGCGCGTGCGGCGGACCCGCCCGCGCACCGGGCCGGTCCGCCGCCGCGCGGCGGCGGACCGGCCCGCGACGACGCGGCCGGCGGGAATTGGTCGCGGGCGGGCCGTGACCCGAGCGCGCCTCGGTAGTTGTTCTGGGCATGAAGAAGCGCAGCATGCTCGCCGTGGCGTCCCTCGCCGCCGGAGTCGTCACGTCCCTGCTCACCCCGTCCTCGCACGCCGTCGTCGGCGGCGGCCTGCCCGACCCGGGCTCCCTGGTCGGCACGGACACCGTCACGTCGCTGGTGGACGGTGCCACCGAGGGCGCCACGCAGGGCGGCACGGCCCACGCGGGCGGCGAGACCGTACAGCACTGATCACACTGATCCCCCACCACCGTCCCCGCCGCGCGGCGCGCACTCCCGCCGCGCGGCGGTCCCGTGTCCGGCAGCGGTCCCGTGGCGCGACCGGTCAGGCGAGGTCGTCGCCGCCCGCAGTGCCGGGACGGCCGGGCGGGCCCTGGTTGATGACCGTGGCCAGCTGGGCGCGGGAGCGCACGTCGAGCTTCTGGTAGATGCGCGTCAGCCGGGCCTCGACGGTCTTGACGCTCAGGTAGAGCCGGGCCGCCGCCTCCTGGTTGCTGGCCCCCTGGCCGACCATCCGGGCGAGGCGCACCTCCGCCTCGGTGAGCCGCGACAGCGCGTCCGCGGCGCCCACCGGTGCGGTCTCCGCGCGGGCCGGGCTCTCCGCCACCAGGTCGAGCCAGGGCGCCGCCCCGGCCCGTTCGAAGACGGTGGCCGCCGCGTTCAGCGCCTGCTGGGCGGCCGAACGCCTGCGCCGCCGCCGTTCCACCCGCGCCAGGGCGATGAGGCACCGGCCCTGCTCCAGTACGAGGCCGTGCTCGGCGAACCGCTCGGCCGTACCGGCCAGCAGTGCGGCCGCCTCGTCGGGTTTGCCGCCCGCCGCCAGGCACTGCGCGTACGCCCGGTCCAGGCCCAGCGTCACCGTCGTACGGCCCAGCCGCTCGGCGACCGGGCGGACCTCGGCGACGAGGGACTCGGCCTCCTCCCGCGCGTCGGCCGCGAGCAGTGCCTCGGCCAGCTCCTCGTGCCAGCGCAGCATGGACGGGTCCACGATCCGCTGGCGGCGCTCCCCCTCCTGGACGCGGCGCAGGGTCTCCACGGCGGCGGCCACGTCGCCGGTGACCAGCTGCACCCTCCCCAGCGCGTACAGGGCGCGGGAGAGGAAGACGCTGTCGCCCTCCTCCTCCGACGCCTGCGCGCTGCGCCGCGCGTACCGCAGGGCGCGGGCGAAGGAGCCGCCCGCCGTCTCGGCGAGGGCGAGGGTGTACCAGGCGGGGCCCGGTGACAGGCCCGCCTCCAGGGTGAGGGCGAGGGCGCGGTGGGCGTGCTGGAGAGCGGCGGCGCACTGGCCGCGGCGGGCCTCGACGGCCGCGAGGGTGTGGAGGAGTTCGATGGTGTCCTCGACGGTGCCGCGCCGCTCCACCAGGGGCAGCAGGGCGTTGATCTCGTCACGGGCCTCGTTCAGCCGGTCGTCGAAGAGGGCGTGGCGGATCGTCAGGATCTGGGCGGAGTTGCGGACGCCGAGGGGGCGGAAGGCGCGTTCCAGTTCGCGGGCCTCGGCGAGGGTCTTGTCCGCGTCCGGGGAGCCGAGGACACGGTCCATGCGGGCCTGCTGGGTGAGCGCCTTCGCGGCGGTGTTCCGGTCGCCCACCGACGCGGCGAGCGCGGCGGACTCGACGGCGGCGGCGCGGGAGCGGACCAGGTCGCCGTCGGCGAGGACGTACTTGACGGCCAGGCGCAGGTGGACGGCGGCCTGGAGCGCCGGGTTGCCCTCGGAGTCCTCCAGGGCGTGGACGTACAGCTCGTCCATGTCGGTGAGGCCCTGGCTCGCCGTGTCGAGGACGGCGAGCCGGGCCCGTACGCGGTCCTCGGGGTCGGCGTCCCGGGCGAGGAGGTCGGCGGCGGCGCGCATGGCGAGGTCGGCGCGTGCCGCGCGGGCGGCTTCCTCGGCGGCGGCGGCGAGCCGGGCGATGCGGCGGCGGCCGAGGTGGACGGGGGTGGACTCGGCGGCCAGGAGGGCCAGTTCGGCGGCGAGTGCGCTGTTGCCGCGGCGGCGTACGGTCTCCACGGCCGCGGCGACCTCCGCGGCGAGGCGTTCGTCGGGGACGTCGGTGGCGAGCGCCAGGTGGCGGACGGCCTCGACGGGGTCGTCCACGACGCGGGCGAGCGCGGTGTGGGCCTGGCTCCGCTCGGTCCAGCACGTGTCGTGGACGAGGGTCGTCGGCAGGAGCCCGGCGGTGAAGGTGATGGCGCCGTCCTCGGTGAACGAGACGAGCCCGGCCCGTTCGGCGGCGGCGAGTTCGGCCTCCGCGGTGGGGCGGCCGGCGCGGCGGACCAGGGAGGCGGTCGGCCGCAGCGCGAGCGCGGCGAGGAGCAGCGCGGAGCGCACCGGTGGCGGCGCGGCGGCGAGCATCCGGCGGGCCAGGTCGCGGGCACGGCCGGACAGCGGCAGCGCCTCGGCGTGGTGGACGGGCGTGCGGGAGTCGGCGAGGGAGCGGCCGACGGCCAGGGCGAGGCGCGGGTTGCCGCCGCTGGCCTGGTGGATGCGGCCGGCCATGCGGGAGGCGAGCCGGTGCTGTACGAGGAGTTCGGCGATCTCGTCGGCCTGGAGCGGCGGGACGAGCAGCACGTCCGCCTCGGACGGCACCCACAGCGCGGCGGGCGCGCCGTCGGCCGCCGCGTCCGGGTCGGCGGCGGGCGCGGGCTCCTTCCACGGCCCGGTGCCGGGGTCGCCGTACGGGGTGTCGGGGCCGTAGGGGGCGGGGGTCTCGACGGCCAGGACGTGCAGCTCCGGCGGGGCGAGGTGGAAGGCGAAGCGCAGCAGGTCGGCGCTCTCGGGGTCGATGTGGCGGGTGTCGTCCACGACGAGGAGGACGGGGCCGTTCTCGGCGAGGGTGCGCAGGATGCGGGCGAGACCGAGGCGCAGCGCTATGGGGTCCCAGCCGGAGTCGGGCGCGGTGGCCTCGCGGCACAGGACGGCGATGGCCTCGCGCTGCGGGCCGGGGAGCCCGTCGAGCGCGGAGGGCGGTACGGAGGCGACGAGGGCGGCCGCCGCGGCGCCCGGCATGTCCCGGTCGGCGGGCTGCGGGGCGAGCCACAGGACCGTTTCGCCGCGGGCGGTGGCCTCGGCGGCGGCGGCTTGGGCGACCTCGGTCTTGCCGATGCCGGCGGGGCCGGTGAGCACGGCCCGGCCGCGGGTCTGGAGCGTCCGGTCGAGACGGTCGATGAGATGGGCCCGGCCGACCGGCATGGAGGGGTACGGCGTCGTCCTCATGTGCCACCACCCTCCGGCGCTCGGGTTCGTCCCCGTGCGCGGCGGGCTGCCCGCCCGCGCCCTGTGAGGATACGAACCAGGGGCGGGGAGTCCAGGTCCTTTGTCCGGCATGTGGACGGCACTTTCGGGTGGCGCGGCAGGGCGTGCCCCCGGCCGAATGCCGGGAACACGCCCCTGACCTGCGGTGTTCTATGTCCTACCGGCGTCTCAGAAGGTGAGACCCCAGGAGTCGATGTAGCCGGTGTCACCCGAGGCGACATCGCGGACCTGGAGCTTCCAGGTGCCGTTGGCGACCTCGGAGGAGGCGTTCACCGTGTAGGTGCCGATGACGTTGTCGGCCGAGTCGCTGCCGCTGGAGTTCTTCAGCCGGTACAGGGTGCCGTCGGGGGCGACCAGGTCGATGACGAGGTCACCGCGCCAGGTGTGCTTGATGTCCACGTCCACCTGGAGGGTGGACGGGGCGTTGCCGGTGACGCCGGTGACGGCGATGGCGGAGGTGACGGTCGTGTTGTCCGAGATCGTCACGTTCGTGGCGTTGGTGAAGGTGCCGCCCGGGGTGGGCGTGGTGGTGCCGCCGGTGACGGCGTTGACCGTCTTGGTGGCGTCGGCGATGCCGGTGCCGCAGCCGCCGGTGCAGGTGCCGGGCAGCGGACGCGCGTTGCTCTTGATCGCGGTCTCGATCTCGGCGGGCGTCAGCGTGGACTTGGCCGACTTCAGGAGCGCGGCGAGACCGGCGATGTGCGGGGCGGCCATGGAGGTGCCCTGGTAGGGCTGGTAGTTCTCCAGGGACTGGACCGTGGTGCCGGAGTTCAGCGTGGAGTAGATGCCGTTCTGGGGCGTGGAGGTCGTGCCGCTGCGGGTCTCGCCGCCGGGGGCGGAGACGTCCACGATGGAGCCGTAGTTCGAGTAGTACGAACGGTTGCCCTCACGGCTGGTGGAGGCCACGTTGATGATGTTGCTGCAGTTGGCCGGGGTGAAGCCGGAGGCGTTGGTGTTGCTGTTGCCGGCCGCGACGACGACGGTGGCGCCACGGGAGACGGCACCGTTGATGGCGTTCTGGTAGACGGTCGGGCAGGTGCTGCTGGCGCCGCCGAGGCTCATGTTGATGACCTTGGCGGGCGTGGGGTTGGCCGGGACGCCGGGGACGCTGCCGCCGGACGCCCAGGTGATGGCGTCGGCGATGTCCGAGGAGGAGCCGCCGCACTTGCCGAGCACGCGGACGTGCTGGACCTTGGCGCCGTACGCGATGCCCGCGATGCCCTTGGCGTTGTTGGTCACGGCGCCGATGGTCCCGGCGACGTGGGTGCCGTGCCAGGACGAGTTGCCCGCGCGGGAGCCGACGCCGCACTCGCCGTCGGTGGCGTTCCAGTCGCCCTCGTCCTTGGCGTCGCTGTCGCGGCCGTTGCCGTCGCGGGCGTCCGTCGAGGAGGAGATGAAGTCGTAGCCGGGGATCGTGTTGGCGGCGAGGTCCGAGTGGGCCGCGTAGCCGGTGTCGATGACGGCGACGGTGACGCCGCTGCCGGTGGTCTTGTCCCAGGCGCCGGGCACGTTCATGCCGCCGGTGGGCTCGAAGAGGTCCCACTGCTTGGCGTACTCGGTGTCGTTGGGCGTCACGGCCATCGGGTAGGCGCGGATGTCGGCCTCGACGGAGGCGACGGCCGGGTCGGCGCGGAAGGCGTCCATGACCGCGGCGATGTCCTGCTTGCTGGTCGCGGTGCCGAGGTCGACGAGCGCGGGGCCGCCCGCGAGGCGGCGCTCGAAGGCGAGCTTCTCGCCCGTCTTCGCGGCCTTCTCTGCGGTGTCGCTCTTGGCGGCGGCGTTGGAGGTCGCCTCCGCCGTGCTCGCCTTGTAGGTCACGATGACCTTCTCGACGGGCGCGGTCGGGAGGGTGGCGGCAGGGGTCAGGGCCTGCGAGGCCGGCTGCGGGGAGGGGGTGGCCTGCGCGGCGAGCGCCACCGAGGAGGTGGCCGCGACGCCGAGGATCGTGGCGCTCGCCGCCACGACGGATATCAGTCTCCGCCTGGAACCGTTCAAGTCGTTCCCTTTCAAAGAGCGGCTCCGGCGACTCCCGGAGCTGCTGAGGGTGCGGTGCGCGGCGGCGGCGCGGGGCTGTGGCTGTTTGTGGGGTACCTCCACAGCCCTGGGACCGGGTGGGTCCCGGCGCCGCCGCCGGCGCGACGGCCTCGTCATCGGGGCCGTCCCGGCGGATCTCCCTGGGGTCGCACGCATGGGGTTACATGCACCTGACATTTACAGGTCAGAGGGGGGAACCGCCGGTGCCGGAACAGTAGGGAAACGCGCCATGAACTCGATAGAGGGGAAACCCTTGTCCCGCCCGAGGGGCCCCTGCCCAGAGCGGAGGGTCCCCTCGCCGGGGGCCGTTCGGCCCCACTCGCCGGGACGGCGTCATCGCGGGGCGGGGGCGTCACGTACGAGGTGAAAGCCGCCCAGACCGATCTTAAGGTCCAGACCAAGGGATGTGTCCAGGGGGTGGCCGGTGAAGCGCTCAGGGGCCCGGCTGCCTCTTGGGTGACGTGCCGTCCGCCGAGAACCCGTCACCACCGCGGGGAACATCCGGTCGAACAGAACCGGCCGGTCCGCGAGGCCGGGACCATGGCCCGGTCCCGCGAGGCCGGGGCCATGAACGGTGCGCGGCGCGGTCCACAGGGCCGGGCCATCACCCGTCCTCGGCCGACTCGCGAGGCCGGGTCCACACGGGACCGCGAAGCCGAGTCCGCGGGGCCGGGGCCGTGACCGTTCCACGGCCGCGTCCACGGCCGGGTCGACAGCCTACTTCGCGAGGCCGGGGCCCACGGGGCCGCAGGGCCGGAGCCATGGCCCGGGCGCACGGGGCCGGGGCCATGGCCGGTGCAGGGCGGGGTCCAGGGCCCGATCGGGAGCCGACCTCCGAGGCCGCGTCCACGGCCGGGTCCACGGGGCCACGTCCACGACCGGTCCACGACCGGTCCACGACCGCTCCACGGCCGGCCCGCAGCCGGCGTGAGCGAGCAGCCGAGCGAGGGCGGTGCGGGGCGGAGCCGTACAAGAGGGAAGACGCCACGTGCCCGCGCCCGTCGGAGTGCGCGCCGCCCGCGCGCGCTCCCTCGCTCCTGGCCCGCGCGCCACGCTCTCCTCCCTGCTCCCGCGCGGGTCCGCCGCGTTGCCCTCCACGTGCCTCCCGCGCGTACGCCCCCGCGCTCCCCCGCGGGGGTGTGGTGCAGGCCCTGTGCCATACTCGGCGGCGCTCGCGCACGTACGGCTCTCGGGGGATTTGGTGAACGGCATAGCCCTGGACACGCCGTACCTGGACACCGACGCCGACCAGCTGTCCTTCACGCTCGGCCACCCCGTCCGCGACGCGCTGGCCGTACGCGACCTGACCGTCGGCGGGCTCGACGTGCAGCTGCGGCTGCTCGGCGCCTCCCACCAGGTGTGCGCGGGCCCGGTCCGCGAGACCGTCGCCTGCCTGCCGGGTGTCCGGGGCGGCCTGCCCGAGGCCGCGGCCCATGACTTCGACGGCTGGCACTACTCCTTCGGCGCCCGCGTGGACACGTACTCCGCCTCCGGGTTCGGCGCCGAGGTCGCGCGCGTCCGCGACCTCGCGGACGCCCACCCGGACTCCCTCTACGGCGTCTTCCCCGGCTCCCCCGACGCCGTCACCGCGCTGACCGTCGAGCGGGACGGCACGGCGCTGACCTGGCGCACCTGGCACACGTACCCGAGAAGCCGCCGGATCGTGGCGACCCACACCCGGCTGGAGGCCCGATGAGAACCGCCCCCGCCCGACGCATCACCGCGCTGCTGCTCGCCGCGGCCTTCCTCGCCGGCTGCGCCGACGAACCGGCGGACGACGGCAACCCCGTCCCGTACACCTATCTCAGCAGCGAGTACACGCCCAGCGGGGCCGACTACGTGGACGCCGTGGACCAGCCCTCCACGGTCGCCGACGAGATCCACGGCCACTCCTCGGCCACGGAGCGGCTCGACTCCGAGGACAAGGTGTTCCTGCGCTACCGCGACGACATCGTGGCCATCAGCCCGTTCCTCACCGGCAGCCGCATCGAGGTCGCCGACTACCGTACGGGGCACAAGCGCTGGAAGTCGCACCTCAGGAGCTGGCCGGACCCGGACAGCGCCAGCTTCCGCGGCGGTGGCCCCGGCTCGGGCAAGTGACCCGCTCCGGCAAGTGACCCGGCGCTCCGGCGCCACCCCGCCCACGATTCCCCGACGACGTTCCCGAAAGGCATCCCCGTGGCAGAGATCTTCGAGTCGGCCGGCATCGCCGTGCTCTACGGCCTGGTCGGCTTCGTCGTGATGGTGGTCGGCTTCGTCGCGCTCGACCTGGTGACCCCCGGCAAGCTGTTCCACGTCGTGTGGACCGAGCGCAACCGGGGCGCGGCCGTGCTCCTCGCCGGGCAGATGGTCGCCGTCGGCCTGGTCATCGAGGCGTCCATCCGCGCCAGCGAGTCCGAGCTGGGCCTCGGCTACGGGCTGCTCAGCACCCTGCTGTACGGGCTCGCGGGCGTCGTCGTGATGACCCTCATCTCGCTGCTCATCGGCCTGCTGACGCCCGGCCGCCTCGGCGCGGCCGTCCTCGACGACAACGGCACCGCCGCCCACCCCGCCGCATGGGTCCAGGCGGCCATGTACCTCGGTACGGCCTTCATGGTCGGCGCCGCCGTCTCCTGACACCTCCTCACCTCATGAGCACCACCACCGTCCCGGACAGCGCCGGCACCGGCCCCGACAGCGTCGGCACCACCACCGGCGACGCCCCGCCCGCCACCGCTCCGACGCGCCCCCGCTACCCGCGGGGGACCCGGGTGCTGCTGCTCCTCGCGGTGTTCGTCTGCGCCGCCTGCGGCCTGGTCTACGAGCTGGCGCTGACCGCGCTGGGCAGCTACCTCATCGGCAACTCCGTGATGCAGACCTCCGTGGTCATCTCCGTCATGGTGTTCGCCATGGGGATCGGCTCGCTGGCCGCCAAGCCGCTCCAGCGGCGGGCGGTCGGCGCGTTCGCCCTGGTCGAGCTGCTCCTCGGCCTGGTCGGCGGGCTGTCGGTGCTCCTGCTGTACGTGGCGTTCTCCTGGCTGCGGATCTACATGCCGGCCATGGTGGTGGCCTGCTTCGTCGTGGGGCTGCTCATCGGCGCCGAGATCCCGCTGCTGATGACGCTGCTCCAGCGGATCAGACGGCAGGAGGCGGGCAGCGCGGTCGCCGACATGTTCGCCGCGGACTACGTCGGCGCTCTCATCGGCGGCCTGTGCTTCCCGCTGCTGCTCCTGCCCGCCTTCGGGCAGTTGAAGGGCGCCCTGGTGGTGGGCGCGGTCAACGCCGTCGCCGGGGGCGGGGTCGTCCTGTGGATCTTCCGCCGCGAGACCAGAATGATCGTCCGCGCGGGTTTGCTGGGCGGTGTGGCGGCCGTCCTCGCGGTGCTGGCCACGGTGTACGCGCTCGCCGACGACATCGAGGTGACGGCGCGGCAGAAGCTGTACCGGGACCCGATCGTCCACGCCGAGACCACCCCGTACCAGGACATCGTGGTCACCCGCTCGACCGCGTTCACCGGGGCGCCCGACACGCGGCTGTTCCTCAACGGGGACCTTCAGTTCTCCTCGGTGGACGAGTACCGGTACCACGAGTCGCTGGTCCACCCGGCGCTCGCGGGGAAGCGGTCGTCGGTGCTGGTGCTGGGCGGCGGTGACGCGCTGGCGCTGCGGGAGGTGCTGCGCTACGACGACGTGGAGGACGTCACGCTGGTCGATCTGGACCCGGCGATGACCCGGCTGGCCCGCACGTTCGGCCCGCTGGTGGACCTCAACGGGCGTGCGCTCGCCGACCCGCGCGTCACGGCCGTCAACGCGGACGCCTTCACGTGGCTGCGGGACGCGGGGCGGCGGTACGACGCGGTCGTCATCGACTTCCCGGACCCGGACACGGCGGCCCTGGCGAAGCTGTACAGCGTCGAGTTCTACCATCTGCTCACGCACGTCCTGAAGCCGGAGAGCCGGGTCGTGGTGCAGGCCGGTTCGCCGTTCTTCGCGCCCAAGTCGTACTGGTCGATCGCCGAGACGGTACGGGAGGCCGGGTACGCGACGACCGCCTACCAGGTGGACGTGCCGAGCTTCGGCAACTGGGGCTTCGTCCTGGCCTCGCCCGGCCGGGGCGGCGAGGCCCCGCCGCTGCGGCTGGCCCCCGACGCGCCCCGGCTGCGCTTCCTGGACGACGCGGTGCTCGAGGCGGCCACGGTGTTCCCGGTGGACCGCCGCCCCCAGGACGTCCGCGCCAGCACGCTCATGGACCCGGCGGTCCTGGAGTACACCCGCCACGAGTGGCAGAACTACTGAGCCCGCCGCCACGGGGCCGAACCAGCGGCGGGGCCCGGGGGCCGTGGCCGCCCACCCCGGCACACCGCGCGTGAGGCCGTCGGGCTCGCCGGGTCGTACCCGCTGCGGCCGCCGTCGCCGGAGCCTCAGTCGCCGGAGGCGCGACAGGCGTCGTAGTAGTCCTCACCGCCGACGAGGACGGATGTGACGTACAGGGGGAGGCCGCCGCGGGCGCGGGGCACCTCCTGGGACGTCTGGCGGGTGAAGCCCAGGGAGAGGCCGGGGATGCGGGGGTACTCGGGCTCGGTCCGGTCGACGGTCCAGCCGCGCCCCTCCGCTTTCCGGAACAGCTCGTCGGCGGGCGTCGTGAACACCTCGTCGCCGTCGAGGAGCACCCGGACGTCCGTCGTGCGGCCTTCACCGGGCCACCACAGCTCGACGGCGGTGACGGCGTCGCCGGGCCCCTCGAAGTGGATGTTCACGCCGATCTCCCGGCAGGCGGTGAAGATGGCCTCCGGGAGGCCGTCGGCGGGCCTGGTCCGGGGTGTCCGCCAGGGGGCTACGGCCGCGAGGGCCTCCTCGGCGGTCATGCCCAGGCGCACGGGCCCGACGCCACGGGGCGGGTCCAGAACGAGGTCCACGGGTCTCTCCTGGTGGGTGCTGCCGCTCGTCCTGACGGCGTCGATCATGCCGGTGCGCCGGCAGGGGCCGTAGACCGGGGGCCTGGCCGTGGGCCGAGGCGTCGGGGCCGGGGCCGAGGCGGATCACGATGTGCGGGTACGCCGGCTCCGGCAGCGGGTCCCTACGAACCAGCGCGGCTGCGCCCATCCGGCGTCGGCCCAGGGGCCGCCCGGGCGGCATGGCGGGGATCGCGGGCTCGTCCACCCGGAACGAGAAGCGGGTCGTGCCGTGGCGGCGCGCGGCGGCGACCGGAGCGGCACGCGTCGCGTGCGGAGCGCGTATCCGGCGCCCGGGGCGTGAAGAATGGCAGACGGGTCCCGGCAAGCGCCCTGACCGTCCGTCATCACCAGCACCATCCAGCCCGTCGCCTGGAGGCAGCGTTGAAGATGCTCATCAATGTGCCCGAGACCGTGGTCGCCGACGCGTTGCGGGGGTTCGCCGCCGCGCATCCGGAGCTGACCGTGGACGTGGAGAACCGGATCGTCGTACGGCGGGACGCGCCCGTCGCCGGGAAGGTGGCGCTCGTCTCCGGGGGCGGGTCCGGGCACGAGCCGCTGCACGCCGGGTTCGTGGGGCCGGGCATGCTGTCGGCCGCCGCTGCGGGCGAGGTGTTCACGTCGCCCGTTCCGGACCAGATGGTGCGGGCCGCCGCCGCGGTGGACTCCGGGGCCGGGGTGCTGTTCGTCGTGAAGAACTACACCGGTGACGTGCTGAACTTCGACATGGCGGCCGAGCTCGCCGAGGACGAGGGCGTCCAGGTCGCCAAGGTGCTCGTCGACGACGACGTGGCCGTCTCCGACAGCCTCTACACGGCGGGGCGGCGCGGGACCGGCGCGACCCTGTTCGTGGAGAAGATCGCGGGCGCGGCCGCCGACGAGGGCGCGCCGCTGGAGCGGGTGGAGTCGATCGCCCGCCGGGTGAACGCCGCCTCCCGGAGCTTCGGCGTGGCGCTCAGCGCGTGCAGCACGCCCGCGAAGGGCGGCCCGACGTTCGACCTGCCGCCCGGCGAACTGGAGCTCGGCGTCGGCATCCACGGCGAGCCGGGGCGGGAGCGGCGGCCGATGATGACGGCGCGGGAGATCGCGGACGTCGCCGTGGACGCCGTACTGGACGACCTGGACCCGTCGGGTCCCGTGATGCTGCTGGTCAACGGCATGGGCGGGACGCCGCTGCTGGAGCTGTACGGGTTCGGGGCGGAGGTGCACCGCGTCCTCAAGGAGCGCGGGGTGCCGGTGGCGCGGACGCTCGTCGGGAACTACGTCACCTCCCTGGACATGGCGGGCGCGTCGGTGACGCTGTGCCAGGCCGACGAGGAGCTGCTGCGGCTGTGGGACGCGCCCGTGCAGACCCCGGCGCTGCGGTGGGGGCGGTGAGCGCCGTGCTGGACGCCGGGTTCCTCCAGCGGTGGA
This sequence comes from Streptomyces thermolilacinus SPC6, assembly GCF_000478605.2. Lineage (GTDB taxonomy): Bacteria > Actinomycetota > Actinomycetes > Streptomycetales > Streptomycetaceae > Streptomyces > Streptomyces thermolilacinus. The sequence continues at coordinate 6,195,377 of NZ_ASHX02000001.1, read as the reverse complement.
TGGCGGCTGCCGCGGCCGCCGTGGAACGCGAGGCCGACCACCTCACCGAACTGGACTCCGCCATCGGTGACGCCGACCACGGCGCGAACATGCGGCGCGGTTTCGCGGCGGTCGCCGCCGCCCTGGACGCCGAGCCGCAGACCACGCCCGGGGCGGTACTCGTCCTCGCGGGACGGCAGCTGATCTCGACGGTCGGCGGCGCGTCCGGGCCGCTGTACGGGACGCTCCTGCGCCGCGCGGGCAAGGCACTGGGCGACGCCGCCGAGGTGACGCCGGAGGCGCTCGCCGAGGCGCTCGGCACCGGTGTCGCGGCGGTGGCGCAGCTCGGCGGGGCGACGGCGGGCGACAAGACGATGCTGGACGCGCTGGAGCCCGGCGTGGCGGCGCTCGCGCGGGACGGCGACTTCGCGGCGGCGGCGCGGGCCGCCCGGGAGGGCGCGGCGGCGACCGTGCCGATGCTCGCCCGCAAGGGCCGGGCCAGTTACCTCGGGGAGCGGTCGGTCGGCCACCAGGACCCGGGCGCCACCTCGGCCGCCGTGCTGTTCGCCGCGCTCGCGGAGGTGGCGTCGTGACCGGGGCTCCGGGAAGCGGGGTCGGGGTCGTCCTCGTGTCGCACAGCGCCGAGGTCGCCTCCGCCGTGGTCAGGCTGGCGCTGGGCCTCGCGGGCGGGGCCTCCGGGGTGCCCGTGGCGGCCGCGGGGGGCGGGCCCGACGGGGGGCTCGGGACGAGCGCCGAGCTGATCGCCCGGGCCGCGCGCGAGGTGGACCGGGGCGCCGGGGTGGCCGTCCTGGTGGACCTGGGCAGCGCCGTACTGACGGTGAAGGCACTGCTCGCGGAGGGCGACGAACTGCCCGCCGGCACGCGGCTGGTGGACGCGCCGTTCCTGGAGGGCGCGGTCGCGGCGGTGGTCACCGCGGCGGCGGGCGGCGACCTCGACGCGGTCGCGGCTGCGGCGGAGGAGGCGTACGGCTACCGCAAGGCCTGACCGGGGCGCGGTTGTGAGGGAGCTGGTCAACGCACTACTGTCGCAGGGCCTTGGTGTACGGGAAACCGGTGCAAAGCCGGTGCGGCCCTCGCCACTGTGATCGGGAATGTCCGGCTCCACCCTCCGCGCGAGCGGGGAAGCCACTGGACCGCCGCGGGAGACCGCGGCATCCGGGAAGGCGGAGCCGAGGCGGTACGACCCGTCAGCCAGGAGACCGGCCAGGGCGCGTTGTCCATCCACGAGGTGCTGGAGAGGGTCTCCCCCACATGCATATAGCCGAGGGGTTTCTGCCCCGGGAACACGCGGTCGCCTGGACACTGGCGGCCGCCCCCTTCGTCGTCCACGGTGTCCGGGCGCTGACCCGGGAGGTCAGGGCCAACCCCGAGTCCACGCTGCTGCTCGGCGCGGCGGGGGCGTTCACCTTCGTCCTGTCGGCGCTGAAGATCCCGTCCGTGACGGGCAGCTGCTCCCACCCCACCGGCACGGGCCTGGGCGCCATCCTGTTCCGGCCACCGATCATGGCGGTGCTCGGCACGATCACGCTGCTGTTCCAGGCGCTGCTGCTGGCGCACGGCGGGCTCACCACGCTCGGCGCGAACGTCTTCTCGATGGCCGTCGTCGGTCCGTGGGCCGGGTACGGGCTGTACCGGCTGCTGCGCGGGACCGGGGCGCCCCTGATGGTGGCCGTGTTCTTCGGCGCGTTCGTCGCGGACCTGTCCACGTACTGCGTGACGAGCGTGCAGCTGGCGCTGGCGTTCCCCGACCCGGGGACCGGTTTCGCGGGGGCGCTCGCCAAGTTCGGCGGGATCTTCGCGGTGACGCAGCTGCCGCTCGCGGTGAGCGAGGGCCTGCTGACGGTGCTGGTCATGCGGCTGCTGCGGCAGTCCAGCAAGGGTGATCTGGCGCGGCTCGGGGTGCTTCCGGCGGCGGACACGGCGAAGGGGGCGGCGGTCCGATGAGCCGTAACGCGAGGATCAACGTCCTGCTCGTGCTGGTGGTCGTGGCGCTGGCGGTGCTGCCGCTGGCGCTGGGTCTCGGCGAGGGCGAGGAGGAGCCGTTCGCGGGCGCCGACGCGCAGGCGGAGACGGCGATCGCGGAGAACGCCCCGGACTACGAGCCGTGGTTCACGCCGCTGTACGAGCCGCCGTCCGGCGAGGTCGAGTCGGCGCTGTTCTCGCTCCAGGCGGCGCTCGGCGCGGGCGTGCTGGCGTACTACTTCGGGCTGCGGCGCGGCCGCCGCCAGGGCGAGGAGCGGGCCCGGGAGGCCATGGCGTCCGAGGGCGGGACTGTGACCGGGGCCGAAGCGGGCGAGGCCGGGACCGGGGCCGTGTCGGCGGGCGAGGCCGGGACCGTCGCGGCTGCCGGGAGCGAGGCCGGGGCCGCCGGGCAGGCCGGGCCGGGGGCGCACCGGTCGTCGGCGTCCGGGGAGTAGCGCGGGTGCTGCCCATCGACGTGGCGGCGCACAGCAGTCGCTGGCGCCGCCGCCATCCGGCCGAGAAGGCCGTGCTCGGCTTCGGGCTGACCGGGTGCGCGGTGTCCCTGCCGCCGTGGCCGGGCGCCGTCCTGGTCGCGGCCACGGCCCTCGCCGTGCTGCTCGGCCCCGCCGGGGTGGCGCCGCGCCAGCTGTGGCGGGCGTGGCGGCTGCCACTCGGGTTCTGTGTGACGGGCGCCGTGCCGCTGCTGTTCCAGGTGGGCGGGCCCGCCGGGTTCGTGGCCCTCGCGCCGGACGGCCCGGTCCACGCCGCCCACCTGCTGCTGCGCACTTCGGCGGCGTCCCTCGGGCTGCTGCTGTTCGCGTTCACCACACCCGTCTCGGACGTGCTGCCCCGGCTCGTGCGGGCGGGGGTGCCCGCGCCGGTGGTGGACGTGGCGCTGGTGATGTACCGGATCGGGTTCCTGCTGCTGGACGCGGTGGCCCGCATCCGGCAGGCGCAGGCCGCGCGGCTGGGGCTGACCAGCCGGGCGGCGGCGTGGCGGTCGGTGGCGGGGCTCGCCGCGACCGCTTTCGTACGGGCCTTCGACCGTGCGGCGCGGCTCCAGTCGGGGCTCGCCGGGCGCGGCTACGACGGGACGCTGCGGGTGCTGGTGCCCGAGGCGCGGGTGGACCGCCGTTTCCTCGCCGCGACGGCGGCGCTGCTGGCGGCGGTGGTCGCCCTCACCCTCGTACTGGAAAGGTCGCTGTGATGTCGAAGGCCGCCGTGGTGGAGCTGGTCGGGGCGGGGTTCGCCTACGAGGACGGCCCCGCCGTCCTGTCGGGGGTCGACTTCGCCGTGCCCGAGGGGCGGTCGCTGGCCGTGCTGGGCCGCAACGGCAGCGGCAAGACGACACTGCTGCGGCTGCTCAGCGGCGGGCTGCGGTGTGCGAGCGGGCGGCTGCGGGTGGCCGGTGAGGACGTGGAATACGACCGGAAGGGCCTGACCCGGCTGCGTACGACGGTGCAGCTGGTCGTGCAGGACCCCGACGACCAGCTGTTCGCCGCGTCGGTCGGGCAGGACGTGTCGTTCGGTCCGATGAACCTGGGGCTTTCGGAGGACGAGGTGCGGGCCCGGGTGCGGGCGGCGCTGGAGGCGCTGGACATCGCGGCGCTGGAGGAGCGGCCGACGCATCTGCTGTCGTACGGGCAGCGGAAGCGGGCGGCCATCGCGGGCGCCGTGGCGATGCGGCCCCGGGTGCTGATCCTGGACGAGCCGACGGCCGGGCTCGACCCCCATGGGCAGGAGCGGCTGCTGGCCGCGCTGGACGGGCTGCGGGCGTCCGGGACGACGGTGGTGATGGCCACGCACGACGTGGACCTGGCGCTGCGGTGGGCGGACGACGCGGCGGTGCTCACGCCGGAGGGGCTGCGCACCGGGCCGGTCGCGGAGCTGCTGGCGGACGCGGAACTGCTGGACGCGGCGCGGCTGCGGCGGCCGTGGGCGATGGCCGTGGCGCGGCTGCTGCGGTCGCGGGGGCTGCTGGGCGCCGACGAGCCGGTGCCGTACACGCCGGAGGAGCTGGACGCCTGGACGGCGGGGCGGGTGCCGGGCTGACCCGGCGGCGGGACGGGACGCACGGGCGCACAGGGACACAGGCGGTACAGGGACACAGGCCGAGCGTGCCGCAGCTCACGCCCCGCACCTTATGCAACTTGTTGCACAAACGGCTCGCCGTCGTCTACAACAGGGGCGATGACACCGCGCGCGAGGAGGCGCCCCTCATGACCCCGACCCCGAGCCCGTCCCCGTACCCGCGTCTGATGAGCCCGCTCGACCTGGGCTTCACCACCCTGCCCAACCGGGTGCTCATGGGCTCCATGCACGTGGGCCTGGAGGAGGCGGAGAACGGCTTCGAGCGGATGGCCGCCTTCTACGCGGCCCGCGCCCGGGGCGGGGCGGCCCTCATCGTGACGGGCGGCATCGCCCCGAACGACGCGGGACGGCCGTACGAGGGCGGGGCCAAGCTCACCACCGAGGAGGAGGCCGCGCGGCACCGCGTCGTCACGGAGGCCGTGCACGCCGAGGGCGGGCGGATCGCCATGCAGATCCTCCACTTCGGCCGCTACGCCTACCACCCGCAGCTGGTCGCGCCGAGCGCGATCCAGGCGCCGATCAGCCCGTTCGTCCCGAACGCCCTGACGGACGACGAGGTCGAGCAGACCATCGAGGACTACGTACGGGCGGCGGAGCTGGCGAAGTCCGCCGGGTACGACGGCGTCGAGATCATGGGCTCCGAGGGCTATCTGATCAACGAGTTCATCGCCGCCGCGACCAACCACCGCGACGACCGCTGGGGCGGCTCATACGAGAACCGGACGCGCTTCCCGCTGGAGATCGTCCGCCGCACCCGGCAGCGGGTCGGCGAGGACTTCATCCTGATCTACCGGCTGTCCATGCTGGACCTGGTGCCCGGCGGCTCGACGCTGGAGGAGGTCGTCGCGCTCGCGAAGGAGATCGAGGCCGCCGGGGCGACGATCATCAACACCGGCATCGGCTGGCACGAGGCCCGCATCCCGACCATCGCCACCTCGGTGCCCCGCGCCGCCTACACGTGGGTGACGAAGCGGCTGATGGGCGCCGTGTCGGTGCCGCTGGTCACCGGCAACCGCGTCAACACCCCCGAGGTCGCCGAGCAGGTCCTCGCCGACGGCCGCGCCGACATGGTGTCGCTGGCCCGGCCGTTCCTCGCCGACCCCGACTTCGTGGCGAAGGCCCGCGAGGGCCGGCCGGAGACCATCAACACCTGCATCGGCTGCAACCAGGCGTGCCTCGACCACACCTTCAGCGGCAGGATCACCTCCTGTCTGGTCAACCCGCGCGCCTGCCACGAGACGGAGCTGGTCCTCTCCCCCACCCGGCTGCGCAAGCGGATCGCCGTCGTCGGCGCCGGGCCCGCCGGGCTCGCCTGCGCCGTGTCGGCGGCCGAGCGGGGCCACGAGGTCACGCTGTACGACGCGGCCGACGAGGTCGGCGGGCAGCTGAACGTGGCCAGGCGGGTGCCCGGCAAGGAGGAGTTCGCCGAGACCCTGCGCTACTTCAGGATCCAGCTGGAGCTGCGCGGCGTGGACGTGCGGCTCGGCACGTACGTCTCCGCCGGCCTGCTGGGCGGGTACGACGAGGTGGTCGTCGCGACGGGCGTCACCCCGCGCGTCCCGGACATCGAGGGCGTGGACCACCCCGGCGTCGTCGGCTACCTGGACGTGCTGCGGGGCGGCGCGCGCGTCGGCGAGCGGGTCGCGATCCTGGGCGCGGGCGGCATCGGCTTCGACGTCGCCGAGTACCTGACGGACGGCGGCGAGGGAGCGAGCCTCGACCCGGAGACGTACTTCCGGCAGTGGGGCGTGGACACCTCGTACGGCGAGCGGGGCGGCCTGCGCGCCCCCGAGCGGCCGCGTCCGCCGCGCCGGGTGACGCTGCTCCAGCGCAAGACGACCAAGGTGGGCGCCGGACTGGGCAAGACGACCGGGTGGATCCACCGCACGGAGCTGAAGCACCGGGGCGTCGCGATGGTCGCCGGGGCGACGTACGAGCGGATCGACGACGAGGGTCTGCACATCACCGTCGACGGCGAGGCACGGACGCTGCCGGTGGACACGGTGGTGCTGTGCACCGGCCAGGAGCCGCGCCGCGACCTGTACGAGGAGCTGACGGCGGCGGGGGTGCGGGCGCACCTCATCGGCGGCGCGGACGTGGCGGCGGAACTGGACGCGAAGCGCGCCATCGACCAGGGCACCCGCCTGGCCGCGACGCTGTAGGCGCCGCACGGCCCCGGCGCCCCGTCCGCCGGTCCCTGGACGGGGCGCCCGGCCGCGCGGTCCCTAGGATGCGGGCATGTCACTGCCGCACGCGATCCTCACCGCTCTGCTGGAGAAGCCGTCGTCGGGCCTCGAACTGACCCGGCGCTTCGACCGGTCGATCGGCTACTTCTGGTCGGCGACCCACCAGCAGATCTACCGCGAGCTGGGGAAGCTGGAGCAGGCGGGGCTCATCCGGGCCCTGCCCGCCCCGGCGACACCGGTACGGGGGCAGAAGAAGGAGTACGAGGTGCTGTCCGCCGGCCGGGAGGAGCTGGCGGACTGGACGCGGCGCGCCGAGGACCCGAAGCCGATCCGCAGCGCGCTGCTGCTGCGGCTGCGCGCGGCCGCCGTGGTGGGGACGGAGGGCATGGCGGACGAGTTGCGCCGCCATCTGGAGCTGCACCGAGCGCAGTTGGACGAATACCTGGCCATGGAGCGGCGGCAGTTCCCGCCGGAGCGGGACTCGGAGGCGGACCGGCTGCGGCACCTCGTGCTGCGCGGCGGAATCGAGCTGGAGCGGTTCTGGATGGCGTGGCTGACGGAGGCTCTTGAAGGGCTGGGAGTCCTGGACGACCCGGACGACTGAGCGGACTCGACTCTCACGCAGCGTGGCCTCGTCCGCCCGGTGGGCTGGGCCCCGGGCGGACGAGGCGCGGGTGTCAGGCGGACGCGGCCCTGCGCCAGGCGGACTCGCGCAGCAGGCGCAGGCCGTTGAGCCCGACCAGCACCGTGGAGCCCTCGTGGCCCGCCACGCCCAGCGGCAGCGGCAGGTGGCCGGCCAGGTCCCAGACGACCAGGGCCCCGATGCAGACCCCGGCGATCACCAGGTTCTGCGTGACCAGTCGGCGGGCGCGCCGGGAGAGGGCCACGACCGCGGGGACGGTGGCCAGTTCGTCCCGCACGACCACCGCGTCGGCGGTCTCCAGGGCCAGGTCGGAACCGGCGCGGCCCATGGCGATGCCGGTGTGCGCGGCGGCGAGGGCGGGCGCGTCGTTGACGCCGTCGCCGACGACGAGGGTGCGGCGGCCCTCGCGCTCCCAGGCCTGGACGGCGGCCGCCTTGTCCTCGGGCAGCAGCCCCGCCCGTACGTCCGTGATGCCCGTCTCGGCGGCGACGCTCCGCGCGGCGGGTTCGCCGTCGCCGGTCAGCAGGGTCGGCGCCGTGCCGGTGAGGCGGGTGAGGGCGGCGACCGCGGCGGGGGCGCCCTCGCGGAGCCGGTCGGTGATGCCGAGGACCGCGACGGGGACCCCGTCCACGGCGACCTCGACGGCCGTGCGGCCCGCCGCCTCCGCCTCCCGTACGGCGCCGGACGCCTCGCCCGGTCGGCCCACCTCCACCTTCCGCCCGTCCACCAGGGCGCGTACGCCCCGGCCGGGCGCCGACGAGAACTCCTCGGCACCGGCGAGAGGCAGCCCGCGCTCCCGGGCGGCGGCCACGACGGCGCGGGCCAGCGGGTGTTCGCTGGGCAGCTCGGCGGCGGCCGCGAGGGCGAGCACCTGATCCTCCGTCAGGGGCGAGCCGGGCAGCACCCGGACCTCCGCGACGCGCGGGGCGCCCTCCGTGAGCGTGCCGGTCTTGTCGAGGGCGACGCGGTCCACCGCGCCGAGCCGCTCCATGACGACACAGGACTTGACCAGGACGCCGTGGCGCCCGGCGTTGGCGATGGCGGACAGCAGCGGCGGCATGGTGGCGAGGACCACCGCGCAGGGTGAGGCCACGATCATGAACGTCATGGCCCGCAGCAGCGTCTCCTCGAAGGCCGCGCCGAACGCGAGGGGCAGGGAGAACAGGGCGAGGGTGGCGACGACGACCCCGACCGAGTAGCGCTGCTCGATCTTCTCGATGAACAGCTGCGTCGGCGCCTTGGTGGCACTGGCCTCCTCCACCATGGCGACGATCCGGGCGATGACCGAGTCGGCGGGGTCCTTGCCGACGGCGACCCGCAGGGCGCCGGTGCCGTTGAGGGTGCCCGCGAAGACCTGGTCTCCCGGGGTCTTGGCGACGGGCAGCGGCTCGCCGGTGATGGTGGCCTGGTCCACGTCGCTCGCGCCGTCGACGACCGTGCCGTCGGCGGGCAGCCGCTCCCCCGGTCGCACGAGGACGGTGTCGCCGACCGTCAGGGCGGCGGCGTCCACGGCCTCCTCCGTGCCGTCGGCGCGCAGCCGCACCGCCCGCGCGGGCGCCAGGTCGAGCAGGCCGCGCACGGAGTCGGCGGTGCGCCGGGTGGCGAGCGCCTCCAGCGCGCCGGACACGGCGAAGATGACGATCAGCAGGCCGCCGTCGAGGTACTGGCCGATGGCGGCGGCGCCCAGCGCGGCGACCACCATCAGCAGGTCCACGTCGAGGGTCTTCTCCCGCAGCGCCTGGAGGCCCGCCCAGCCCGGCTCCCAGCCGCCCGCGACGTAGCAGACGGCGTACAGCGGGCCCCACGCCCAGGCGGGGGCACCGGCCAGGTCGAGGGGGAAGGCGGCGAGGAACGCGACCGTCGAGAGGGCGGCCCAGCGCACTTCGGGCAGCGCGGACAGCCGGGTGCGGCGGACCGGGGGCGGGGACGCGGCGGGCGGGCGCGCCGGGCTTGTGTCGAGCACCGGGGAGGCCATCGGGCACACCTCTTCCAAGGCGGGGGCGGCAACGGGCGCGGGTGCGCGCCGCGTCCACCATAGCGGAACACATGAAGACGTCTTCATTTGTATGACTGATCGCGCGGTTACGATGGCCCGCATGGGACATGGAGCGAACGCCGGGGCCACCCCCACGGGCCGCCTCGACGCGGACGCCGCGGCCACCATCGCCGCGACGCTGCAGGCCCTGGCCACGCCGTCCCGGCTGATGATCCTCACCCGTCTGAGGGAAAGCCCCTGCGGGGTGACCGAGCTGGCCGAGTCCGTCGCCATGGAGCAGTCGGCCGTCTCCCACCAGTTGCGGCTGCTGCGGGCCCTGGGCCTGGTCCACGGGGTGCGGCAGGGCCGCCGGATCGAGTACAGCCTCTACGACAACCACGTGGCCCAGCTCCTCGACGAGGCCGTCTACCACATCGAGCACCTGCGGCTCGGCGCCCGCGACCTGCCCCGACCCGGCGTGGATACTGGTCCGTCGTAGGACGTCGACGCGAAGGGGCGGACATGACCGACGAGTTGGGCAGCGGTCCGGGGGCGGGAAGCGGGACGCGCCACGCGGTGGTGGTCGGCGGCAGCATCGCGGGACTCCTCGCCGCACGGGTGCTCGCGGACCACGCCGAGCGGGTCACCGTGATCGAGCGGGACCGGTACCCCGAGGAGGCCGAGCAGCGCGCGGGCGTCCCGCAGGGGCGGCATCTGCACGTGCTGCTGGAGAGCGGCCGGCAGGCCCTGGACCAGCTGCTGCCGGGGGCCGTGGACGAGCTGCTGGCGGCGGGCGCGCCCCGCGTGGGAATGCCCGAGGACGTGGTGCAGTGGCAGGCCGGGACCTGGTTCCGGCGCATGGACGCCATGGTCGACATCATCACCGCGTCCCGGCCGCTGGTGGAGCGGGTGATCCGGCGCAGGGTGCTCGCCGACCCGCGGATCACGGCCGTGGAGGCGACGGAGGCGGTGGGGCTGGTGGGCGACGCCGCGCGGGTGCGGGGGGTCCTGGTGCGCGAGCGCGGCGCGGGCAGGGGCGGCGAGCCGCGCGTGATCGGCGCCGACCTGGTGGTGGACGCGTCGGGGCGCGGGTCGCGCGCGTCGCAGTGGCTGTCGGAGCTGGGCGCGGAGCCGCCGTACGAGGAGACCATCGACACGGGTCTCGCCTACGCGACGCGTGTGTACCGGCACGACCGGCACGCGGACGACACGGACGCGGCCGGTTACTTCGTCGTGCCCAACCCCGGGCAGCCGTACAGCGGGGTCGCGCTGCCCATGGAGGACGGCCGGTTCCTCGTCACCCTGTCGGGGCTGCGCGGGCAGGAACCGCCCGGCGAGGCGGAGGCGTTCGAGGAGTTCGCGGCGCGGCTGCCGCACCCGGTGCTGCGCGACTGGATGGCGAAGGCCGAGGCGGTCTCGCCGGTGTACGGCTTCCGGGCCACCGCGAACGTACGGCGCCGCTACGACCGGCCGGGGCGCCGTCCCGCCGGGTTCCTGGTGGCGGGGGACGCGCTGTGCACGTTCAACCCGATCTACGGGCAGGGGATGGCGGTCGCCGCGCTGACGGCGGTTGCCCTGCGCGACGCGCTCGCGGACCGGCGGCGCACGCCGACCACGGCACGGGTGCAGCGGGCGCTGCTGGCGGCCTCACGGCAGGCGTGGGACATCTCGGCGGGCGCGGACAAGAAGATGCCGGGCGCGCTCGGCAGCGCGGCGCGTCCGGGGCTCGTGGACCGGCCGGTGGGATGGTATCTGGCGCGGGTGCAGCGGCGCGTCGGGGGCGACCCCGAGGTGGGCGCGGCGTTCCGGCGGGCGCAGTCCCTGACGAAGCCGCTGACCGCGCTGTTCGCGCCGCGGGTGGCGCGGGCCGTGCTGTTCCGTCCGGAGCCCGCCACGCTCGAACTGCCGCCGCTGTGGAGGGACTCGGGACAGGGCTGACGGCACGTCGCCCAATGCGCCCGGCGGCCCCGGGCCCCCGACGGACGGAAGATGCCCGGGTCCGGTCGGGGGGCTCTCAGGGCCGGTCAGGGGGATGCTCAGGGCCGCATGACGACCTTGCTGACGCCGTCCTCCTTGTGCTGGAACATCCGGTACGCGTGCGGCGCGTCGGACAGCGGCACATGGTGGGTGGCGAACGTGTCCACACCGAGGGGGTCGTCGTCGGTGAGCAGCGGCAGGATCTCGCCGGTCCAGCGGCGGACGTTGGCCTGGCCCATGCGCAGCTGGATCTGCTTGTCGAAGAGGGTCAGCATGGGCAGCGGGTCGGCGGCGCCGCCGTAGACGCCGCTGAGGGAGATGGTGCCGCCGCGCCGTACGAGGTCGATGGCGAGGTACAGCGCGGCGAGCCGGTCGGCGCCGGCCTTCTGGTGGAGGCGGGCCGCCCAGGCGCGCGGGAGGAGCCCGGCGATCTGCTGCTGGGCCTTGGCCACGGGGCTGCCGTGGGCCTCGGTGCCGACGGCGTCGATGACGGAGTCGGGCCCGCGGCCGCCGGTGACCTCCCGCACGGCGGCGACCAGTTCGTCCTGGCCGTCGTAGGCGGTGAGGTCGAAGACCTCCACACCGCGGGTGCGGGCGCGGCCGAGGCGCTCGGGCACCAGGTCGATGCCGATGACCCGTTCGACGCCCTGGTGGAGGGCGATGCGGCAGCTCATCTCGCCGATGGGGCCGAGCCCGAGGACGGCCAGGCTGCCTCCGCGCGGCACGTCGGCGTACGCGACGGCCTGCCAGGCGGTGGGCAGCACGTCGGAGAGGTACAGGAACCGGTCGTCGGGCGGCCCCTCGGGGACCTTGATGGGTCCGAACTGGGCCTGCGGGACGCGCAGGTACTCGGCCTGGGCGCCGGGCACGGAGCCGTAGAGCCGGGAGTAGCCGAACAGGGCGGCGCCGCTGCCCTCGTCGGCGACCTGGGTGGTCTCGCACTGGGTGGGCAGGCCCCGGTCGCACATCCAGCAGTGGCCGCAGGCGATCTGGAAGGGCACGACGACGCGGTCGCCGGGGCGCAGGTCCGGCACCTGCGCGCCGACCTCCTCCACGATGCCGATGGGTTCGTGGCCCAGGATGTCGCCGGGGGTCATGAAGGGGCCGAAGACCTCGTACAGATGGAGGTCGGACCCGCACAGACCGGTGGAGGTGACCCGGATGACCGCGTCCGTGGGCTCCTCGATCCGCGGGTCCGGGACGTCTTCCACGCGGACGTCGCGCTTCCCGTGCCAGGTGACGGCCTTCATGGTCCCCTTCTCCTTCCCCGGTGGGTGCCGGTGGCTCCTCGGCGCATGGCGGTGGCCGGGTACCCGGGGCCTCCGCCGCGAATCCGTTTCGGCCAGAGTTCACCGGGACTGGTCGGAAATGGGAGAGACCCGCTTCCCAACAGGTTTAGACCAATGATAGGGATGTGCTCACCGACACGGCACACACGGCTACGCTGCGCGAAATCGAGGGTTGAAACATGGCTGAGCCCCACGCCTCCACGGCGGTCCCGCTCTATCTCCGGGTCGCGGCCGCGCTCCGCGACGACCTCATGGCAGGAGGGACGACCCCGGGCGCCCGGCTCCCGTCCGAGCGTTCCCTCGTACACCGCTTCGGGGTCAACCGGCAGACCGTGCGCAGCGCGTTGAGGCTGCTGCGGGACGAGGGTCTCGTGGTGACGGAACGCCGCGGTACGTTCGCGGCGCCCGCCGCACCGGCGGCGGGCGGGCCCGGTCCGGTGCTGGGCTCCGGGCAGCTGGACTTCCCCGTCACCGTGGCGGGCGCGGACCGGGCGGTGGAGGCGGCGGTCGGCTGGGAGCCGGCGCCGGGGCGGACGGCGGAGCTGCTGGGGCTGCTGCCCGGCGAGCCGACGCTCGTCCACCGGCACCGGGTGCTGGGCCCCGACGGCGTGCTGGAGCACGGCGCGATATCCCGCTTCTCCCGGTACGCGCTCGCCGCGGTGCCCGAACTGGGCCGCTACCGGCGGGCGGAGTTCCGGCCGGTGCGCCGCCCCGACCTGCGCCCGGCGTACCGGTGGATGCACCGGGCGGGGCTGCGGCTGACGCGCCGCGAGTCGATCGGGGTGGCGCTGCCGACGGTCGCCGCTTACCTGACGGTGCACCGGGAGGTGTACGACCAGCACGGCCATGTGCTGGAGGTGACGGACATCCGCTTCGCGCCCCGGTCGGCGCCGCTGACCTACGAGTTCACGGCGTAGCCGTCGCCAGACCGGCGGCTCGGGCGGCGGTGCCGAGGACGTCGTCGAGCATGTCCGGCGTGAGCACGCCGGTGAACGTGTTGCGCTGGCTGACGTGGTAGCAGCCGAACAGCTCCAGGGCGGCCCCGTCACCGGTCGCCGGGAGGCTCACCCGGGCGCCGTGCGCGAACCGGGGCCTGGGGCGCGGCACCGACCAGCCGGCCGCGGCGAGCGCCGGGAGGACCGCCTGCCAGCCGAAGGCGCCCAGGACGACCAGGGCGCGGACGGTGGGCCGCAGCAGGTCCAGCTCGCGGGCCAGCCAGGGGCGGCACGTGTCGCGCTCGCCGGGCGTGGGGCGGTTGCCGGGCGGGGCGCAGTGGACGGGCGCGGTGACCCGTACCCCGTACAGGCGCAGCCCGTCGTCGCGGGAGGCCGCCTCGGCCTGACTGGCCAGGCCGAGGCGGTGCAGGGCCGCGTACAGCACGTCGCCGGAACGGTCGCCGGTGAACATGCGGCCCGTGCGGTTGCCGCCGTGCGCGGCCGGGGCGAGGCCGACGACGAGCAGCGCCGCGTCGGGCGGGCCGAAGCCGGGAACGGGGCGGGCCCAGTAGTCCCAGCCCTCGTAGGCGCGGCGCCCCTCGCGGCCGACCCGCTCGCGCCACTCGACCAGGCGCGGGCAGGCCCGGCACCGGGCGACGGCCGCGTCGAGCCGCTCCAGCGAGGCCGCGCCGGGCGCCGTACGGGCGGGAAAGGCCGGGTCGTCGGGGTCCGCGCGGCCGGGCCCGGGTCTCGGGCCGCCGGGCCGGCCGGGAGGGGCGGGGCTGTCGGGGTGGTCCTGTGCCATACCGCCCGACGGTAACGCGGCGGGGCCGGGCGGCGCCGGGCAGACTGGCGCGCATGGTGGTGAAGCGCAGCGCGGGGCTGCTGGTGTTCCGTATGCCGGGCGGGCGGCTGGAGGTGCTCCTCGCGCACATGGGCGGGCCCTACTGGGCGGCGCGGGACGCGGGGGCGTGGACGGTGCCGAAGGGCGAGCACGCGGACGACGAGGCGGCTCTCGCGGCCGCACGGCGGGAGTTCACCGAGGAGCTGGGGCTGCCCGTACCGGACGGGGAGCCGGTGCCGCTCGGGGAGGCGCGGCAGGCGGGCGGCAAGGTCGTCACGGCGTGGGCGGTGGAGGGCGACCTCGACCCGGCGCTGGTGGTGCCGGGGACGTTCGCGATGGAGTGGCCGCGCGGTTCGGGCGTGACGCGGGAGTTCCCGGAGGTGGACCGGGTCGCCTGGTTCGCCCCCGAGGAGGCCGCCGAACGGCTCGTGGCCGGGCAGCGGGTGTTCCTGGAGCGGCTGGCGGAGCTGGTGCGTGGACGTGACGTCCCGTGAATGTCAGTGGGGTACGGAAGGGTTGGGGGCACCGATCCGTCGAGAGGGAGCGAGAGATGACCACCACCCCCACGGTGCCCGAGCGCGCGGCGGCGCAGGCCTACCTCCGTCTGGTGGAGACCGCGCGTGCCGTCCTCACCGACCCGGGCCTCGCGCCCATGGCGGCCGTCCACCTGGCGTCGCCGATGGCCGAGGCCGACGAGGCGCTGCGCCGCGCGGGCCTGTCCGGCAACGAGGCGCGGCTGCTCCGGCTGGCGGCCGGGCTGCGCGCGGGCGCGGCGCCCGGTCCGCTCGACGACACGGCGTCAGGGCCGTCGTAGGAGCGGCCGGTGGCGGCCCGTCAGGGCAGACGGGACCAGAAGCCGAGGCGGTGCTCGTGGTGATGGTCCACGGGGCCGATCCGGTCGGGCGCCAGCGACTGGGTGTACGGGGGGCGCTCGCCCGGTGGGCAAGGCGCCCGCCGGGGCAGGCCCCGGGGCGTCGGGGTCGCCGGACCGGGCGAAGGCCGCCCAGTACGCGGTCATCGCCGCCGACAGCCGCCGCTGCGCCGGGGTGAACAGCGGCTCCGCCCCGTCGTCCTCGAGCGGGCGGGGTGGACTCGTACGGACGGCATACGGGGCCGCCGGACGCTCGCCGCCCGGCGTCGGCTCTCCGCCCGGGCGCGTGCGGCGCCCGGGCGCGGGCCCCTACGCCTCGACCCAGCCGTGGTCGCGGGCGAGTTCCAGGACGCGAGTGCGGACGCGCTTGAGCTGGACGGCGGTCAGGGTGCCGTCCGCCTCGATCAGCGCCTCGGTCAGCTCGGTGCGGAACTCGGCGGTGGTCAGCACGTCCAGGGTGTCGTCGTCCAGCTGGTCGAGGCCGCCGTCCCGCTCCACGCGCGGGGCGGGCGCCCGGGTGGCGGCGCGGTCCACGAGGCGGATCTCCGACGCCTTGGGGCCCTTGTCGCCCATCTCCAGGTAGAACTCCACCTCGCGGCCGGCCTGGTAGAGGTATTTCTCGTCCACCAGGTCGTTCGCGTGCATGAAGACGTCCTCGCCGCCCTCGCGGGGCACGATGAAGCCGTAGCCGCGCACCTCGTCGAACCGCAGGATCTTCCCCAACATCAGCACAGCTGTTCCTCCACACCTCGCCGCTCACCGCCGGCCACCGCGCTGCGCGGCCCGGCCGGACCGCGGAACACCCTAGTCACCCGCGGGGCGCGGTGTGCGTCAGGGGGTGGCCGACCCGCCCCGGCCGAGCAGCTGGGCCAGGCCGCGGCGGGTCGCGGCGAGGACGACGCGGTCCTCGGCGCGCAGCACGTACCCGGGGTGCAGGTCCCACACGAGGCCGGTGCGCCCCTCGTCGGCGCCGTGGTGCACGGCGGCCAGGTCGGGTCGCCGCTCGTCGGGGGCGCTCGGGTCCAGGGCGATCACCCGCCAGGCGCCGGGCCGGAACGCCTCGGCGACGGTACGGCCCTCCAGCTCCGGGTGACCGGCGACGACGACCGCTGCGAACAGCAGGACGCGCCGCTCCACGGGGATGGCGCCCAGGATCTGGCGGCCCATCATGGCGCCGGCGAAGGCGGGGGCGGCCAGGTGGGAGACGCTGCGGCTGCGGGTGAGCGCCTCGGGGTGCGCGACGCGCAGGGTGCGGTACACGGCGGTCGCGATGTCGTCGTCGTACAGCCGCAGTACGACGCGCAGGTCGGGGCGGACGGACCGGGCGTACAGGACGGCTTCCAGATTGGTGATGTCGAGGCTCGTCAGGGCGAGCAGGGAGCGCGCCCGGTGGACGCGCGCGGCCTCCAGGACGCCCTCCTCGGTGACGTCGCCCAGCACGACCGGCACGCGCAGGCGGCGCGCGGTGGCGACGCCCCGGGCCTCCGGGTCGGACTCGACGCAGACGACGGGGATGTCCAGCTCCCGCAGCCGGGTCAGGACGCGGGTGCCGACCTTGCCGAGGCCGAGCAGCACGACATGGCCGGACAGGGCGCGCGGCGGGCGGCGCAGGGACGTGGCGGTGCGGAACGTGCCGAGGGCCTCCAGCAGGGCGGCGACGAGGATGGGCAGCAGGAGCAGCCCTACGAACCCGGCCAGCATCTGGAGGACCTGCCGTTCGACGGGGGCCTCCAGGGCGGGGTCGTTGATCGCGAAGATGTCCAGCAGCGTCAGGTAGGCGGCGTGCAGGGGGTGGTCGTCGGTGGTGAGCCAGGACGCCACGGCGATGGCGGCGACGGCGGCGACGAGCCCGGCGAGCGACCAGCGCAGCCTCGGCGAGAACAGCGACGCGAACGGCACGGACCCGGCGAGGCCCAGCCGGGTCCTGGGCAGGGTCGGGCCCGCGTAGGAGATGGCTTCCAGGGCGACGGTGCCGCGTCCGGTGGCGGCGGCCACGGCCTGGTCGTCGGGGAGCAGTTGCGGGCCCTGGTCGCCGCTGCTGTCGGTGCCGTCGCTGCCGGCCGGGTCGGTGGCGGTGGACGACAGCAGGGCGAGGGTGCACAGGCCGCGGTCGGCTACCTCGCCGGGGCGGGGCGGGGTGCGTTCGACGGCGCGCAGCAGCAGCCCGTCCGCGTGCACGATCTTGCTGGTGCCGGCGACGGCGGTGGCGGCGAGCGCGGGCGCGGCCGTGTCGGCGTCGGACAGGACGGTGGTGGAGGCGTCGAGGACCTCCGGGTCGATGCCGGGGGTGGCGAGGGCGGCGGCCTGGTCGAGGAGCTCTTCCAGATGCTGGCCGAGCTTGCGGTTGTACATGCGGATGACCAGGCGCAGCCGGGGATTGAGGCGCCGGGCCAGCAGGGCGGTGCGGATGTTGGTCTCGTCGTCCTCGTGGACGAGGGCGAGGGCGGCGGCGTGTTCGACGCCCGCCTCGACGAGCACCGCCTCGTCCGCCTCGGCCACCTCGACCACGCGCACGGCGCGCCGCTGCCCCTGGCCGCCGGGCTGGTCGTGCGGGGCGGGGTCGTACGGGGCGAGGTGGCCGCGGCCGCGCGCGGTTCCCGTGCCGGCCGCCGCTCCACCGCCGGGCCCCGCGCCCGGTCCCGGACCGGGTGCGCCGCCGCGTCCGGGCGCCCCGGTACGCCCGTCGCCCGAGGCCGGGCGGGTCATGGCGGCGGAGACGCGGCCGAACAGGGCGAGGGCGCCGACCCCCAGTCCCGTGCCGCGTCCGCCGGCGCGGCGGCCGGGCTCGCTGGGGGCGGCGGCGGGGTGGCCGGGGACGACGAGGGTGACCCGCTCGCGGTACACGTCGTTCAGCTCGTGCGCGAGGCGGTGGGCCAGCGCGTCGTCGCCGCAGACGACCATGTGGCCCATCGCGGGTGGGTGGCTTGGCTGTTGGGGAATCGGAAGCACGCCCCCAGCATGCCGCCGCCCCGCCGGGCGCCGTTCACCGGGTCGGTGCCGGGCAGACCGCGCGGTCGTTCCGGGGAGCGCGCGGGCGCGGCGGGTGGCGGCCGTGCCGGGGAGGCCGGGGGCGGTGTTGCCGGGCACGACCGGGTGGACGGCATGGACCGTTTTACACCTTATGGTGGCTTTCGTGGCATACGATCGCGCCCGGCGGCACCCCCAGATTCCGCCGCCCGCGTCCTTGGAGGTCAACCGTGTCGACGCCTGCCGGCCGCCAGAGCAACCGTGCCCGTCCCCTCGCCGCCGCCGTCTCGGCGGCGCTGCTGTTCGCGGCGGGCTGTTCGTCCGAGGAGGAGGGGCCGGGAGAGGCCAAGGGCGGGGTGCCCGTGGTCGAGAAGGGCAAGCTGACGACGTGCACCCATCTGCCGTACCCGCCGTTCCAGTTCGAGCGGGACGGGAAGGTGGTCGGCTTCGACGTGGCGCTGATCGACCTGGTCGCGAAGAACTTGGGCGTCGAGCAGAAGATCCTCGACACGCCGTTCGAGAACTTCAAGACCGGCGCGTTCCTCAACTCCGGCGAGTGCGACCTCGCCGCCGCCGGGATGACCATCACGGACGAGCGCAGGAAGAACGTCGACTTCTCGATCCCGTACTTCGACGCCACGCAGGCCGTGCTCGCGTCGAAGAAAAGCGGGGTGAGGACGCTCGCCGAGGTGAAGGCCCGCAAGCTGAAGCTGGGCGCGCAGGCCGAGACGACCGGTGAGAGCTACGCCAAGAGCCAGGGCTTCGACCCCGTCGCGTTCGAGAGCTCCGACGCGGTCCTCAACGGGCTGCGCACCGGCCAGGTGGACGCGGTCGTCATCGACTACCCCGTGGTGCGGGGGTGGCTGAAGGACAAGGCCAACGCCGCCGCGTTCGTCCTCGGCCAGAACGTGGACACCGGCGAGGTGTACGGCTTCTCGGTGAAGAAGGGCAACGACAGGCTGCGCGCCGCGATCGACAAGGCCATCCGCGACGCCAAGGCCGACGGCACGTACAAGAAGATCTACGAGGAGTGGATCGGCCCGCTCCCCCAGGCCGGTTCGTGACCTCCCGGCTGACCAGGCGCCAGCGCCGGCGGCTCTCCCAGGGCGTCCAGTACGCGGTGTTCGTCGCCGCCGTCGTCGCGGTCGCCGTCGTGGCCGACTGGGAGCGGCTGCGCAACCAGTTCGCGCAGCGGGCCCTCGCCGAGGAGCTGTTCCCGGAGATCATCACGACGGCGCTGCGCAACACGGTCGTCTACACCGTGTCCGGATTCGTCTTCGGGCTGGTGCTGGGGCTGGTGGTCGCGCTCATGCGGCTGTCGTCGGTCGCGCCGTACCGGTGGGTCGCCGGGGTGTACATCGAGTTCTTCCGGGGCCTGCCCGCGCTGCTGATCTTCATCTTCGTGGGCGTCGCGGTACCGCTGGCCTTCCCCGGCACGGAGATCCCCGGCGGTACGTACGGAAAGGTGGCGCTCGGCCTGGGTCTCGTCGCCGCCGCGTACATGGCGGAGACGATCCGGGCGGGCATCCAGGCGGTGCCGAAGGGGCAGATGGAGGCGGCGCGGTCGCTGGGGTTCTCGCACGCGCGGGCGATGGTGTCGGTGGTCATCCCGCAGGCGTTCCGGATCGTGATCCCGCCGCTGACCAACGAGCTGGTGCTGCTGTTCAAGGACTCGTCGCTGGTGCTGTTCCTCGGGGTCACGCTGAACGAGCGGGAGCTGACCAAGTTCGGCCGGGACCTGGCCAGCCAGACCGCCAACTCGACACCGATCCTCGTCGCCGGGCTGTGCTACCTGCTGGTGACGGTTCCGCTGGGATTCGTGGTGCGGCGCCTCGAAGCCCGTACCGGGAAGGCCGGATGACCATGGACGGCAAGGCCAAGGGTGTCAGGGGCGGCGCCCCGGGCGCGCGCGGGGAGGTGCCGGACGGGCGTCCGGAGATCGAGATCCGGGGTCTGCGCAAGGCCTTCGGGGCGCACGAGGTGCTGCGGGGCATCGACCTGGACGTGGCGCGGGGCGAGGTCGTGTGCGTCATCGGCCCTTCCGGGTCGGGCAAGTCGACGCTGCTGCGGTGTGTGAACCTGCTGGAGGAGCCGACGGCGGGTCAGGTCTTCGTGGGCGGTACGGAGGTCACGGGCCTGGACGTGGACATCGACGCGGTGCGCCGCCGGATCGGCATGGTCTTCCAGCAGTTCAACCTGTTCCCGCATGTGACGGTGGAGGAGAACCTGACACTGCCGCAGCGGCGGGTGCTGGGCCGCGACCGGGCGGCGGCGGCGCGGGTCGCGCGGGAGAACCTGGAGCGGGTCGGGCTGCTGGAGAAGGCCGGCGCGTACCCGTCGAAGCTGTCGGGCGGGCAGCAGCAGCGGGTGGCCATCGCGCGGGCGCTGGCGATGGACCCGGAGGTCATGCTGTTCGACGAGCCCACATCGGCGCTCGACCCGGAGCTGGTCGGTGACGTGCTGGCGGTGATGCGGGGGCTGGCGCGGGACGGCATGACGATGATGGTGGTCACGCACGAGATGAGCTTCGCGCGGGAGGTCGCCGACCGGGTCGTGTTCATGGACGACGGGCTGGTCGTGGAGGAGGGCCCCGCCGAGCAGGTGGTGGGCGCGCCCCGGGAGGCCCGTACGCGCGACTTCCTCACCCGGGTGCTGGACCCGGCGGCCGCGGCCCCGCCCGGCCCCGAGTCGGCGGCGGACCGCGCGCACCGCTCCCCCTGAGGGCACCTTCGGTGCGCGGGGGGGCGGGCGTCAGCAGTAGGCGCGCATCAGCTCGGCCGACCACTGGGGCTGCGTGGTCTCCCCGCGCGGCCCGAACTCGTCCATGTACGGCGCGATGTCGAGCACCGGCGTGCCGTCGACGGCGTCCAGTCCCTGGACGCGCAGGTCGAGCCCCTCGACGCCGAGGACGCGGCAGCGGGAGACTCCCAGCCGGTTGGGCCGGTTCCTGCCGCGCTGGGCGAAGATGCCGACGCGCGGCCAGTCCGGGTTGCCGCGCGGGCGGCGGGCGCCGGTATGGACGGCGTCCGGGGCGACCCGGTCGAAGTGGAAGACGACCTCCAGATGGGAGAAGTCGGCCAGCCCGTACAGCGCCTCCGGGCCGAACCTCTCCGCGTCCAGCCTGATCACGGCCGTCTCGCCGCCCCAGTCGTCGTCCACCGTCTCCCGGCGGCCCCCCAGGCCGACCCCCACCGGGTGGCACACCACCGCGCCCTCCGCCCGGTGCCCGTACTCCGCACCGGTCATGCGGGTCCCCTGTCCGTAGGTGATCGGCCACGGGCAGGATAAAGCGTGTGCCGTCGGGGTACCCGGTCGCCCTCCAGTGACGATGAAGGGGGCCGAGACCGTGAAGAACCAGGTTGACGAGGCCGCGTACCTCGCCGTGGCCCCGGCGCCCGGCGAGGTGTCGGGCGGCCCGGCGCTGCCGCCGGACCGCACACAGGCCATCCTGGAGGCCACCAAACAGGTGGCCGGCATCCTGAAGGCCGGCGGGCACCGGTTCGCCCTGGCGGGCAGCGTCGCCGCGTACGCGCACGGCGTGCCGGCCAGCCTCCAGCACGACACCGACTTCGCCGTGCTGCGCGAGGACGAGGACGCCGTCACCGAGGCGCTCCAGAGCGCGGGCATCCGGGTCCGCAAGCCCCCCGAGGACTGGCTGATCAAGGCCACCTGCCGGGGCGAGGAGATCGACCTCATCTTCGAGCTGGCCCGGCACCCGGTCACGGAGGAGATGCTGGCGCGGGCGCAGATCCTGCCGGTGGACTCCGTGCACATGCCGGTCCTGGCGCCGACGGACCTCATGGGCAGCCAGCTGGCGGCGTTCTCCGAGCACCACTGCGACTTCGGCGCGGTCCTCCCGATCGCCCGTGTGCTGCGGGAGCGGATCGACTGGGACCTGCTGCGCAAGGAGAGCGAGGGTTCTCCCATGCCGGAGGCTTTCCTGTTCCTCCTGGAGCGCCTGAACGTCATCGAGCCGAAGGAGGCGACCCCATGAGCGGCGCCGACATGGCCGAGTACCGCATCGCGCATCTGCGGGACCGGCTGGCGAGCGACGACATCGCCGAACTGGGCGTGCGCATCGAGGAGCGCGGCGGCAGCGTCATGCTGTACGGGACGGTCTCCAGCGCCGCCTGCCGCAGCGAGGTCCTGCGCATCGCCCGGGAGGAACTGGCCGGCCTGCCGCTCCACGAGGACCTCGTGGTGGCCGGCTCCGACGCCCCGACGCACCCAGAGGAGCTTTCATGATCCGGGTAGCCGCCGTCGGCGACATCCACCTGTCCCCCGAGAGCGCCGGCGCTCTGCGGCCGGCGTTCGACACGCTGGGCGACTGTGCGGACCTGCTGCTGCTCGCCGGGGACCTGACCCGGCACGGCACGGTCGAGGAGGCCCGCGTGGTGGCCCGCGAGGTGGCCGGGCTGCCGGTGCCGGTCGTGGCCGTGCTGGGCAACCACGACTACCAGAGCGACCTCCAGGACGAGGTCACGGCCGTGTTGGAGGAGGTCGGCGTCACCGTCCTTGAGGGCCGGGGCACGGTGCTGCGGGTCGGCGGTACGCGGGTCGGGATCGCCGGGACGAAGGGCTTCGGCGGCGGGTTCGCCGGGCGCAGCGGGGGCGAGTTCGGCGAGCCGGAGATGAAGTCGTTCATCCGGTACACGCGGCGGTGCGCGGAGGAGCTGGCCGGGTCGCTGCGGATGCTCCAGGAGGCGGACTGCGCGGTGCGGATCGCGCTGACGCACTACTCGCCCGTGCCGGACACGCTGGCCGGGGAGCCGCTGGAGATCTACCCGTTCCTCGGCAGCTACTTGCTGGCCGAGGCCGTGGACGAGGCGGGCGCCGACCTGGCCGTGCACGGCCACGCGCACCTGGGCAGCGAGCACGGGATGACCGGCGGCGGGGTCCGGGTCCGCAATGTGGCCCAGCCGGTGCTGGGGCGGGCCTTCGCCGTGTACCACCTGCCGGTGCACGAGCGCCCGACGTCACTGGTCGGCAGCGGGGTGCAGCGGGCGGGGGCCCGCTGACGTTGGCGGGCCGCCGGGGCTGCGCGTGTGCTGGGGCGGACGGCCGGGGTGGGTGGATCCGCCGGGGCCGTTCGGCCACGGGCACCGGGTCCGCCGGGGCCGTTCGGCCACGGGCACCGGGTCCGCCGCGGTCGTTCGGTTACGGGTGCCCTCCGGACGGGTAACGGGGGTACTGCGACATCTCGGACTAATCCGGTATGTCGCAGCCCCGCAGCCTGAGAGGAGCCGGACATCGTGACGGACGACAGCCGGAAGGTGCTCACCAACCGCCAGGGCCACCCGGTCTACGACAACCAGAACCAGCGCACGGTCGGCGCCCGCGGCCCCGCGACGCTGGAGAACTACCAGTTCCTGGAGAAGATCAGCCACTTCGACCGGGAGCGCATCCCCGAACGCGTCGTCCACGCCCGCGGCGTCACCGCGTACGGGTTCTTCGAGGCGTACGGCTCGTGGGGCGACGAGCCGATCAGCCGGTTCACGCGGGCGAAGCTGTTCCAGGAGCGCGGCAAGCGCACCGACCTGGCCGTGCGGTTCTCCACGGTGATCGGCGGACGGGACTCCTCGGAGTCGGCCCGCGACCCGCGCGGCTTCGCCGTGAAGTTCTACACCGAGGACGGCAACTGGGACCTGGTCGGCAACAACCTGGGCGTGTTCTTCATCCGGGACGCGATCAAGTTCCCGGACGTGATCCACGCGCTCAAGCCGGACCCGGTCACCTTCGAGCAGCAGCCCCGCCGGATCTTCGACTTCATGGCGAGGACCCCGGAGAGCATGCACATGCTCGTCAACCTGTTCAGCCCGCGCGGCATCCCGTCGGACTACCGCCATATGCAGGGCTTCGGCGTCAACACGTACAAGTGGGTGAACGCCGAGGGCGAGACGGTGCTCGTCAAGTACCACTGGATGCCCAAGCAGGGCGTGCGCAGCATGACCGAGGAGGACGCCGCGAACATGCAGGCGCAGGGCCTCGGGCACGCCACGAAGGACCTGTACGAGGCGGTCGCGCGCGGCGACCATCCCGAGTGGGAGCTGCTCGTCCAGATGATGTCGGACGACGACCACCCCGAGCTGGACTTCGACCCGCTGGACGACACGAAGACCTGGCCGGAGCAGGACTTCCCGCCGAAGCCGGTGGGGCGGATGGTGCTGAACCGGATGCCGGAGAACTTCTTCGCGGAGAACGAGCAGATCTCGTTCGGCACCGGTGTGCTCGTGGACGGCCTGGACTTCTCCGACGACAAGATGCTGGTCGGCCGGACCTTCTCGTACAGCGACACACAGCGCTACCGGGTCGGCCCGAACTACCTCCAGCTGCCGGTCAACCAGGCGAAGAACGCCGACGTGCGCACCAACCAGCGCGACGGCCAGATGACGTACCACGTCGACGGCGCCGGGGAGGACCCGAGCATCAACTACGAGCCGTCCCTCATGGGCGGTCTGCGCGAGGCCGAGTACCCGACGCACGACGAGCAGGGACCGGAGATCCGGGGCCGCCTCACCCGCAAGCGCATCCCCCGCACCAACGACTACCTCCAGGCCGGTCAGCGCTACCAGCTGATGGAGCAGTGGGAGCGCGACGACCTGGTGCGCAACCTGGTCACCATGCTCGGGCAGTGTGACCGGCCCGTGCAGGAGCGGATGGTCTGGCACTTCCTGCTGGTGGACAACGACCTGGGGGTGCGGGTCGGCGAGGGCATCGGCATCACGCCGGGCGACGTGGCGGGGCTCGAGCCGCTGCCGGACCAGACCCTCACCGACGAGGACCGCAAGCGGCTCGCGAACCTGGGCGAGAACCCGCCGCGGGACGTGACCGGGCTGACGATGACGCACTGCGTGCCGAACGAGCGGTTCGTCGTCTCCCGCTGAGGCGGTGCGGCCCGTGGCGGGTCCGGTCCGTCGTGCCGGACCCGCCACGGGCCGCCGAGTGCCGACGCGGGCCGCCCGGGTGCCTGTGTCCCGGGTGTCCGCGCCGGGCCGTTCGGGTGCTGGCGCGGGGCTCTCAGGGGCGGCGCCAGGCGTCGCTCTCCAGGTGGGAGCCGGCCATCGGGCCCATCCGGAGCATGCCGCCGTCCACCGCCCAGGACGCGCCCGTGACGTACGACGCGTCGTCGCTCGCCAGGAACGCGATCACGGCCGCGACCTCGCGGGCGTCGCCCGGCCTGCCCAGCGGGACCCCCGGACGGCGCTCCTCGCCGACGTCCCGGTCCTCCTGGCCCGTCATGGGCGTGGCGATCTCGCCGGGCGCGACCGCGTTGACGGTGATGCCGTGCTCGGCGAGCTCCAGCGCCATCGTCTGGGTGAGCAGCCCGAGCCCGCCCTTGGCGGCGCAGTACGGGGCGGCGCCCACGCGGGGCTGGTGCTCGTGCACCGACGTGACGTTGACGATGCGTCCGGGTCCGCCCTGCTCGATCATGCGGCGGGCGGCGTACTGGGAGCACAGGAAGGGCCCGACGAGGTCCACGTCCAGGACGTCGCGCACGGTCTCGTACGACAGGTCGAGGAAGGGTGTGGCGGTGCCGGTGCCCGCGTTGTTCACCAGGACGTCGATCCTGCCGAGTTCGTCCGCCAGGTCGTCCACGACCCGGGCGGCGTCCGGCAGTTCGGTCAGGTCCATCCGGGCGACGGCGGCGCGGCGGCCGTACGACCGCACCTCGTCGGCGGTGCGCTCGGCGCCGGCCTTGTCGGTGTGCCAGGTGATGCCGATGTCCATGCCCTGCCGGGCGAGCTTGACGGCGGTGGCGCGGCCGATGCCGGAGTCGGAGCCGGTCACGACGGCGACGGGGGTTCCTTGGTTCATGGGTCCGCCGGTACCACGCCCGGCGGGCGGCAAACTCCGGGCGGACCGGCCGGCAGGTTGCCTGTTGTGAGCGCGACACGAGAGGGCAGGGGAACCGGATGCCTGAAGTAACGACAGCCCCCGTGTTCAAACTGGTGCGCCGGACGAGGGAACCGGTCGCCGCGCAGACGCTGCGGTCCACCGTGGCCGCCGTCATCAGTTACGTGGTCGCGCTGATGGTGCTGCCCGCGCAGCCCGCGCCGCTCACCGCGCCTCTGACGGCGCTGCTGGTGGTGCAGGTGACGCTGTACGCGACGCTCACGACCGGCATCCGCCGCGTCAACTCGGTGATCGCCGGGGTGGTGGTGGCGATCGGGTTCAGCTCTCTGGTCGGCCTGACCTGGTGGAGTCTCGGGCTGACCATCTTCGCGGCGCTGATCGTGGGCCATCTGGTGCGGGTCAGCGAGTTCGTTCCCGAGGTGGCGATCAGCGCCATGCTGGTGCTCGGCGTGACGCAGGTCGGCTCCGCCGCCTGGCACCGGATCCTGGAGACGCTGATCGGGGCCGGGGTCGGGCTGCTGTTCAACCTGCTGCTCGCGCCGCCCGTGTGGGTGCAGCCCGCCGGGGCGTCGATCGAGGGCATGGCCAAGGACATGGGCCGGATACTGCGGGCCATGGGCGACGACATCGCGGGCCTGGGCCATGTGCCGGTGGCGCACGCGGCGGCCCGGCTGCACGAGGCGCGGCGCCTGGACCACGCGATCGTGGAGGTGGACGCGTCGCTGCGGCAGGCGGAGGAGTCGCTGCGGCTCAATCCGCGCGTCCGGGACGGTCTGCTGGCCAGGATCGTGCTGCGGACCGGCCTGGACACCCTGGAGATCTGCGCGGTCGTGCTGCGCGTGCTGTCCCGGACGCTGACGGACCTGGCCAAGCACCGCACCGACGAGACGCTGTTCCCGGCGGACGTGGCGGTGCTGCTGCGCGAGCTGGTCGGGCACATGGCGCACGCGGTGGAGAGTTTCGCCCGGCTGATCACCACCCAGGTGTCGGCGAACGCCGAGGAGGCGGAGGAGCAGCTCACGCGGGCCCTGGCCGAAGGCCGCGCCGTCCGCGACCGGGTGGCGGACCTGCTGCTGGAGGACGTACAGGAGCATCCCCGGCAGTGGCAGCTGCACGGGGCGCTGCTCAGCGAGGTCGACCGGATTCTGGACGAGCTGGACGTGGACAAGCGGACCGAGCGGCTTACGCAGGAGCTGGACCGGCACGCGGCGGAGGTCAACGAGCGCTACCCCCGCCTCGCGGCGCTCGCCGCCCGGCTGCGCGGCTCGGGCAGCGAACCGTCGCGGCCCAGCGTGGAGACGTGACGCGGAACCTGACGCCCCGCGGCCGTACGGGGGCGCCGCCCGGGGCCGAACGGCGCCGGGCGGCGCCCCGGCCGGTTCTGCGCCGGCCGGGGCCGTCCGACGGCCACCGGTGCTCAGCCGCCGGGGGTGTCCACGCGGAGGCGGACCTGTTCCTCCAGGCGGTGCAGGCTGCGGTCCAGGGCCTCGGTGACGCGCCGCTCGCCCGGATCGTGGCTCTCGTCGAAGAACGACAGGTGGACCGTGACCTCGCTGGCGCCGCTGTCGATCCCGGCGACCTGGAGCCACCCGGCGTAGGAGCCCTCCTCGCGGGTCCCCCACTCCAGGCGCATCTGCTCCTTGCGCGGCTTCAGCAGCGCCGGGGTGTCCTCGTCGGTGCGGTCCTCGTGGACGGTCACGGCGGGCAGCTCGCCCGCGCGGACGTGGAGGTCGCCCGGCAGCCACTCGCCCAGGCGGCCGATGTCGGCGGCCTGGTCGAAGACCTGCTCGGGCGGGGCGGGCATCGTCAGGGAGCGTTCGTATTCGGTCATCCCTTCACAGTTCCTCGACGGCGCGAGGTCATGCCCGGCACCGGGGAAACGGGTGGGCCGAGGACGCCGGGAAAGCCGGGGAAAGGGAAAGCCCCGGCTGGACGGGGGAACCAGCCGGGGCAGCTCACGCGGTCGGGGCCTTTGTGAAGGGCCCCTTCACAACCGCATAGGTGAACGATAAACCATTCTCGGCCGTTCGAGCCAATCGGCCGCGGGTACCCGTCGCCGGTGCACCCCGACAGCGCCGACAAGCCCCTCGCCGTCGTGACCGGCGCCTCCAGCGGCATCGGCCGCGAACTCGCCGCGCGGTTCGCCCGGCACGGCTTCGACCTGGTGGTCTGCGCGGACGACGGACGGCTGGAGGACGCCGCCGTCGCACTGCGCCGGCTGGGCGCCGACACCGTCGCCGTACGGGCGGACCTGGCCGTGTACGACGGGGTGGAGCAGCTGTACCAGGCGGTAGCCGCGACCGGACGACCCGTCGCCGCGGCCGCCCTGAACGCCGGGGTCGGCACGCGCGGCGCGTTCCTCGACGCGGACCTCTCCGACCTGGCGCGGGTCATCGACCTCAACGTCGCCTCCTCCACGCACCTGGCGCACCGGCTGCTGCCCGGCATGGTCGCCGCGGGCGGGGGCCGGCTCCTCGTCGTGTCGTCGGTCGCGGCGCTCGTGCCCGGCCCGCACCAGGCGGTGTACGGCGCGACCAAGGCGTACCTGCGGTCCCTCGGCGAGGCACTGCGGGACGAGCTGCGGGGGACGGGCGTCACGGTCACGACGCTGCTGCCGGGGGCGACGGACACGGATTTCTTCCGGCGCGCCGACCTGGAGGACACGCCCCTGGGCCGGTGGCGGCGCAAGGACGATCCGGCGCTGGTGGCCGCGCAGGCGTACGCCGGGCTGATGCGCGGCCGCCGCACCGTCCGCGCCGGGTCGCTGCCCAGCAGGATCGGCACCCGGGCGGCGGCCGTGCTGCCGCACGCGCTGACCGCGCCCGTGCTCGGGTACGGCTTCCGGACCCCCGGCCGTCGGGCCCGGTGACGGAGAGCCTTCCCGGCCTGCCGCCCGCTTCGGCGGGGCCAGCACCGGGACCGGTGGCCATGGCCGCCGGGGGTCGGCGGACGCGGCTTCGCAGTCGGTGGCCGGGCGCGTCGGGGTCGGCGGTTTGGCCGGATCGGCCTGCGGTGCGGCGTGATCCATGCATAAAGTGATCAAACCCGGGCACTTCATACGCCCTTGTGACCGGTCCAGGATCGGGAGGCGCCGCCGCATGAGCCATCCGCCCGCCCCGTACGCCGTGGTCGTCCCCACCGTGGGACGGCCCTGCCTCGCCGACTGCCTGCGGGCTCTCGCCGCGAGCGAGGGTCCCGCCCCGCAGCGGGTCGTCGTCGTGGACGACCGGCCCGGCGAGCCCCCGCCCGGCGAGGGGCCCGGCGATCTGCCGCTGGACGCGCTGGGCCCGCTCACCGACCGGGCCGTCGTGCTGCGCGGCGGCGGGCGCGGGCCCGCCGCCGCGCGGAACACCGGGCTGCGCGAGGTGGAGGAGCCGTGGACCGTGTTCCTCGACGACGACGTACGCGTCGGCCCGTCCTGGCGCACCGAACTCGCGCGGGACCTCGCCGCCGCGTCGCCGGACACGGGCGGGGTGCAGGGCGTGCTGCGCGTCCCCCTGCCCGACGACCGGCCGCCCACGGACTGGGAGCGGAACACGGCGGGCCTGGAGCGGGCCCTGTGGGCGACCGCCGACATGGCGTACCGGACGGAGGCGCTGCGGGCGGTGGGAGGCTTCGACGAACGGTTCCGGCGGGCGTTCCGGGAGGACGCGGACCTGGCGCTGCGGGTGATCGACGCGGGCTGGCTGATCCGGCGCGGCACCCGCCGCACCGAGCATCCCGTGCGCCCCGCCGACCGGTGGGTGTCGCTGCGGACGCAGGCAGGGAACGCCGACGACGCGCTGATGGTACGGCTGCACGGCCCCGACTGGTGGGCGAGGGCGGCGGCCCCCCGGGGCCGTATCCGGCGGCACGCGGCGGTCACCGCCGCCGGCGGGCTGGCCGTCGCCCTCGCCGCTGCGGGCAGACGGCGGGCGGCGGCGCTCGCGGCGGGCGGATGGCTGCTGGGGACGGCGGAGTTCGCGCGGGCGCGGATCGCGCCGGGGCCGCGCACCCGGGACGAGGTGATCACCATGGCGCTGACCAGCGCCGCCATCCCGGCGCTCGCCACCTGGCACCGCGTCGCCGGGGAACTGCGCCACCGCTCCGCGGGCGCGTGGAACGGCGGTGTCGCGTGAACGGGGCACCCGGCGCGGGCGGCCTCGCGCAGGAGTCCGGCGACGGGAGCTTCGCCGAGGACCCGGGCGGGGGCCGTGTCGCCGGAGGACCGGGCCGAAGCCGCGTCGCCCGGGGTCCGGGCGGAGAACGCGTCGCCGGGGGCCTGGGCGACGGGTGCGTCGCCGGGGGCCCGTACGACGAGGACGCGGTGCCCGGCGCCGTCCTGTTCGACCGGGACGACACGCTGATCGTGGACGTGCCGTACAACGGTGACCCCGGGCGGGTGCGGCTGATGCCCGGCGCCCGGGAGGCCGTACGGCTCCTGCGGGCGCGCGGGATACCGGTCGGGGTCGTGTCCAACCAGTCAGGGATCGGGCGCGGCCTGCTGACCGAGGCGGACGTGCTGGAGGTGAACGCCCGGGTGGACGCCCTGCTGGGCCGGCCGCTGGACGTGTGGGTGCACTGCCCGCACACCCCGCAGGACGGCTGCGGCTGCCGGAAGCCCGCGCCCGGGCTGGTCCTGGAGGCCGCGAGGCGGCTCGGGGTGCCGCCCGACCGGTGCGTGGTCATCGGGGACATCGGCGCCGACATGGGCGCGGCGCGCGCGGCGGGCGCCCGGGGCGTGCTGGTGCCGACGACCCGGACGCTGCCCGCCGAGGTGGCGTCCGCGCCGGACGTGTGCCGCGACCTGCTCGGCGCCGTACGGCACGTACTCGGACGCCCCTCGACGGTACGGAGGCCGGTATGAGCGCGCCCGCGGACCGGGACGGCACCCGGGGGGCGGCGCACGCCGACCGCGGCGGGGCGGGTACGCGGGCGCTGGTCGTACGGCTCGACAGTTTCGGCGACGTGCTGCTCGCCGGGCCCGCCGTGCGGGCGGTGGCGCACCGCGCGGACCGGGTGGCGATGCTGTGCGGGCCGCAGGGCGCGCCCGCCGCGCGGCTGCTGCCGGGCGTGGACGAGGTGCTCGTGTGGGAGGCGCCGTGGGTCGGCTTCTCCCCGCCGCCGGTGGACCGGACGGACATCGGGCGGATCGTGGACCGGCTCGCGGCGGGCCGGTTCGACGCGGCGCTAATCCTGACGTCGTTCCACCAGAGCCCGCTGCCCGCCGCGCTGCTGCTGCGCATGGCGCGGGTCCCGCACATCGCCGCGGACAGCGTGGACGCGCCCGGCTCCCTCCTGGACGTGCGCCACCAGCGGCCGCCGCGCGCCCACGAGGCGGAGGCGGCGCTCGCGCTGGCCGAGGCGGCGGGCTTCCCCCGGCCGCCGGGCGACGACGGGCGGCTGCGGGTGCGGCACGCCCCCGCCGTGCCGGAGCTGACCGGTCCCGGCCCGTACGTGGCCGTCCACCCCGGCGCGAGCGTCCCGGCCCGCCGGTGGAGCCCCGACCGGTGCGCCCAGGCGGTGCGGCTGCTCGCCGGGGCGGGCCACCGGGTCGTCGTCACGGGCGGCCCCGATGAGCGGGAGCTGACCGCGTACGTCGCGGGCCGCCACGGCGTGGACCTCGGTGGCCGCACCCGCCCGCCCGAGCTGGCGGCGGTCCTCGCGGCGGCGGGGGTGGTGGTGACCGGCAACACCGGCCCCGCGCACCTGGCGGCGGCGGTGGGCACCCCCGTCGTGTCGCTGTTCTCGCCGGTGGTCCCGGCCGAGCGGTGGGGCCCGTACGGCGTGCCGCATGTGCTGCTCGGCGACCAGGACGCCGCGTGCGCCGGGTCGCGGGCCCGGGAGTGCCCGGTGCCGGGCCATCCGTGCCTGGACGGGGTGACGGCGGAGGACGTGGTGGCGGCCGTCGGGAAGCTGCTGGAGGCGGCGGAGTGAGGCCCCGGGTCCTGGTGCTGCGGGCGCTCGGGCTCGGTGACCTGCTGGCCGCGGTGCCCGCGCTGCGGGCCGTGCGGCGCGGTCTCCCCGGATACGAGGTGGTGCTCGCCGCGCCGAGGGCGCTGGCCGACGTGGTGGCGGCCGTCGACGCGGTGGACACGCTGCTGCCCGCGTCGGCGCCCGGCAGGGCCGTGCCGGTGCGGCTGCCGTGGCGGGGGCCGCCGCCGGAGGTGGCCGTGGACCTGCACGGCAAGGGCCCGTCCAGCCACCTGGTGCTCGAGCGGACCGGGCCGGGCAGGCTGCTGGCCTTCGCCCATCCGGGGACCCCGCACGTCGAGGGCCCGGTGTGGAGCGCGGACGAGCACGAGCGGGCCCGCTGGTGCCGGCTGCTGGAGTGGTACGGCGTCCCGGCCGACCCCGGCGACCTGCGCCTGCCGCCGCCGGGCGAGCCGTCCCCGGCGCCCGGCGCGGTGGTGGTCCACCCCGGCGCCGACGCCCCGGCCCGGCGGTGGCCCCCGGAGCGGTACGCGGAGGTCGTACGGGAGGTGCGGCGGCACGGCCACAGGGCGGTGCTGACCGGCGGGCCGGGCGAGGACGGACTGCTGGCGCGGGTGGCGGGGGCGGCGGGGCTCGGCGACGAGGACGTGTTCGCGGGCGGGCTGCCGTACGGGCGGCTCGCCGCGCTGTGCGCCGGGGCGGCGGCCGTGGTGAGCGGCGACACGGGCATCGCGCACGTCGCCGTCGCGTACGGGGCGCCGTCGGTGACGCTGTTCGGGCCCGTGCCGCCGCGCTTGTGGGGCCCGCCGCCGGGTACGCGGCACGTGGCGCTGTGGCACCCGGGCCCGCCGGGCGACCCGCACGGCGGGGCGCCGGACCCGCGGCTGCTGCGCATCGGGCCGGACGAGGTCCTCACCGCCCTGCTCCCCCACCTGGAGGTGTCCCGGACGTGACCGCCCACGAGCCCCGTACCGCCGAGTCCCGCGCCGCCGAGCCCGGTACCGCCGGCCCGTACGAGGCCGTTTCCCGCACGACCGTCGTCGTCATCACCCGCGACCGGCGCGACCAGCTGCTGCACAGCCTGGACCGGCTCGCGGCGCTGCCCGAGCGGCCGCCCGTGGTGGTCGTCGACAACGGCTCGACGGACGGCACCGCCGACGCGGTCGCCGCCCGCCACCCCGAGGTGACGCTGGTCTCCCCCGGCCGGAACCTCGGCGCGGTCGGCCGCACGCTCGGCGCCCGGCACGCCCGTACGCCGTATGTGGCGTTCAGCGACGACGACTCGTGGTGGGAGCCTGGCGCGCTGGCGACGGCGGAGCGGCTGCTGGACGCCCACCCGCGGCTGGGTCTGGTCGCGGCGGCGGTGCGGGTCGGGGACGAGGGGCGGGACGACCCGCTCAACGCGGAGCTGGCCGCGTCGCCGCTGGAGCGGGAGCACGGGCTGCCGGGGACGCGGGTGCTGGGCTTCCTGGCGTGCGCGGCGGTCGCGCGGCGCGAGGCGTTCCTGGAGGCGGGCGGCTACCACCCGGTGGTGTTCTTCGCCGGGGAGGAGCAGCTGCTCGCGTACGACCTGGAGGCGTGCGGCTGGGCGGTGTGCCACTGCCCGGAGGTGGTGGCCGTGCACAGCCCGGTCGGGGGCGTGCGGGACGGGCGGCGCGCGGTGATGCGGCGCAACGCCGTGCTGACGGCGTGGCTGCGGCGGCCGCTGTCGGTGGCGGTGCGGCGGACCGGCACCCTGGCGGCGGACGCGCGGCGGGACCCGGAGGCGCGGGAGGCGCTGCGCGGGGTGCTGGAGCGGCTTCCGGCGGCGCTGCGGGCCCGGCGCCGGCTGCCGCCGCGCGTCGAGGCGGCGGCGCGGCGGGTGGAGGGCGCCGTCCGGGCGCGTGCCGGACGGCGTGGGACCGCGCCGGGGACCGAGGGGCTCCCGGAGGGCGAGGCCCGCTCGGGAGCGTCTGTCCGCTGATCGGGTGAGGGAAGCGCTTCGTACCGTATGTGCCGGTTCGCTCTGAGTTTTGCGGGTACCCGCCGGCACATGATCACAGTTGGGGTCGAGGAAGAGTACTTCCTCGTCGATCCGGTCACCTGCCTGCCGGTGCCCCTCGCTGACGAGGTGCGCAGGGCGGCGGGTCTGGGCCCGATCGTGGAGGACCAGGAGGTCCAGTCGGAGCTCCTGCAGTCCCAGGTCGAGGTGGCCACCCCCGTCTGCTCGGACCTGGACGAGGTCGGCGGCCATCTGCTGCGGCTGCGGCACGCGCTGGGGACCGCGGCGGAGAAGAACGGGTGCCGGATCGTGGCGACGGGCACCGCCCCGTACCGGGGTCCCGGTCCCGTGGCGGTGACGGAGAGCGCCCGCTACCTGGCGATGCGGTCGCAGGCGCCCCAGCTGGTGGACGAGCAGCTGGTGAACGGCATGCACGTGCATGTCGCGGTGCCCGACCGGCACGCGGCCGTCGCCGTGCTGAACCGGATCAGGCCCTGGCTGCCCGTGCTGGTGGCGATGTCGTCCAACTCGCCGCTGTGGGACGGGCACGACACGGGCTTCGCCAGCTGGCGGACCGTGATCTACGGCAGGTGGGCGGTGAGCGGCCCGCCACCGGCCTTCGCCGACGCCGCCGACCACGACCGGCGCGTGGGCACCCTGCTCGACTCCGGGGTGATCTCCGACACCGGCCAGATCTACTGGCAGGCCCGGCTGTCGGAGCGCTATCCGACGCTGGAGGTCCGCTGCCCTGACGTGCAGCTGAGGGCGGACGCCGCGGTGATGTTCGCGGGGCTGATCCGGGCCATGGTGACCACGGCCCTTCGGGCGGAGGAAGCCGGGGAGCCGCTGCCCGACTGCCCTCCCGAGCGGCTTCAGGCCGCGAACTGGTACGCGGCGCGGTACGGACTGAGCGAGCTTCTGATCGACCCGGAGGGCAGGGCGCGCCGGGCCGGGGACGTGCTCGTCCGCCTGCTCGACTCCGTGACCCCTGCGCTGGAGGAGGCCGGGGACACCCGCGAGGTGACCTCGCTGGTGCACCGGCTGCTCCAGCAGGGCACATCGGCGGATCTCCAGCGCAGGGCGCTCGCCGAGGGCGGGATGCCCACCCTGACGGACCTGCTGATCACGGAGACCGTGGCGCCATGACCGTCGAACGAGGAGACCGTAGACCGTCGAACGAGGAGACCGTATGAACACCTTCGCCCGGAGCTGGCAGCACGCCGTCGTCACGGGCGGCGCAGGCTTCGTCGGGTCCCACCTGTGCTCCGCGCTGCTGGCCGCCGGTACGGCCGTGACGTGCGTGGACGACTTCAGCACCGGCAGGCGGGAGAACGTGTCCCCGCTGCTGGAGCACCCGGAGTTCACGCTGCTCGAGGCGGACGTCTCGGAGCCGTTCGAGGTGGGCCGCCCGCCGGACCTGGTGCTGCACTTCGCGTCGCCCGCGTCGCCCGCGGACTACCTGCGGCTGCCGCTGCACACGCTGGACGCGGGCAGCCTCGGCACGCGGCACGCGCTGGAGCTGGCGCACCGGGCGGGGGCGCGGTTCCTGCTGGCCTCCACGTCGGAGGTGTACGGCGACCCGCAGCAGCACCCGCAGAACGAGCGGTACTGGGGCAACGTCAACCCGGTCGGCCCGCGCAGCGTGTACGACGAGGCGAAGCGGTTCGCGGAGGCGCTGTCGACCGCCCAGGCGGAGACGTACGGCACGGACGTGGGGATCGTCCGGCTGTTCAACACGTACGGGCCGAGGATGCGCGGCCACGACGGGCGGGCCGTGCCGACGTTCGTGCGGCAGGCGCTGGCCGGTGAGCCGCTGACGGTCACCGGCGACGGTCTCCAGACCCGGTCGCTGTGCTACGTGGACGACACGGTACGGGGCATCCTGGCCGCCGCCGCGCACGGGCTGCGCGGCCCGGTGAACATCGGCAACCCGGCCGAGACGACCATGCTGGAGCTGGCCCGGCTGATCATCGAACTGGCCGGTTCCCGCTCGGAGATCCGGTACATCGAGCGGCCCACCGACGATCCGGCCGTGCGCTGCCCGGACATCACGCTGGCCCGCGACAAGCTCCAGTGGGAGCCGCGCGTCCCGGTCGAGGACGGGCTGCGGCGGACCATCGAATGGTTCCGCGCCGACAGGGCGGCCGACACCGCGCCCGGCACCTGACCGACCGTCGTCCCTCCGCCCTGAAGGCCCCTCTTCCTGTTCCGCTTCCCCGCTGTCGCCCTCCCCCGGCGCGCCGAAAGACAGGTAGCCCATGCGCATTCTCGGAATCAACGCCCTCTTCCACGATCCCGCCGCCGCGCTGGTCGTCGACGGACGCGTGGTCGCCGCAGCCGAGGAGGAACGCTTCTCCCGGCGCAAGCACGGTAAACGCCCCTTGCCCTTCTCCGCCTGGGAACTCCCGGAGAAGGCCGCCGCCTGGTGCCTTGAACGGGCCGGGCTGCGCCCGCAGGACCTGGACGCCGTCGCGTACTCGTTCGACCCGGCGCTCGCCCGGCCCGCCGACCAGATGGGCCTCGACGACCCGTGGGACCATCTGCGGCTCACCTACGCGCGCGAGGCGCCCCGGTTCCTGAGGACGGCGCTGCCCGGACTCGACCCCGAGGCGGTCAGGTTCGTGCCGCACCACATGGCGCACGCCGCGTCCGGGGCGTTCGCGACCGAGGAGGCGGGGGCGGACACGAGTTCCGTCCTCGTCCTGGACGGGCGCGGTGAGCGGGCCTCGCACCTGGCGGCCCGCCGCGTCCGGAACCGCCTGGAGCCGCTGGCCGCGCAGGACCTGCCGCACTCGCTGGGCCTGGTGTACGAGGAGCTGACCGAGCACCTCGGGTTCCTGCGCTCCTCCGACGAGTTCAAGGTGATGGCGCTCGCCTCGTACGGACGCCCCCGCATGCTCGAGGAGCTGCGCCGGTACGTGTACCCGACCGGTGACGGCGGGTTCCGCGCGGCGGGCGTGCCGTGGCGGGAGCTGAGCCCGCCGCGCGGCCCGGAGGAGGCGTGGACGCAGGACCACGCGGACCTGGCGGCGAGCGCCCAGGCGGTCCTGGAGGAGACGCTGCTGGACCTGGTGCGCTGGCTGCACGGCCGGACCCACGACTCGCTGCTGACGCTCGCCGGGGGCGTGGCCCTCAACTGCGTGGCGAACGCCCGCATCGCGCGCGAGGGCCCCTTCTCCCGCGTGTGGGTGCAGCCGGCCGCCGGTGACGCCGGTACGGCACTGGGCGGGGCCATGCTGCTCGCGGCGGGCGCCGGGGACGACGTGGCGCCGATGGGCGGCGCCGACCTGGGCCGCGACTGGTCCGACGCGGAGCTGGGCGCCTGGCTGAAGACGGCGCAGGTGCCGTTCGAACGGCCGCCGGACATCGCGGCGACCGTCGCGGAGGCGCTCGCGGACAACGCGGTCGTCGCCTGGTTCCAGGGGCGTTCGGAGTACGGCCCGAGGGCGCTCGGCCACCGCTCGCTGCTGGCCCACCCCGGGCACGCGGGGAACCTGGAGCGGCTCAACGACGTGAAGGGCCGCGAGCAGTTCCGGCCGGTGGCGCCGATGGTGGTCGCCGAACGGGCCGCGGAGATCTTCACGGGGCGACTGCCCAGCCCGTACATGCTGTTCGTGCACGAGGTGGCGCCCGAGTGGCGCGACCGCATCCCGGCCGTCGTCCACGTCGACGGCACCGCTCGCATCCAGACCGTGGACCGGCGGGCCGAACCGCTGGTCGCGCGGATGCTGGAGGAGTTCGAACGGCGCACGGGCCTGCCGGTAGTGGTGAACACGAGCCTGAACACCGCGGGACGGCCCATGGTGGACGACCCGCGCGACGCGCTGGAGTGCTTCGGCTCCACGCCGGTGGACCTGCTGGCCATCGGCCCGTACGCGGTGCGCCGGGGCGCGTTCTTCACGGCGGACTCGCAGGACTCCCAGTCGGTGAGGAGGTCGGCGCGGTGAACATCCTGCTCTGGCACGTCCACGGCTCCTGGACGACGGCGTTCGTCCAGGGCCCGCACACCTACCTCGTCCCCGTGCTGCCCGGCTGGGGGCCCGACGGGCGGGGCCGCGCCCAGACCTTCAGCTGGCCCGACACCGTACGGGAGGTGACACCCGAACAGCTCGGGGACGAGCCGGTGGACGTGGTGCTCCTCCAGCGGCCCGAGGAGTTCGCGCTCGCCGAGCGCTGGCTCGGCGGGCGCCGCCCCGGCCGTGACGTGCCCGTCGTGTACCTGGAGCACAACGCGCCCGACGGGAACGTGCCCGACACGCGCCACCCGTGCGCCGACCGGGACGGGCTGACCCTCGTCCACGTCACCCACTTCAACCGGCTGTTCTGGGACAGCGGCAGGGCCCGCACCGAGGTGATCGAGCACGGCATCGTGGACCCCGGCCACCTGTACACGGGCCGGCTCCCCCGTGCGGCGGTCGTCGTCAACGAGCCCGTGCGGCGCGCCCGTTACACCGGCACGGACCTGCTGCCCGCGCTGTCGGATGCGGCGCCGCTCGACGTGTTCGGGATGCGCACCGAGGGCCTGGCCGCGCATCTGGGCGTGCCCGAGGAGCGGTGCCGGGCGCGGGACCTGCCGCAGCGGGACCTGCACGCGGCGATGGCGGAGCGGCGGCTGTACCTGCACCCGGTGCGGTGGACGTCGCTGGGCCTGTCGCTGCTGGAGGCGATGCACCTGGGCATGCCCGTGGTGGCGCTGGCCACCACGGAGGCGGTGGAGGCGGTCCCGGCCGGTGCCGGGACCCTCTCGACCCGGCCCGAGGTGCTGGCGGCGGCCGCCCGCCGCTATCTGGAGGAGCCGGACGCGGCCGCCGAGGACGGCGCCAGGGCCCGGCAGGCCGCCCTCGAACGGTACGGGCTCAAGCGCTTCCTGGACGACTGGGAGCGCGTGTTGACGGAGGTGCGCTCATGACCGGCCACGGCCCCGTGGAACCCCTGTCGGTGGTGCTCGTATCGGAGCACGCGAGCCCCCTCGCCGCGCTGGGAGGCGTGGACGCGGGCGGGCAGAACGTGCACGTCGCGCGGCTCGCCGGGGCGCTCGCCGACCGCGGCCACGACGTGACGGTGTTCACCCGCCGCGACGACCCGCTGCTGCCCGACGAGGTGCGGATGCGGCCCGGCGTGGTCGTCCACCACGTCCCGGCGGGCCCGCCCGAGCCGGTGCCGAAGGACGAGCTGCTGCCGTACATGGAGGCGTTCGGCCGGTACATGGCGCGTGTTCTGGAGGAGCGGCCGCCCGACGTGCTGCACTCGCACTTCTGGATGTCCGGGATCGCCGCCGTACGGGCCGCGCGCTCCCTGCGGGTGCCGCTGCTGCACACGTACCACGCGCTGGGCACGGTGAAGCGGCGCCACCAGAAGGCCGCCGACACGAGCCCGCCCGAGCGGATCGGCGCCGAGTGCGAGGTGGGCCTCGCCTGCGACCGGGTCGTCGCGACCTGCCGGGACGAGGTCCGCGAACTGCGGCGCATGGGCATCGGGCCGGAGCGGGTGAGCGTCGTGCCGTGCGGCGTGGACCCCGCGCAGTTCTCCCCCGCCGGTCCGGCCGCCCCGCGCGGCCCGGCCCGGCACCGGCTGCTCCAGCTCGGGCGGCTCGTGCCCCGCAAGGGCGCGGCCGTGACGATCGTGGCACTGTCCCGGCTGCCCGAGACGGAGCTGGTGATCGTGGGCGGCCCGCCGCCGGACGGTCTCGACGCCGACCCGGAGGTGCGGCGGCTGCGCAGGGTGGCCCGGCTCGCGGGGGTCGCGGACCGGGTGCGGTTCCTCGGCGCGGTGTCCCGCGACGACGTGGCGCCGCTGCTGCGGAGCGCGGACGTGGTCGTGTGCCCGGCGGACTACGAGCCGTTCGGCATCGTGCCGCTGGAGGCCATGGCCTGTGGGCGCCCCGTGGTGGCCACCGCCGTGGGCGGCCAGCTCGACACGGTCGCCGACCCCGGATGCGGGCGGCTCGTACCGCCCCGTGACCCGGCGGCGCTGGCGCGGGCCGCGGCGGAGTTCCTCGCCGACCCGGAGCTGCGGGCCGCGTGCGGCGCGGCCGGGCGGCGGCGCGTGCTCGGCCGGTACGACTGGAAGCGCGTCGCGGCGGCCACCGAGGCCGTGTACGCGCAGGTGCGCGCCGCCCGGCCCACCGTCACGGACGCGGCCTGAGACCACCGGCCGGTCACCGGTCGGCGGCCGATCGGTCACCGGCCAGGAGCCGAAGTCGAACGACGAAGGAGGTGCGGGTCCGCCGCGGCCGTCCGCCGGAACAGGCGCCCGAACACACATGAGCGATTTCTCCCTCCCCGAAGAGTTCCCCGACGGCCTCCCGGACGGCCTTCCGGACAGCGCGCGCGACGGTCTTCCGCGTGGCGCGCACGACGGACTCCCCGGCAGCGCGCACGACGCGCTTCCGCTCGCGGCCCGGGAGGCGGCCCGGCGGCACTGCGCGTCGCTGGAGGACGCCGTCGGCCGGTTCCGCCGAGACCACCTGGACGTGATCGCCCGCTGGGGCTCCCGCCTGGCGGTCGTCCTCCAGGGCGGCGGGCGGCTGCTGGCCGCCGGGAACGGCGGAAGCGCCGCGCAGGCGCAGCACCTGACGGCCGAGCTGGTGGGCCGGTACCGGCGCGAGCGGCCCGCGTACTCGGCGATCTCCCTGCACGCCGAGACGTCCAGCCTCACCGCGATCGGCAACGACTACGGCTTCGACCAGGTGTACGCGCGTCAGGTCGCCGCGCACGGCCGCCCCGGCGACGTCCTGCTGATGCTGTCCACGTCGGGGCGGAGCGGGAACCTGATCGCCGCCGCCGCGACCGCCCGGTCCGCCGGGCTGCGGGTGTGGGCGCTGACCGGGCCCGCGCCGAACCCGCTGGCCGAGGCGGCGCACGAGGCGCTGTGCGTGGACGCCGCGTCGACGGCGACCGTGCAGGAGACCCACCTGGTGGCGGTGCACGTGCTGTGCGAGTGCTTCGACACGGCCGTCGAGACGGGCCCGCACTGGAGGACCAGCGGGGCGTCCGGGTCCTTCGCACCGGCCGCGGCGCGGCGGAGGATGTCATGAACGCCCGCAGGCCGCTGGTGGTCGTCGGGGACGCGCTGCTCGACGAGGACATCGAGGGCGTCTCCACCCGGCTCACGCCCGACGCCCCCGCGCCGGTCGTGGACGTGACGGGCGACCACCGGCGGCCCGGCGGCGCCGGTCTCGCCGCCGCGCTGGCCACGCGCGGCGGGCGCGAGGTGGTGCTGGTGACGGCGCTCGGCGAGGACCCGGCGAGCGACGCGGTGCGCGGCTCCCTGGAGGGCCGGGTGCGGCTGGTGGAGCTGCCGCTGCGGGGCACGCTGCCGGTCAAGACCCGGGTGCTGGCCTCCGGCAGGCCGCTGGTGCGGATCGACCGGGGCGGCGGCGACCCGGGCAAGCCGGGCGACGCCGTGCGCGAGGCGCTGGCCGACGCGCACGCGGTGCTGGTCGCGGACTACGGGCGGCACACGGCGGGCGCGGTACGGGACGTGCTGGCGGCCATCGCGCCGCGCGTGCCGGTCGTGTGGGACCCGCACCCGCGCGGCGGGGCGCCCGTGCCCGGGGTGCGGATCGTCACGCCGAACGCCGCCGAGACGCGGGCGCTCAGCCCCGGCGTGGCCGGCGAGTCCCTGCGGGCGTACGCGCGGCGCGGCTCCGGCCTCGCGGAGCGGTGGCGGGCGGCGACCGTCGCGGTCACCCTCGGCGAGCGGGGCGTGCTGCTGACGCGGCCGGGGCCCGACACGGGGACGCCGATGCTCGTCCCGGCCCCCTACCGGGCGTCCGGCGACCCGTGCGGCGCGGGCGACTGCTTCGCCGCGGCGACCGCGGCCGCGCTGGCCGACGGGGCGCTGCCCGAGGAGGCCGTGCAGCGGGGCGTCGCGGAGGCGGCGGCCTTCGTCGCGGCGGGCGGCGCGGGCAACCCGGCGCTGTGGCGGGCCCCGTCGGAGCGGGGACGGCACGAGCCTCCGGTCACCGACCCGTTCGCCCTGGCCGCGCGGGTGCGGGCGCGGGGCGGGACGGTGGTCGCGACGGGCGGCTGCTTCGACCTGCTGCACGCCGGGCACGTGGGCCTGCTGGAGAGCGCGCGGCGGATCGGCGACTGCCTGATCGTGTGCGTCAACTCCGACGAGTCGGTGACGCGGCTGAAGGGCCCTGGGCGGCCGCTGAACCCGATCGCGGACCGGGCGCGGGTACTGGCCGGTCTGGGCAGCGTGGACGCGGTCGCGGTGTTCGACGGCGACACGCCCGCGGAGCTGCTGACGCGGCTGAAGCCGGACGTGTGGGTGAAGGGCGGCGACTACTCGGCGGAGGACCTGCCGGAGGCGGAGGTCCTACGGGCCTGGGGCGGGCAGGCGGTGGTCCTGCCGTACCTGGACGGCCGCTCCACGACGCTCCTGGCCCACCGCGCGGCCCGCGCGGCCTCCCGCCCGGCCCCCGGCTGACGGCCACCCCGTCCCGGGGGTCCCCGCCGAGCTGACGACGGCGGGCCCGCACACGTACGAGGCGCGCCGCCTCGTACCCGGCCTATCGCCGAGGCCCTGGGCCAGGGCGCCCCCGGGAGGTCACGCACCAGTCCTCGGCCCCGCCCAGTCGGGGGCAGCTGGCCGCTAGGGGCGATGGGGGTCCTCCCGGGCGAGCGGAGCCGAGACCTTCGCCCGGGGGTGCGCCCTCGTGCGAGGCCGACACGGCCGGGCTCCCGCCCGTTGTGGGCGGAGGCGGCACACAGCCAGTTGTGGGCAGGCGTCCCGCACCTGTGCGGCGGGCGCCGGTACGGGCACCCGGCAGGTCCGCTGTGCCCACCCGTTCCGCCTTGCGGAACGCCTGCCCACAGCGGAAGCTGCCGTGCAGCGCGGGGGCCGACTCGCAGGGGCCGATGCCCGGGCGGGCACACCCGGGGAGCGGGCCGAGGCGTACCGGGGGCCTGCGCTCAGGGACCAGGGCGCCCTGCGAGTTGCCCCGCGCGTGACGGG
Organism: Streptomyces thermolilacinus SPC6; assembly: GCF_000478605.2. Lineage (GTDB taxonomy): Bacteria > Actinomycetota > Actinomycetes > Streptomycetales > Streptomycetaceae > Streptomyces > Streptomyces thermolilacinus. The sequence goes on along the minus strand of NZ_ASHX02000001.1, from coordinate 6,152,925 downwards.
CGCGGGGCAACTCGCAGGGTCAGGCTGCTGTGCTCAGGGTGGGGTGGGGGACCGTGGGGGCCGGGTTCTTGAGGAGGACCGGGGCGGGGGCGTGGGGGCCGGGTTCTTGAGGAGGACCGGGGCGGGGGCGCGGCGGGCGTGGGTGACGCGGCCCGCCACGACGACGGCCGCGATCGTCAGTCCGCCCAGCATCAGCGCGCCCCGTGCGCCGGCCAGCTCCATGAGCAGCCCCAGCGCCGGCGGCCCGGCGAGGCTCCACACCGTACGGATGCTGCCCCACACGCCCAGCACCCGGCCCCGCAGGTGCGGCGGCGGGTCGGTCTGGAGCACCGTCGTACCGGCCGTGTCGGACACCGACTCGGCCACCGCCATCGGCAGGACCAGTACCAGCAGCACCGCCAGCGACGGTGAGAGGCCGGCGGCGACCTGGAGGAGGCCGCCGACGGCGGCGAGCGTGCCGACGAGCCGTACGGACGGCCTGCGCAGCCGGGCGCCCAGGACGGCGCCGACGATGCCGCCGGCCGCGAGGACGGTCGACACGGTGCCGAACGCCGCGGCGCCCCCGGCGAGCGGTCCGGTGACGAGGACGGCGAGCGTCAGACCGTAGTTGCGTCCGAACACGGCGCTGACCCCGGAGATGACCGCCAGGCCGACCAGGCGTGGGCGGCGGGCGAAGAACGCCAGGCCCTCCCGTACGCCCATCGGGCCGTCGTCGCCGCTCCGGGTGACGGGCTCCCCCGCGGGCACCGGTGGTACGGACTTCCCGGCGGGCACCGGCGGGGCGGGCTCGCGGACGGGCCGCAGGAACGGGATGACCGCCGTCACGAACAGGAACGACAGCCCGTTCGCCGCGTACGCCGACGCGGTGCCCAGGAAGGCGACCGTGAGACCCGCGAGACCGGCGCCCGCCAGGCGCCCCGCGTTGTGGACGAGGGAGCCGACCCCGATGGCCGACGGCACGTCGTCGGCGCGCACCAGGTCGTTGCCGAGCAGCGCGCAGGCGGGCCCGTCCACCGTGGCGATCAGGCCGGTGACGGCGGCGAGCGCCATCAGCACGCCCAGGTTCAGATGGTCGAACGCCACCAGCAACGCGGTGGTGAACGCGACCAGGCCGAGCAGAGCCTGGCTGACGGCGGCGGTCAGCTTGCGGGGCCAGCGGTCCACGAGGGCGCCGCCCGCCATGCCCATCAGCAGGCCGGGCGCGGCCTGGACGGACAGGGACAGGCCAGTCGCGGCGGCGGAGCCGGTGATCTGGAGGACCAGCAGGTTCTGCACGGTGAGCTGCATCCACGTACCGGCGTTGGAGACGAAGTTCGCGACGGACCACCAGCGCATGCTGCGGTACCTGAGCGAACGCCACGGCGACGTGTCGGCGGCGGGAAGAGCGGCGGGCGGGGCGGCGGGCGCGGTGACCGGGGAGGAAGAAGGCAAGGTGATGGAGGGGGCTCGAATGGCGGATCGCGGCGGGGTGTCCGCACGGGCCCGGCCCGCGCTGCCGCTCCACCGGGAACGTGCGCCGACCATGGTGGCAGTTCCCGCCCCGTGCCACCGTGACGTGGGCCTCCCGCGCCTCCGCCGGACGGCACGGGGAGAGGCAACACCCGTGCGGCGGTGGGGATTCGGCCAAACCGTGGGCTTGCTCACAGGAAGCGGCCAGGGTGCCGGAAAGTGTCGGGTGGGTCACAGTGGAGAGTCAGTGCACCCCGAGGAAGGCGGAGGCTGCGGCATGGGCAGCAGTGGAGTGCGGGTCGACCTGCGCGGCAGGCAGGCCCTGGTGACCGGCGGCGCGCGGGGCCTGGGCGCCTCGATCGTGCGGCGGCTGGCCGGGGCGGGCGCGTCGGTCCTGGTGGCGGACGTGCGCAAGGAACTGGCGCGGGAGCTGTGCGACGAGCTGAACGGCGACGGCGGCGAGGCGCGGTTCGTGGAGCTGGACGTGCGCGACCCGGACGCGGTGGCCGGGGTGTTCCGCGAGCTCGACGGATCGGGCCGGGCGGTGGACGTGCTGGTGAACAACGCGGCCGTCGACGTGTCCAAGCCGATCGAGCACCTGACGGCCGACGAGGTCACACGGGTGGTCCAGACGAACCTGCTCGGCCCGGTGTACCTGTGCCTGGAGGCCTACCGGCGGATGATCGCGCGGGGCGGCGGCCACATCGTGAACATCCTGTCCACGGCGGCCAACCGCACCTGGACGGAGGCCGGGCCGTACGCGGCGGGCAAGACCGGGCTGCGGGCGTTCACGCACACGCTGTTCAAGGAGGCGCAGCGGGACTGCCCGGGCATCGGCGTGACGGGGATCGTGGCGGGCGGCATGGAGACGCCGTTCATCATGGACCGCTTCCCGGACACGGACGTGTCGATGCTCCAGAGCCCCGACATCGTCGCCGACGCCGTGCTGTACGCGCTGTCGGTGCCGGACGGCAGCGTGGCGGGCGAGATCGTGGTCGTGCCGCGCCGCGAGCCGTCCTGGCCGTAGCCGCGCCCTTGCCTCCCCCGTCCGTGCCGCGTGGTGCTCAGTCGGGCGGGCGGCCGTCGCGCAGCATGCGCAGCACGGCCCGCTCGGCGGGGCCGTGGGTGGCGGGCACCCCGTACGGCCCGTCGGCGCCGAGCCGGGGCAGCGCGGCGGCGACGGTGACGCCCTCCTCGTACAGCTCGACGACGCGCGGGTTGATGTAGGAGGCGCGGCAGACGGCGGGCGTGTTGCCGAGGTAGTCGGCGACCTCGCGGACGGCGCGGGTGATGGCGCGGCGGCGCGCGGTCTCGCTGTGGGCGACGGGCCGGGAGACGGCGAGCGCGACGGCCGCCATGACGGTGGCGTGCCAGGTGCGGAAGTCCTTCGCGGTGACCTCGACCCCGGCGAGTTCCCGCAGGTACGCGTTGACCTCCGCGCCCGTCAGGTCGTGCCAGGCGCGATGCTCCCAGTAGGCCAGGAGCCGGTCGCCGCCGCCGCGTCGGCGGATGAGCGCGGTGAGGGCGCGCAGGGTGGGTGGGTCGGCGACGGCGTGGACGAGCTGCCTGCCGTGCTTGCCGGGGTAGCTGAGGACGACCTCGCGGCGGGTGGCGGCGGAGTGGTCGCGCAGCAGGGTCGTCAGCCCGTACGTCTGGTGGCGATCGGCGTAGCGTTCGCTGCCGATGCGGAAGAACCCCAGGTCCAGGAGGCGTACCGCGGTCGCGAGGACCCGCTCGCGGGTCAGGCCCCGGGTGGCGAGGCCCGCCTCGACGGCCTCCCGGACGCGGGGCAGCGCCTCGGCGACCTCCAGGACGTGCTCGTGTTTGGCCTGCTCCCGCCGGGCCCGGAAGACGGGGTGGTACAGGTACTGGCGGCGTCCGGCGGCGTCGGTGCCGACGGCCTGGAGGTGGCCGTTGGGCTTGACGCAGATCCAGACGTCCCGCCAGGCGGGCGGGATGACGAGGGCCTTGATCCGCTCCCGTTCGGCCGGGTCGCGCAAGGGGTGGCCGTGCTGGTCCAGATAGCGGAATCCGCGCCCGTGGCGGACGCGGAGGTATCCGGGGTCGGTGGGGCGGACGTGAGCGAGGCGCACGGGGGCGCCACTCAGGCCGGCTTCAGCGGGTCGTGGCCGATGTTCATCAGGCCGTGCCGCCAGTCGGCGCCGCCGGCCGTCGGTTCCAGGTCCGGGCCGCGCTGGGAGCGGACGATGTCGCAGACGCGGCGCATGACGGCGACGTCGTCCTCGGTGAGGTCGGTGCGCCGTTTGCCGAGGATCTCCAGGACGCGGCGGCCGGTGCGCGGCCCTGCCCGGTCGGGCACCTCCTCGGTCTTCTCGTCGGCTGCCGTGGTGCTCAGCCACTCCTGGAGCTCGCGCGAGGTCATGTTGACGACGGTGTGGAACTCGTCCCACAGCTCGGCGCTGATCTGGTCGGACGCTGCCATGACGTGCCTCCCGGCGTTTCCAGCGGCTTCCTCGTCCCCCGGCGGTACGCGCGAGGGGTCGCCCTCCGGGTTGCCGACGGGCGGGGGCGGCAAACCCGGGCAGGGGCCGTACAGGATCGGACCGCCGGACCGTTCGGTGTTGTCGGTCGGGGCCGGTCAGGGCGGCGGGAGCGCCTGCTCGGCCCAGATGGTCTTGCCGGTGGCGGTGTAGCGGGTGCCCCAGTGCTGGGTCATCTGCGCGACGAGGAACAGTCCGCGTCCGCCCTCGTCGTCCATGGCCGCGCGGCGCAGATGGGGCGCGGTGTGGCCGGTGTCGGAGACCTCGCAGATGAGGGTGCGGTCCTGGATGAGCCGCAGCTGGACGGGGCCCGAGGCGTAGCGCTGGGCGTTGGTGACGAGTTCGCTGACGACGATCTCGGTGGTGAAGGCCAGTTCGCCAAGGCCCCAGTCGGTGGCCCGGCGGGCGGCGAGCGCGCGGGCGCGGCCGACTTCCTCGGGCCCGGTGCCGAGGTCCCAGGTGGCGATGCGGTCGGCGCTCAGCAGACGGGTGCGGACGAGGAGGAGCGCGGCGTCGTCCTCGAAGGGTCCGGGGAGGAGCGCGGTGACGGCCCGGTCGCACAGTTCGGGGAGGGGGCGGCCCTGGTGGTCGGCGAGGAGGGCGGACAGCTCGTCCAGGCCGTTCTCGGAGTCGCGGGCTCGGCCGTGGACGAGGCCGTTGGTGAAGAGGGCGACGAGGCTGCCCTCCGGGAGGTGGAGCTCGGTGGTCTCGAAGGGCAGTCCGCCGAGGCCGAGGGGCGGTCCCCCGGGTACGTCGGGGACGGTGACCGTGCCGTGCGCGGCGTCGAGGACGGCGGGCGCGGGGTGTCCGGCGCGGGCCATGCGGCAGACGCCGGTGACCGGGTCGTACACGGCGTACAGGCAGGTGGCGCCGACGGCCTGGTCGTCGGGGATGTCGTCGGGGCCGCGGGCGGGCCCCGGCGGGACGGCGCCGGTGACGGAGCCGGGGGTGGCGGCCTCCTCGTCGGCGGCCTGGGCGATGAGGTCGTCGAGGCGGGTGAGGAGTTCGTCGGGGGCGAGGTCCTGGCGGGCGAGGACGCGGACGCTGGTGCGCAGCCGGCCCATGGTGGCGGCCGCTCCCAGGCCGTGGCCGACGACGTCGCCGACGACGAGGCCGACGCGGGCGCCGGAGAGGGTGATGACGTCGAACCAGTCGCCGCCGACACCCGACTTGCTGTCGGCGGGCAGGTAGCGGTGGGCGAAGTCCACGGCGGTGAGGCGGGGCAGGTTGCGGGGCAGCAGGCTGTGCTGGAGGGAGAGGGCGGCGGTGTGCTCGCGGGTGAAGCGGCGGGCGTTGTCGATGCAGACGGCGGTGCGGGCGACGAGCTCGTCGGCCACCGGCAGGTCGTCCGTGTCGAACGGGACGGGGCGGCCCTCGCGGTGGAAGGTGACCACGCCGAGGGGTGCCCCTTCGGTGCGCAGCGGTACGACGAGGGTGGCGGCGGGCCCGTCGGTGAGGACGGGCCGCCCGGTGGCGAGGCAGCGTGCTTGCGGGGCGTCCGGCGGGTACGGCACGGGCTCGGGCCCGGGACGGGCGCGCTCGGGGCGGGCGTCGTCGGGTACGGGGCCGGTGCCGTCGGGTACGGGGCGGGCGCCGGGGTCGGGGGCGGTGCCGGTACCGCGTACGGGGCCGGTGCCGTCGGGCGCGGCCGGGGCGCCCGGTGTGGTGCCGGTGGCGTGCCGCCCCGCGGGCGGGCCTTCGCCGGGGGTGGCCCAGACGCGGACGAGGCGCCCGGCGCCGGTGGTGCCCGGGGTGGGCGGCTCGCCCCGCAGGACGGCGTCCACGAGGTCCACGGTGACCCCGTCGGCGAACTGCGGGACGGCGACGGAGGACAGTTCGCGGGCGGTACGGCTCATGTCGAGGGTCGTGCCGACGACCCCGCCGGCCCGGACGAGCAGGTCCAGGCGCTGCTGGGCGAGGTAGCGGTCGGTGATGTCCACGGTCTCCTCGCACACGCCGAGACGGGTGCCGTCGGCGTCGGCGAGGCGGTAGTACGAGCAGGACCAGACGTGGTCGTGGTCGGGGTCCACGGGCGGGCGGCCCCGGTAGTGGACCTCGGTGACGGCCTCGCCGGTGGCGAGGACCCGGCGCATCGTCTCCTCCAGCGTGGGCGGGTGGCCCGGGGACAGTATCTCCCCTGCGGCGACCATGTCGTCCGGGCCGAGCCCGGCGTACTGGGAGGTGCCCATCTCCTCACAGAGGGCGCTGTTGGTCCACACGACGCGCAGGTCCGTGTCGTAGATGGCGAGGCCGACCGGCGACTGGGTGGCGAGGCCCCGGAGCATCGACTGGAGGGCCTCCCAGCGCTCGGTCTCCTCGGCGTCGGCGATGACCAGGAGCCGGTCCGGGCCCGTGTCGCCGTGGGACGAGAGCGGCAGGGTGGCCGCGACCACGCGGACGACCCGGCCGTCACGGTGGCGCAGGCGGAGGACCTGGCGCCGGACACGGGCGGAGCCGGGCAGGCCGGCCCCGGCCGGAGGGTCCGCGGCCAGCGGGTCGCCGGTCCGCCGCACCGCCGCCCGGCGGTCTCTCGTCCGGAGGAGGCCGCCCTGGTGGTCGCCCGGGCGGTCGTCCACCAGGAGGGCGCCGACCGGACGGCCCAGGACCTCGCCGGGGGTGTGCCCCAGGAGTCGCTGCGCGGCCGGGCCCCAGCCGATGACGGTGCCGTCGCCGTCGAGTACGGCGGTGGCGGCCCGGGCCACGTCGAGGGGACCGCGCAGGTCGGTGTCGACGCCCTGGGCGGCCGGGGGTGCGCGGTCGGTGCCCGTCACGGCCGGTCACCCTCCTCGTAGGGGCCGGGTGCCGGCCCGCGGGCGGCGAGGAGCAGGGCGATGTCGTCGGGCCGGTCGCCGTCGTGGGCGGCCACGTCGATGAGCCGGTCGGCGGCGGCGGACAGCGAGCCGGGCCCGAGCGTGGACAGGGCGCCGCGCAGCCGTTCGACGCCGAGGTCGATGTCGGTGCCCGGCTGTTCCACGAGGCCGTCGGTGAACAGGGCGAGGACGCCGCCGCGGGGCAGCCGTAGCTCGGTGACGGGGTACGCCGCGTCCGGGTCCACGCCGAGGACGACGCCGCCGGGCAGGTCCACGACCTCGGTACGGCCGTCCGGGTGGCGCAGCAGCGGCGGCGGGTGCCCGGCGCGTACGGCCTGGATGAGTCCGGTGCGGGGGTCGAGTACGCCGTAGCAGCAGCTGGCGAACTGGCCGGGGTCGAGGTCGATGAGGAGCCGGTTGGTGCCGCTCATGACCTCGCTGGGGTCGTGTCCGGTGAGCGCGAACGCCCGTACGGCGCTGCGGAGCTGGCCCATGGTGGCGGCGGCGGACACCCCGTGGCCCTGGACGTCGCCGATGGACAGGACCAGACCGCGGGGCGTCTCCACGACGTCGTACCAGTCGCCGCCGACGTCCATGCCCTGGGTGCCGGGCAGGTAGCGGCCGACGGTGTCCACCTGGGCGAGGCGGGGCAGCCGGTGCGGCAGGAGCGCGTCCTGGAGGCCGCGCGCGAGGGCGGCCTCGGAGTCGTAGCGCCTGGCCCGCTGGAGGGCCTGGGCGATCAGCCCGGCCAGCGCGGTGAGCACGGTGCGCTCCTCGGGGCTGAAGCCGCGCGGCTGGTCGAAGCCGAGGATGCAGGAGCCGACGGGTCGGCCCGAGGCGATGAGCGGGAGGAAGGCACGGGCGCCGACGTGCGCGTCCAGGGGGATGCCGGGGTAGGCGGCGGCGAGGCGCTGCATGGACTCGAAGAAAAGGGGACGCCCGGAGGTGAGGGTCTCCACGCCGGGGAGCCGCGCGTCGAGGCCCACGCCGTCGAAGCGGTCGAGGAAGCCCTGCGGGAAACCGGTCTCCCAGGCGAGGTGGAGGTGGCGTTCGCTGAGCAGGTAGATGGCGAGCTGGCGGCCTCCGAAGGCGGGCAGCAGCTCCTCGGTGACCACTTCGGAGACCTGCCGGGCGGTGACGGCCTCGGTGAGGGCGATGGCGAGGGCGACGGGCCGGTAGAGGACGGAGGCGCGATCGGCCGGGGAGCCGAGCCCGACGCCGGGCACGGCGGTGGAGTGGGGCGCGTAGGAGGGTTCGTCCACGGCGGTGAGGACGACGGTCATCCCGTCGTGGTCGGGGTGGAGGGAGACCGACAGCCAGGACGTGGCGGCGCGGTGGGCGAGGAAGTGGACGGGTTCGGCGGCGATGAGGGCGGTGCGGAAGTGGTCCTCGTAGGCGGGGCGGCCGGTCCACGGCAGCACGTCCCACAGGACACGGCCGAGCAGGGAGGTCCGTGCGGCGCCGAGGAGGGTCTCGGCGCGGTGACTGACGTGGGTGACGCGGCCGAGGCGGTCGACGGAGAGGACGCCGGTGGACAGCCGGTCGGCCGCGGTGGCGGCGACGTGGCCGGTTCCCGGGTCGACGAGGGTGCCGGTGAGGTGCGCGGGGCCGGGGTCCCGGTCGCTGTCCGGGGACGTGGCGCGGGCCAGTTCGAGGAGGTGGGGGCGGCCGTCGCGGCCGCTCAGCCACATGTGACGGGAGGCGGGCGCGGGGTGGCCGGCGGCGTCGATGACCTGACGGGCCATGGCCCACAGGCCGTGCACGTCCTCGGGGGCGAGGAGCGCCTCCAGCGCGGCGACGGTGCCGGGGAAGGCGTCCGGGTCGGTGCCGAGGATGCGGCACAGCTCGGCGTCGGCGGTGACGGCGCCCGTGTCGGGACGCCAGTCGAAGCGTCCGACCCGTACGGGCGGGGTGGCGCTCGCGGGGAGCTGTACCGGGGCCGGTTCGAGGTCCCAGGCGACGGGCGTGCCGCCCGCGTCGAGGTCGGCGAGTACGGCTTCGAGGCGGGCGGCCACGTCCCGCAGGCGGTGCCGGTCGGCGTCGTCCACGGGCCCCCCGGGCCCGGCACCGCGCAGGACGACGAGGACGCCGTAGCGGTCGCGGCCGGCCGCGAGGGGCTCGTACAGGGAGCCGAAGGGGTACGGGAGCCCGGCCATCAGCTGGGGGAAGCGGCGCATGGCCTCCTCGGCGTCGGCGAGGTGGACGGGCCGCCCCGAGCGGTACGCCTCGGCGACGGGGAACGGGCGGTTGATGTGCATCCGCCACCAGGGCCTGAACAGCCGTACGGGCAGCCCGGCGAGGACGGCGAGGCGCAGCAGCCCGTGGGTGCGGGAGCGCAGGTAGACGCCTCCGGCGTAGCCGCCGACGGCCCGGACGGCATCGACGGTGGCAGCCGCGAGGGCCCGCGCGAGCTCCTCCCCCGCCGCACCGGACGGCCCGCCGGTGCGGGACGCGTCGGCGGCGGGGCGCGCGTCGGCACCGGTCGTGTCAGGCGCGGCACCAGGCACACCGGGTGCCCGCCCGCGGGTGGTTCCGGCCCCAGGGGTGCTCAGGGGATCGCCGGAGGACCCGGCCGCTTCGGGCGCGGGCCAGCGGAAGACGCCGGACGCGTCGGTGGCGGGCCCGGGCGCATCGGGCCCGGACCAGCCCGTGGCGGCCGGGCCGGTGGCCCCGGGCGCCCGCGACGGCGCGGGCTCACCGGACGCGTCCGACGTGCCGGACGTGCCGGACGCATCGGCCGCGCTGGACGCGCTGGCTGCGGGCCGGCCGGTGGTGCCCGGTGTGCGCGGTGCTCCGGGCCCGGCGCTTTCGACTCCGTGCGCGACCCCAAGGTCCCCGGTGGTTCCGGGCGACACGTCGCCCACGGGCGAGCCAGTGGCCCGGGCAGCATCGGGCGCCGGTTCTCCGAGGGAGCCGGACGCGGCGGTGACGGGTCCGGACGTGGCGGGCGAGCCGATGGCGCGGTGCGCGTCAGGCGCCGACCCACCGCCGGCCGGGGGCCTGGGGGCGGCCCAGGGCCCACCGGTCGCTCCGGTCGTACCCGGTGCCTCCGGCGGCACGGGCCCACCAGCCGCTTCGGGCGCGTGCGGCGGCACGGGCCCACCGGCCACTGCCGGCGCGCCCGGGGCTTCGGGCGCGTGCGGCGGCACGGGCGCGTCGGGGACGACGCGGCCGTCTTCCGTCGCGCTCCCCTCGCCGCCCGACCCGGTGTGCCGGGGCGGGTCGTGGCCGGGAGGGCCGTTCCGGGTCACACAGTCAGGATGCGCCCGGTGGGGGTCGCGGCGCACTCCGGTGCGGGGTCGTCCGTCCTGTCAGGTGGTGGTCCGGCGTGAGCTATGTTGTGCGCAATTGGGACGAGAAGGAGGCGGATCGTGCCATCAGTGCCATCCGGGCAGCAGGCACGCGCGCAGGCGGCCGCGATCACGCCGGGGCTGCAGGCCCCGGAGTCGGAGCGGACGCCGGCCGAGCGGGTGCGGGCCCTGTTCACCGGCCACCGGCTGTCGCCGGGCCAGCGGCGGATCGCGCAGTACCTGGTGGACCATCTGACGGAGGCCGCGTTCCTGTCGATCACGGACCTCGCCGAGCGGGCCGGAGTGAGCCAGCCGTCGGTGACCCGGTTCGCGACCTCGCTCGGGTACGCGGGGTTCCCCGCGCTGCGGGAGGCGCTCCAGCCGATCGCGCTCAGCGCCGTCGCGGGGGCGGGCGACTCTCGGGAGGAGATCCGGCGCAACGAGCTCCAGGCGGCCATCGACGCGGAGATCGAGAACCTGGAGAGCCTGCGACGGGTTCTGGCCGATCCCGGCCAGGTGCTGGAGGTGGGACGGCGGCTGGCTCATTCCGTTCCCTTGACGGTGGTGGGGCTGCGGATCTCGGCGTCGCTCGCGGAGTACTTCGCCTACGCGGCGCGACGCATCCACCCCGATGTGCGGGTGGTGGCGCGGGGCGGGAGCGTCGCGTACGACACGCTGCTCCAGGCGCGGGAGGCGGGCGGTTCCTGGGTGCTGGCGTACGCGATGCCGCGGCACGCGAACGAGACGCTGGCGGCCGTGCGGGCGGCGCGGAGCACGGGGCTGCGTGTGGCGCTCGTCACGGACCTGACCATGGGACCGCTGGTGGAGGAGGCGGACGTGACGCTGACCGCGCCCGCGGGAGCGCGGCTCGTGTTCGACTCGTACGCGGCGCCGGGAGTGCTGTCGGCGGCGCTGCTCCAGGCGATGGCGGATGCCGAACCGGAGCGCACGCAGGCGCGGTTGGAGGGATACGAGCAGGTCGCGATGCAGCACGACTTCTTCATCGACGACTGATGCCGCAGGTCGGCGCGGGCGGTTCGCCCGGCGTCGCGGTGGATGGTTTCGGCGGCCCGGCACGGCGGGGCGGCGCCGATTTTTTTCGGCCACCGGCGAGCATGAAACTTTTCATGCCCTTGCTTACTCAACAGTATATATATTTACTGCTCGCACGGCACCGCCGCTCCGGCAAGGCGCGGCCCGGTGCCCGCTGACCGAACACAGATGGGCGGCGCTCCCTCCTCGCGCCGCCCTGCGTGTTCGCTGCCGGGTGTTCCCGCTCTCCCCTGCGGGCACCCGTGGCGGCCCCGGTCTACCCCTGGGCCGGGGCCGCCGAACCTTCTCTCGCTCAGCCGGCCGCCGTCGCGGCCAGCCTGGCCCGTGCGGCCGCGAGCGCGTGCTCCAGCTTCCGGGTGCCGGTCGTCACGCAGAGCGTGTACGTCACGTCGTCCAGGCGGCGTTGCAGATCCGGCGCGATCGCGCACTCCTGCGCGGCGGCGCAGAGGGATTCGTACCGGGCAACGAGCTCTCGAAGCACAGCGGGATGCGCCAACAGCATGGGCGTACCTGCCTTTCCGACGCCATGAGGTGAGAGGGGAGAACGGCGACGCGCGTCTCCCTTGGGGGTGGTGGTGCGAAGAAGTGCCGGCTGAAACGGCGGCGTCCCGGACCGGGACATCGCCCCCGCGCGGGATATGCCCGCACTGACCGACCTTCACACGACATTGTGATGCAACCGTGATGGATTCGCCCTGCGGAACGCCGGGCAGTGTGACAAGTCGTGCGCGTGGTACTCGTGCGCCATGGACGTGAACCCCATCGAGATGCAGAAGAACCTGGGCGGCGTCAGCTACCCCGCCTCCAAGGACGAGATCGTCCGGCAGGCAGAGGAGCACGGCGCCAGCAAGAAGGTCATGGACGCCCTGAAGTCCATGCCCGACAAGGAGTACGACTCCCCCGCGGCGATCAACAAGGAGGTCGGCAAGGGTTCGTGACACATCCGGTCCATCCCCCGACGGCGCCGCCCCGCCTCACACGGGGCGGCGTGCCATGACCAGGCGGCAGCGGGGCGCACCGTCCTCGCGCACGCCCAGCGCGGGCAGCGCCGCGAGCTTCACGGCGAAGCCCGCCCGGCGCAGTCCGGCGGTCACGTCGGGCAGCCGGAAGGTCCGGTGGTACATCACGAAGCGCGGCCGCCACAGCGCGTTGCGCACCCGCATCGCCGTGTCGAAGCCCCACAGCGTCCAGTACGCCGACGAGCCGACCACCGGCGGCGCCACCACGGGGAACGCGAACAGCCCGCCCGGCCGCAGCGCCCCGTGCACGCGCGCGAAGAGGCCCGGCCGCTCGGCGGGCAGGAAGTGCCCGAACGCCCCGAAGCTCACCACGAGATCGAACTCCGTACGGAACGGCAGCTCCCGTACGTCGGCGCGCACCCACTCCGGGTCCGGGCCGCCCGCGCGGGGCGGGTGGGCGGCCCGCGCCCGGGCGAGCATCCCGGCGCTGAGGTCCACCCCGGTCACCCGCTCCCGGCACAGCTCCCGCAGGAGGCCCGTACCGGCCCCGGTCCCGCAGCACAGGTCCAGTCCGGCCCGGAAGGGCGCCAGGGGGCGCAGGGCGTCCGCCACGGCGTCCAGAACGGTGTCGGGCGTGCGGAAGGGCGTCGCGTCGAACGCGGGGGCGAGCAGGTCGTAGCCGCGCTCCACGGAGGAGAGCGCCTGCACGGCCAGCTCCCTCAGGCTCGGCCCGCCGGGGGTGAAGAACACGCTGCCGACCCTAGCGTCCCGGGCTCACAGAGGGTCGGCGTCCAGGGCGTCCAGGAACACCTCGGCGCCGCGCCCCGAGTCGTACGAGCCGGGGCCCGGGGGCGGCTGCTCCGCCCAGATGACCTTGCCCTGGCCGGTATAGCGGGTGCCCCACCGCTCGGCCAGCTGGGCGACGAGGAACAGCCCGCGTCCGCCCTCGTCGGTGCTCGCCGCGTACCGCAGGTGCGGCGAGGTGCTGCTGCTGTCGGACACCTCGCAGATCAGGCCCCGGTCGTGGATGAGCCGGACGTGGACGGGAGCGGAGCCGTACCGGATCGCGTTGGTGATCAGCTCGCTGAGGATCAGCTCCGTCGTGAACGCCATCTCGGACAGGCCCCACGCGTCGAGCCGCTCGGCGGCGGCGGTCCGCAGCCCCGACACGGCCTCAGGGTGGAACGGCACGTCCCAGTCGGCGACGCGCTCCGGGCCGAGGACCCGGGTGCGGGCGATCAGCAGCGCCACGTCGTCCTTGGGGTGGGCGGGCAGCAGCGCCTCCAGGACGGCGCGGCAGCTCTCCTCCGGGGTGCGGTCGGGGTGGGCGAGGGCTGTGCGCAGCAGCTCCAGGCCCACGTCGATGTCGCGGGTCCGGTCCTCGATCAGCCCGTCCGTGTAGAAGACCAGCTGACTGCCCTCGGCCAGCTCCAGCTCGGCCGTCTCGAACGGGATGCCGCCGAGCCCGAGCGGCGGTCCGGCGGGCAGGTCGGGGAACTCGACGGCGCCGCCCGGGTGGACCAGCGCGGGCATCGGGTGCCCGGCCCTGGCGAGCGCGCAGTGCCGCGTCACCGGGTCGTACACGGCGTACAGGCAGGTCGCGCCGGTCATGCCGGTGCCGCCGTCGGGGTTGCCGCCCGCCTCCGCCTCGTCCTGGTCCACCCGGCCCACGAGGTCGTCGAGGCGGCCGAGCAGCTCGTCGGGCGGCAGGTCCAGGGTGGAGAAGTTGTGGACGGCGGTACGCAGCCGGCCCATCGTGGCGGCGGCGTGCAGGCCGTGCCCGACGACGTCGCCGACGACGAGCGCGACCCGGCTGCCGGGCAGCGGGATGACGTCGAACCAGTCGCCGCCCACCCCGGACTTGGCGGGCAGGTACCGGTGGGCGACCTCCACGGCGCTCTGCTCCGGCAGGGCCCGGGGCAGCAGGCTGCGCTGGAGGGTGACGGCCATGGCGTGCTCGCGCGTGTAGCGGCGGGCGTTGTCGATGGCGACGGCGGCCCGGGCGACCAGCTCCTCGGCGAGGGCGACGTCCTCGTCCTCGAACGGCTCCGGCTTCTCGGACCGCCAGAAGTTGGCGACGCCCAGGACGACACCGCGCGCCTTGAGCGGCACGGTGATCAGCGAGTGGATGCCGTACGCGACGATCGCCCCGGCACGCTCGGGGTCCTGCGCCTGCCAGCCGGGCGCCTGCGACAGGTCGGTGACGAGTTCGGCGCGCCCGGAGCCGAAGCCGCGGGCCTGCGGGGTGGACGCGACGAAGTCGATCACGCGGTCCACGGGGTAGAGCGGGTGGTCGTCGCGGATGCCGCGGGAGGCGGTGCGGCGCATGGCGCTGCTGGTGCCGCTGGGCTCCTCGCCGCGCAGCACGGGGTCGGCGAGGTCCACGGTGACGAAGTCGGCGAAGCGGGGTACGGCCACGTCGGCGAGCTCCTCGGCGGTGCGGGCCACGTCGAGGGTGGTGCCGATGCCGACACCGGCGTCGTACAGCAGGTTGAGGCGTTTGCGGGCGACCTGGGCGCGGCCGGACAGGGCCCTCAGCTCGGTCGTGTCGCGGATGGTGACGACGGTGCCGCCGTGCCCCCCGTACGGGTCGGTGGGGCGCTGGTTGACGGCGAGGAGCAGCCCGGCCGCCGGGACGACCTCGTCGGTGGCGAGGCGGCCGGAGCACATCAGGTCCGCCATCCGGGGGTCGAGGCCGGGCAGCTCGGAGACGTGCCGCCCCTCGGCGTCGGGCGGCAGTCCGAGGAGCCGTACCGCCTCGTCGTTGGCGAGGACGAGGCGGCCGTCGGCGCCGACGATGACGACACCCTCGCGGACGGCGTGGAGGACGGCGTCGTGGTGTTCGTACACCCGGGTCATCTCGGCGGGGCCGAGCCCGTGGGTCTGGCGGCGCAGTCGGCGGGTGACGAGCGCGGTGCCGGCGGTGGCGACGGCGAGGCCGGCGGCGCTGGTGCCGAGGATGACGGGAAGCTGCCGGTTGACGACGCCCGTGACGTTCTGCACCTTCAGCCCGGCGGAGACGAGGGCGACGACCTGGCCGTCCGGGTTGGTGACGGGCACGACGGCCTGGACCTCGTCGCCGAGGGGCCCGTCCACGCGCTCGGTGTGGACCTTGCCCGCCAGGGACGGCACGATGGTGCCGACGAACCGCTGGCCGATGAGCTCCGGCTGGGGGTGGCTGTAGCGGATGCCGTTGACGTCCATGACGACGAGGAAGTCGACCCCGGCCTTCTTGCGCGCCGTCTCCGCGACCGGCTGGAGCACCTCGGCCGGGTCGGGCCGCTCCAGGGCCGCCAGCAGGCCGGGCCCGTGCGCGAAGGTCTGCGCGACGGCGACGGACCGGTTGCGGGCCTCGCGGTCGCCGTCGTACCGCGACTGGAGCAGCAGGGCGAGGAGCGCCCCCAGCACCAGCAGCACGACCAGCGCCACCTGCAGGACGAACACCTGTCCGGCGACGCTGCGTGGACGCCTTTCGGCCAGCGACCGGACCGAGGCGCCCCGGAACCGGTCGGAAAAGTTGACCACGCTCATTTGTAACACTGTCGCCCATGTCGGGCGCCAGTGCGGAAGCAGTCGCCGTGGCGGTCACCGCCGCCCGAGGGCGCCGCCGCTCCCCCCGGGGGCGTCGCCGAGGGCGTCACCGCCGTCACCGCGCCTTGAGCCTCCGGACGCGCGCCTCCTCAGCGGGGAACGGGCGGCCAGGCACCGGGTCTCCTCGTCCGGTTCGACGGGCGCGTCCTCGTCGTCGTCCGCGCGGATCACGCGCAGGGTGCATTTCCGGCCGTCCTGGCGCGGGTATGGTCCCCCAAAGGCCGGCGTGTGGGTGACTGGGGGCGCAGCGTGGCCAGATGGGAGTTCGAGGAGCGGGGCGTGCTCATCCGGCGGGGGTGGCGCCAGTTGACGACGGCGGGCCGGGTCCGGGTGGCGGAGGGCCGGCTGACGCTGCTGAACAGCAGGGGCAGCGAGATCGACAGCGCGCCGCTGTCGGAGGTGCGGGTGGTGGAGCCCTGGTACGTGCCGCGGGGGGTGGTCCGGGCGGTGCTCGGCGGGACGGCGTACGTGCTGCGGCTGGCGCCGTCGCGGGCCCGGGACGTGGCGGAGGCCGCGCACCGGGCCCGCGGGTAGCGTGGCGGCAGGACCGGTCAGAGGCCGATGGGGATGGCGGGCAGGTCCTCCCACACCTGCCGCAGTTCGGTGTAGCGGCGGTCGGGCAGCTGCTCCAGGACCTGGCGGACCTCGGGACGGGCGCCCGCGGCGGCGATCAGCAGATCGCTGCGGCTGACCGCGCCGTTGGCGAAGACTGCTGCCAGGTGGTCGGCGATCTCGGTGCGTGTGACGTCGTCAGCCATGGCTCTCCTGTGTGAGCGCGCGTGAAGGTGGCGGCGTGTGGTGCGCGAAGGTCGGTGCGGCCGCGTCGGGGCGGCTCCCGCGCCGCCCCTGGCCGTACGGCGGCGGGGGTCGGCGAGCGGCACCAATCTAACGCGGGCGCGGAGTCCGAAGGCAAGTCACGACAGCGCCGTGAGCAGCGGGTTGCCCGAATTCCACGCGCCGTACGGAACCCGACGGACTCCGGTCGCCGGGCGTTAACCCGTGCATCATGTGAGAGCCCGGGACCGCTGTCGCGGCGTGAGGGTACGATCGCGCTGGGTGACGGGGTTCGAGGCGGGGACGCGGCGGGAGGACGGCGGCCATGTCGACGGTGACGCGGCAGGAGATCACCGCGTGTACGCGGGGGGCGTTCGGTTCGGGCTGGGTCGGCAGGGACGACCTGTGCGCCGCGGCGCGTGCGGCGGGTGCCCGGCCGGAGGCGGTCGCGCTGCTGGCGGGGCTCTCGCCGCACGTACGGGTGTGCGGCCTCTCGGACCTGCTGCTGCTCCTGCCGCAGCTGCCGGACGGCGCGCCGCCGGAGCCCGGGGTCGGCGAGCAGCACCACACGGCGGGCGGCGGGGCGCGGTCGTAGAGCCCGGGGCGGCGGGGCGGGGCGGCAGGGGGTCGGGGCGGCAGCGTGGGGCCGTTGCGCGGGGTGCGGTGTGGCCGGGGGGTGGGGCCGGCCGGGCGCCCGCCCAGCGGATTGGGACGCCCGGCCCCGGGTGCGGGGGTCCGGGGGCGTTCCGGGCGCCGGGCCTGGAGTGCCGTGCGTGTCGGGCGTGCCGGGTGTCAGGGGCGTGGGGGTGCCACGGCGGAGAGGCCCGCCGGGGAGACCGGGGTCGTGTCGCCGCCCGAGCCGGACGGCTGGCTGAGGACCGCGGTGAGGACGAGCCCGACGACGGCGACCACGACGGCCACCAGGGCCAGGACCTTGCGCCAGTCCCTGGGCCTGTCGCTCCCCCGCCCGACGTCGCCGTCCCCGTTGGTGACGGGGCGCGGGGTGTCGCGGGCGGGCCGCTCGTGCGGGGCGGCGCCAGGGGCGGGACCGGGACTCTCCGGGCCCTCGGCGAGCTGCCGGGCGAGCGCCGACATGCGGGCGTCCAGAGCGGGGTCCTCGCGCGCGAGGGTCCGCTCGATCTCGGCCAGAAGGCGGTCCTCGTTCCTCCCTGCCATGCCGATCATCTCCCGATGCGACGTGGTGGTACCCGTTGCCCTCTGCCGTGTACCCGCCCAGCGCCCGAGTGCTCCTCCCGATGACCGGGTTCCGGGCTCCGGGTTCCGGGGGAGTCACGGCTCGCGGGGCTCGGGCCGTTCGTGGACCTGCCGGGGGACGATCTCGACCGGGCAGTGGGCGTGGTGCAGCAGCGCGTGGACGGTGTGCCCGACGCTCCGGCCGATGCCGAGCGGCGGGCGGTGCGCGCCGACGGCGACGAGGTCCGCCTCACGGGACGCCTGGACGAGGAGGCCCGCGGTGGAACGGCCGCCCTCCACCTCGGTGGTGACGGTCAGCCTGGTGAACTCGGCGCGCAGCGCGTCGGCGAGCTCGTGCATCTCGTGGACCCGCCGCTGGGCGATGCCGTCGATGTCGTCGAGCATGGTCAGCGCCGTCCCGACGTGGGAGAGCGGGTTCCACACGTTGAGGAGGCGCAGGGAGGCGTGGCGCAGCAGGGCCTCGCGGGCGACGTGCCGCACCCACGGGTGGTCGTGCTCGTCGCGTACGCAGGCGACTACGGTCCCGGTCGCGGCGTGGTCTCGTTCGCCGCGCACCACGACGACGGGCACCTGGGCGTGGGAGGCGACGCCCAGGCCGACGGAGCCGAGGAGCAGTTCACCGAAGCCGCCGAGGCCGCGGTGGCCCACGACGATGGTGCCCTCGGTGCCCGCCTCGTCGTGCAGGGCCCGTACCGGGTCGCCGGGGCTGAGGCGGCGCACGAGGGTCACGTCGGGGAACCTTCCGGAGACCGTGCCGGCCGTCTCGGCGAGCAGGTCGTGGCCGACGGCGCGGGCCCGTTCGGCGCTGTCGTCGGTGGAGCGGCCCTCCGTACCGGTGGCGTGCACCAGGTGCAGGGCCTGCCTGCGCCGGTACGCCTCGCCCGCGGCCCACAAGGCGGCGCCCCTGGCCTGGGCGGAGCCGTCCACACCGACGATGACCGGCCCCTTGGTGGCGTCGTGGTTCATGGCTCCTCCTGAAGGCGCGAGGACCGGGCCGTGCGCCGGGTCGCGGGGGCGGGCGGTCAGGTGCCGCGCGGGCCCTCGGACCGGTGCGTGTGGCGGACGAGGATGCGGCGGCCGGTGACGCGGGACGGGGCGACCGCGACCCACAGGTCCCGTTCGCCGCCTGCCCAGGGCGTCGTGAACGCCCGCTGCTCGAGCGCGCCGACCGCGCCGGGTTCGGTGACGGCGCGGGCGGGGCCGACGAGGAGGACGCTCCAGCCCCGGCTGAACGCCTCGTCGATGTGGTCCACCTCGAAGGCGACCTCGCCGCCCGCGGCCTTGCCGGGGAGCGACTCGGGCGCCGTGCGGAACGCGACCTCGCCCTCGGCGACGACGTAGTTGACGGGCAGGATGGCGGGGCCCTCGTGGGTGGTGACGGCGACGCGGCCCACGCCATGGGTGCCCAGCAGCATCCAGCACTCCTCGGAGCCGAGCTCGACCAGCTCCGGGTGGTACGCCGCGTGTCCGACGCCGGACGGCAGGTCGGCGTCGCCTCCGCTGAGGGCGCCGACGGTGGTCTCCAGCGCGTCGGCGAGCCGCAGCAGGAAGCCCATGCCGGGGACGGCGGCCTGCTCCTCCAGGTACTGGATGTAGCCGGGCGCGGAACCCGCCCGCAGGGCGACGTCCTCGCGGGTCAGCCCCAGCTGTTCGCGGCGGGCGGCGACGCGGCGGCCGATGTCGCCCCTGTGATGCTCGGGTCCGGGCATGGAATCACGGTAGTCGGGACGACCGGGGGCCGCATGGCGGAGCCGTCCGGGCCGGGGGTGAGTAGGCTCGAAAGACACCGTCGTACCGGGTGGGTGCGCGGCCGGGGCCGGTCGGCCCTCCCCCGGGACCCGGTCGGCCCTGCCGTCCGGTGGCGCGGCGGACGACGCTTGGTGCGCCGGTTCACCAGGAGGTTCACATGACCAGAGCGCCGAGGATCAACGCCCTGCCGGCTCCGCACCGGGAGCGGCTGATGGCCCTCTCCCGGGAGGTAGCCTTCGAGCCGGGGCACCGGCTGTTCGACGAGCGACAGTCGGCGGACCAGTTCTGGATCATCCGGACGGGCGCCGTCAACCTGGACTCGCGGCTGCCGGGCAGCCCGCGCCCGGCCGTGATCGAGATGCTCGGCCACGGCGAGCTGGTCGGCCTGTCGTGGATGTTCCCCCCTTACGAGTGGGAGCTGGGCGCGGAGGCGATGAGCCTGGTGCGCGCCCACGAGTTCGACGCGGCGGCGGTGCGGGCGCTGTGCGAGGCGGAGACCGCGTTCGGGTACGCCCTGACGCAGTGGGTGGGGCAGGTGCTCTCGCACCGGCTCCAGGCGACGCGCGTACGGTTGCTCGACATGTACGCCCCGCACGGCAGCGGCGTCGTCCTCTGAGGGCGGCGCGGGCCGGGACGGGCGGTGTGGCTCGTACGCGCCGGGAGACGCCGTACGCGCCGTGGCGTGCTGGGCGCCGGGGCCCCGCGTCCCGCATCCTCGGGTGTGAGGGCCCACGGAAGGGGACGACGAACGATGAGGCACCGCAGCGTGGCCGATCTGATGACGCCGGAGGCCGTGGCCGTGCAGCCCGGCACCTCCTTCAAGGAGATCGCGCGGCTGCTGGACGAGTACGGGATCACCGCCGTTCCCGTGGTGGACGAGGACGAGCGGCCGGTCGGGGTCGTCTCGGAGGCCGACCTGCTGCGCCGGCGCACCTCGGGGGCCCAGGGCCCCAGTACGGCGGAGGGGCTGATGTCCAGCCCGGCCGTGGTGGCGCGCCCGGAGTGGAGCGCCGTCGAGGCGGCCCGGGTGATGGAGCGGCAGCACATCAAGCGGCTGCCCGTGGTGGACGCCACGGGGCGGCTCATCGGGGTGCTCAGCCGCAGTGACCTGATCCAGCTGTTCCTGCGGCGGGACCGGGCGATCCAGGAGGAGATCCTGGAGGACGTGGTGACCCGCACGCTGGGGCTGCCGCCGTCCGCCGTGACCGTGGACGTCAACGACGGGACGGTCACGCTCAGCGGCACCCTGGAGCGCAGGAGCCTCGTCCCGATCCTGGTGCGGCTGTGCGAGACGGTGGACGGTGTCGTGGCGGTGGACGACCGGCTCGCGTACGAGAGCGACGACACGGAGACGGGGGCGCTGGCCACCTGAGAGGGCCCGGCGGCCGCGCGTCCCGGCCGGCCCCGCCCCCGCGCCGGAGGCCTTGCGCCGGAGGCCTTGCGCCGGAGGCCTTGCGCCGGAGGCCGCCCGGCGGGCGTCAGAGCCCGGCCGGGCGGCCTCGCTTCGTGTAGGACGGCGTGTACGGACGGGCCGCGGCGCGGTCAGCGGGCCGGGGCCGACCAGCCGTACGGCGCCTCCCGTTCCTCCTCGTCGGCCATCCCGGCTCCCGCCTCGCCGATGTCCTTGTACGCCAGGCGCATCAACTGCCGGGCCAGATCGCTCATCGCGCGGCTGGCGGCCAGCTCGTCGCCGATCAGCGGGACGTCCTCGTCCTCCGGGTTGCGCCGGGCGGAGCCATGGCCGGTGATCTTCGACTTGCCGGTGTCGAGGACGGCACGCGCCTCGGTGCTGCCCTCGTCCTCCAGCAGGTCCATGTTGATCTTCCACTCCAGCGTCCGGGTCATGATGTGCCTCCTCGACGCGTCGGACGGCGGTGGACCGATGGGGCACCGGTCCTCCTTCCAGGGTCCACCCGACCGGCCCTCCGGGACGACCCGGGAGGGTGCCGGCCGGGCCGCGCCGGCGGACGGCCGAACTGGGGCTACCAAGCGCCCGGCCCGCGTTTCGGGGACCGGCGGGCCGGGAAGTCGGGCCTACCGGCCCATGCCCCGTGGCGAAGGGCCAGCTCACAATGGCCGGAGCAGCACGACGCCGCGACGTATGGAGGAAGACCCATGGCGCAAGCCCCGATGACCCGAGCGATCACGGCGGGAGTGGACGGCTCCCCCGAGAGCCTCGCCGCGGCCGGCTGGGCGGCGCGCGAGGCCGCGCTGCGCGGGCTCCCCCTGCGGCTGGTCCACGCCTGGCTGTGGCAGCCCCTCGACGTGCCGATCGCGCAGGACAGGGAGGCGGAGGCGCGGCGCGCGCAGGCCCTCCTCGACGAGGCGGAGGCCGAGGTGCGCCGGCTCCACCCGGACGTGCTGGTGACCACCCGGCTCGTCTCGGACACGCCGGTGCCTGCGCTGCTGGAGGCGGCCGAGTCCGCCGAGATGCTGGTGCTCGGTTCGCGCGGGCACGGGGCGCTCCTCGGGTTCCTGCTCGGCTCCTACGGGCAGCAGGTGATCGCCGCCTCGGCGCGCCCGGTGGTGGCGGTGCGGGCCCGGCGGGACGACGAGACCGGCGCGGCGGGCGCCCGGGCGGGCGAGATCGTGGTCGGGCAGCAGGGCGGGCGCGAGGAGAGCGAGGCGGTGCTCGGCTTCGCGTTCGAGGAGGCGGCGGCCCGGGGTGTCGGGGTGCGCGCCGTACGGGCGTGGAGCCTGCCGTCGCTGTACGCGTACAGCCCCGGGTCGCTGGCGCTGGCCGACGAGGCGGGCGGCCTGGAGCCGTTCGAGCGCAAGGCGCTGGCCGACGCGCTGGCGCCGTGGCGCGAGCGGTACCCGGACGTGCCGGTGACGGAGCACGTCGAGCTGGGCAGCGGCGGTCAGGTGCTGCTGTCGGTCGCCACGGGCGCCGGGCTCGTCGTGGTCGGCCGCCGGGTGGGGAACGCCCCGTTCGGGCCGCGGATCGGGTCGGTGGCGCACGCGGTGCTGCACCACGCGCCCGGCCCGGTGGCGGTCGTCCCGCACGAGTGAGCCGCCGCGCGATTACCGGCGGGCTCGCGGGGAGCGCGGGTACGAGCCCGGGGTGGCACGCTGGTCGTGGTGGCACCACCGGTCCGGTCGATCCTGGAGGGCGTACTGCCATGGTCCGCTACGTGTACGACTTCGACGGGGGCGGCCGGGACCGGGCCGGGCTGCTCGGCGGCAAGGGCGCCGACCTGGCCGAGATGGCCCGCCTGGGGCTGCCCGTACCGGCCGGGTTCACCGTGTCGACGGAGGCGTGCCGGGTGTACGCCGGGACGGGTGCCCCGCCGCCGGGGCTGTACGGCGAGATGGCGGACCACCTGGCGCGGCTGGAGCGGGCGGCCGGGCGGCGGCTCGGGCAGGTGGACGACCCGCTGCTGCTCTCGGTGCGGTCCGGGGCCAGGTTCCCGGTGCCCGGCGTGCCGGAGACGGTCCTCGACGTGGGGCTGAACGAGTACGCGGTGCTGGGCCTGGCGAAGTCCCCGGCGCGCGAGCGGTTCGCCTGGGACTCGTACCGCCGCCTGGTCGAGCGGTACGGGACCGCCGTGATGGGCGTGGAGCCGCAGCTGTTCGCGCGGGTCAGGCACCGGGTGGAGGAGCAGCACCACGTGGCGGACGAGCGGCTGGACGCCTGCGACCTGATCCGGGTCGTGGAGACGTACAAGGACCTCGTCAAGGAGCGGACGGGCGAGGACTTCCCGCAGGACCCGGCGGAACAGCTGCGCCGGGCCGTGGACGCCGCGTTCGCGTCGTGGAACTCCGGTCGGGCGCGGGAGCTGCGGCGTCGCGCCGGTGTGCCGGACGACCTGGGTACGGCGGTGACCGTGCAGACGATGGTGTTCGGCAACCGCGGCACCGACTCCGGCAGCGGCGTCGCCCGCACCCGTGACCCGGAGACGGGCGCGCCCGGCGCGTCGGGTGCCTACCTTCCGGACGCGCAGGGCGAGGACCTGACCGCGGGGGTGCGGGAGCCGCTGCCGCTGGAGGAGCTGGAGCGGCTCGCCCCGGAGGCGTACGCGCGTCTGCTCGCGCACCTGGAACGGCTGGACGAGCACTACGGTGACGTGTGCGCCGTGGAGTTCACCGTCGAGCGCGGCACGCTGTGGATCCTGGGCGTGCGCCCCGGTGACGCGGGCACTGCGGCCGGTCCCGCCTGACGTCCCGTCAGCTCTCGTCCCGGTTGAGCCGCTCCTCGTCGAGGAGGTGCTGGACGGCCATCGCCGCCGTCGTCAGGCCCAGACGGTCGAGCACGGTCGCGCTCTCCAGCAGGATGACGTCGGCCAGTACGGCCATCTCCGTGCCCAGCCGGTCCCGTTCGGCCAGCTCTCGCGGGGTCGCGGCGAGGCGCAGTTCCTCGACCCCGGCGGCCAGGGCCTCGCGCCGCCGCTCCAGTTCCGCGAGGGCGCGGACGCACCGCGTGATCTCCTCGTCGCTCACATCGCTCACATCGCTCATCGCCGATCCCGTCGCCGTGCCGTTCCCGTGCCCGTTCCCGTGCCCGAGCCCATGCCGCAGCCGCCTGCCGCTGGCCCCGGGCACCGGGTCTCGGGAAGGAAGAGGGCGTACGGGGCGTGGAGGTTACGGCGCGGGCGGGATCGGGCCGGTTCCGTGCGGTCACAGGAGCCGGGCCGTCGTGTCGGCGGCCATCAGCGCGGCGACGGCCAGCAGCCCGTACCCGAGGATCCGGCGGAGCAGTGCGGCCGGGACCCTGGCCGCGAGACGCCGCCCGTCCCAGGCGGCGAGCACCGCCGCGCCGGTGAACGGGGCGACTACCGCCCAGTCCACGGGGGCGGCGGTTCCCGCGCGTGCGGTGAGCGCGGCGAGCGCGTTGACGGTGACGACGAGCAGGCCGGTCGCCACCGCCGCACGCATGCGCAGACGGGTCAGGGCGACGAGGGCGGGTACGGCGAGGAAACCGCCGCCGACGCCCAGGAACCCGGTCAGCGCCCCCACCCCGGCCCCGGCCCCGACGGCCCGCAACGGCCGCGTACGGTGCGCGCCGGACCCGGTGCGCCCGCCGTCGCCGTCGCCCTCCTCGGGCACCGGGCGGAGCATGCGGAGGGCGGCGAGGACGGCGACGGCCGCGAACGCCGCCGTCAAAACGGGTCGGGGCACGTCGGCCGCCAGGGACGCGGTGAGCGCGGCGGGCCCCGCGCCGGCCGCCGCGAACAGCAGCCCGGCCGTCCAGCGCACCTGCCCGTCGCGGGCGTGGCCGTACAGGGCCGTGGCCGAAGTGACGGCGACGATGACCAGACTCGCGGTGGCGGCCTCGACCGGGGCGAAGCCGAGCAGATAGACCAGCGCGGGGACGGCGAGCACGCCGCCGCCCCCGCCGAGCGCCCCCAGCGCCAGTCCGACGACGGCGCCGGCGGCGAGGGCCAGGACGAGTACGGTCACGCTATCGAGCCGCTGTTCCCGTGTTCGTCCACGACCGGGTAACCGGCCCGCGCCCAGGCGTGCATGCCGCCCTCCACGTCCACGGCGTGCGCCCCGCGTTCGGCGAGGACCCGCGCGGCCTTCTGGGAGCGCTGCCCGGAACGGCAGATCACCACCGCCTCCCGCCCCCGTACGGCTGCCGGGACACGGTCGTCGGCGAGCAGCGCGGAGAGCGGCACGTGCACGGCGCCCGGCGCGTGTCCGGCGCGCCACTCGTGGTCCTCCCGTACGTCGAGGAGTACCGCGCCGCCGTCCGCTCCGGACCGCGCCTGGCGGGCCGTCACCCGCGGGCAGGCGGGGTGTACGACGGGGAGCCCCGCGCCCGCCGCCGCGTCGAAGGCGTCGTCCACGGCGACCACCTCGCGGCCCGCCGCGTCGAGCATGGACGCGGCGATGGCGGCCCGCATCCCGGCCGCGCAGTGCACCCACACGGTCCCGGCGGGGAGTTCGGCGGCGCGGTGCCGCAGCTGGTGCAGGGGGATGTGCAGCGAGCCCTCGAGATACCCGGCGGCCCGCTCGGTGTCGCGCCGCACGTCGAGGACGACCGTGCCGCGCGGATCGGCGTCGAGCGCGCGGGCGAGCCCGGCGAAGGTGCCGACCTCGTACGCGCGCAGCGCCTCGCCGTCGCGCACCCAGCCGCGCGGGTCGCCGGTGGCCGCGGCGGCGGGGCGGTCGATGCCGACGCGGACGAGTTCGCGCTGCGCGGCGGCGATCCGTTCCGGTGACTCGGCGAGCAGGGTGACGGGCCTGCCGGGCGGGATCAGCCAGGCGAGGTACGTGGCGAGCTGGCCGCCCGCCTCGACGTTGAACGATCCGGCGACATGGCCGCGCGCGAAGGCGACCCGGCCGCGCAGGTCCACGACCCACTCCCCCGCCGCGAGCCGCACCCCCCCCCCCGCCGCGAGCCGCGCGGCGATCTCGTCGGCGTCGGCCACGGCGGGCGGGGTGAGGTCGACGGGCGCCGGGCCCCGGGCGTTGCGGGGCGCCATGTGGGCGTAGTAGGCGGGGACGGCGTCGAGTCCGGCGAGCAGGTCGGCGACGAACGTGTCGGCGTCCTTGGCGAAGGCGTCGTTGCCGGTCTTCTCCGCGCCGATGGTCGAGGGGCCGGTGTGTGCTCCGGTGGGGGCGGAGGCGCAGAAGCTGCCGAAGCCGTGGGTGGGCAGCACGGCGGTGTCGTCGGGGAGTTCGGCGGCGAGGCGGTGCGCGGAGGCGTACTGGGCGCGGGCGAGGCGCTCGGTGAGCCGGGGCTCCACCAGGTCGGGGCGGCCGACGGTGCCGATGAGGAGGGAGCCGCCGGTGAACGCGGCGACGGGCGTGCCGGAGTCCTCCAGGACGTACGCGGTGTGGTGCGGGGTGTGCCCGGGGGTGGCGAGGGCGCGCAGGGTGAGCGCGGCGTCCACGGGGGTGCGGTCGCCGTCGTGGACGGGGACGTGCGGGAAGGAGGCGCCCGCCCCGGCGGGGACGAGGTAGGCGGCGCCGGTGAGGCGGGCCAGGTCGAGGCCCCCGGAGACGTAGTCGTTGTGGATGTGGGTCTCCACCACATGGGTGAGGCGGACTCCTCGGGCGGCGGCCGCGGCGATGACGCGGTCCACGTCGCGCGGCGGATCGACGGCGACGGCGTGCTCCGCACCTCCCGCCAGATAGCAGCGGTTGCCGAGCCCTTCGGTCGCGATGGTGTCGACGAAGAACACGAGCGCCCTCCTTTCGGCGTTTCCGGGTCGCGGAAATGACGGCGGGGCACGCGTGCGGGTGTGGGCACGGGTACCCCGGGGGCATCGTTCGCGGGGGCGGCGGCGCGGCACAAGGGGAGAACGAGCCGTACGGGCCCGGTGAGGCCGGGACCGTGACGGCCGCACCGCGTGGGCGCCCCCCATCCCGGCCGAGCCCCCGCCCGGGACGACACGGCCCGGCCGGGCCCCGGGCGGGGGGCTCGGCCGGGCCTGTCGGCGTGCGTGGTGCGGGGGTCAGCCCTGGCGGGGCGTGACGACCATGGGGACGCGGTCGGGGTGGGCTACTGCGGAGGGCACCTCGCGGGGGGTGTGCCCCGGCACGGGCCGCAGCTGCCACTTGGCGAGGATGGTCGCCAGGGCGATCGTCGCCTCGGTCCAGACGAACGCGTCGCCGATGCACTTGCGGTTGCCCGCGCCGAACGGGATATACGACTGCCGGTCGATGGAGGTGCGGCGCTCCGGGAGCCAGCGGTCCGGGTCGAACCGGTCCGGGTCCGGGTACAGGTTCGGGTCGCGGTGCATGGCGTACAGGCTGAACGCGACCTCGGCGCCCTCGGGGATGTGGTGGCCGCCCAGCTCGACGGGCGCGGTGGCGCGGCGCATCAGCATGGTGACGCCGTGCAGGCGGATCACCTCGTCCAGGACGCGCCGGACGGCGACCAGCCTGGGCACGTCGCCGACCTCCACGGGCCGGTCGCCGACGACCTCCCGGATCTCGGCGACGAGTTCGGCCTCGACGTCCGGACGCTGGGCCAGTTCGTGGAAGGTCCAGGCCAGGGAGGAGGCGGTGGTCTCGGCCCCGGCGAAGAGGATGGTGCTCAGCTCGTCGCGGACCTCGGCGTCGGTCAGCGAGTCACCGGTCTCCTCGTCGCGGGCGGCCAGCAGCACCGACAGCAGGTCGTTGTGGCCGGTCTCGCCGGAGCGGCGCGTGGTGGCGATGACCTCGTCGATGACCCGCCGCAGCCGGGCGGAGGCGGCGTCGAAGTCGCGGTTGGCGCGGATCGGCAGCCGGTCGAGGAGCTTGGGGGACGCGGCCCGTACGAGCATGTTCTTCAGGACGACGGGGAGGTTCTCGCGGACCGCCTCGACCGCCGGGAGACCGATGTCGGTGGAGAACAGGGTCTTGGCGAGGGTCTCGACGGCGTATCCGGCCATCGCCCGCTCCAGCTCGATCTCCTGGCCCGGCTGCCACGAGTCCGCCAGTTCACGGGCGTTGTCGCTCATGACCTGCGCGTACATCTGAATGCGCTGCGGGTGGAACATCGGCTGGATCAGCCGCCGGTGCATGCGGTGCACCTCGCCGTTGGCCGTCGCCAGGCCGTTGCCCGCGAGGGGGCGCAGCCGGTCGAACAGCCGGCCCTTCTCGAAGCTGCGGGCCTGGCGGACGGTCACCTCGTTGATGAGCTCCGCCGAGGTGACCACGTAGACGGGCATGGTGCCCAGGCGGACCTGGACGATGTCGCCCGCCTGCCGCAGGGACTTCAGGAAGCCGAGCGGGTCGCGCCACAGCCTCCAGGCGTGCCCGAGGAGCGGTACGGCCCCGGGGGCGCGGGGAACGGTCTGGGAACCAACTGTCACCACTGACACCGAAGAATCCTTTGCTCTAGTTCCGCGCGGTCCGGTGCACGGGCAGGGTGGCGTGCGCGTCCCCGCCCGGGGCGAGCAGGTTCCACCACCAGGAGACCGCGGGGATGCCGAGCGGCTCCTCGCTGTCGTCCACGGGCGTGTCGCGGAAGTGGGCGGGCATGCTCGCGGGGTCGTCCGGGGTCGTGTACCTGACGGAGCTGACGCCCCAGTCCTGGGCGCCGCGGATGAAGCTGCCGAGGGTGCGCAGGTACTGGCGGAGCTGCGGGCTGCCCTGTTCGGCTAGGGCCTCGGTGAGGCGCATGTAGAGGCACATGACGCGGTCACGCTGCGAGATGGCGACGTCGAGCGCCTGCTCCGGCGTCATGCCCTCGTGCTGCTCCAGGACGCGCAGCACGTTGAGGTAGTAGCCGGTGGCGCTCTTCTCCTTCTTCTCCTTGTGGTACGAGAAGATGTCGTTGTCCCAGGTGATGATGAAGGACGCCATCTCGGTGGCGGCGCGGACGGCCGTGCGGTCGCGCTCGTGGGGCTGGAGCTCGTAGCCGTGGCCCATCTCCAGCATGGGCAGTACGACGGTGGTGGCGCCGTCGTAGATCCGCATCAGCGTGTAGTCGTTGAGGTCCGGCACGGTGCCGGCGCTGCGGTGGCCCGATTCCCACACGACGGAGAAGAAGTACTCGCGCAGCGCGTCCACCCAGCGGGCGGCCTGGCCGGGGGTGCCGTAGCGGTCCACCCGCAGCCGCAGGTCGCGCAGGCCGGCGGCGAGCGGGTCGTCCCCCAGCATCGGCACCTCGGGGTTCTGCGCGATCCTCAGCAGGCGGTGCAGCTCCCCGGCGAGTTCGCCGGGGCGGCGGCCCAGCTCGCCCTCCTCGCAGTGGCCGTCGTCCACGCCGAACAGCCAGAGGATGAAGTCCGCGAGGAGCGAGACGACCTCTTCACGGCCCTCGGGGAGGATGCGCGCGGAGAAGGTTCCGATGGCCTGAGAGACCAGCCTCCCCCGCAGCTCATCCGATCCGATGCGGTACGTCTCCGCCCAGGCCGCCGTCAGGACGTCGGCCTCCACGTGGCAGGGATGGATTGCCGACGGAATAGGGGTGAAGATCGGCGGCACTATCAGACCGGGCCCCACTACGGCCTCCTCTCGTCGCGGTGCGACGTGTGTGCATGGCTCAAGAAGGCGTCGGAAAACGCCACTTGTGACACGGAAATGATCAACTATGGCGCATAGTAGTCATCCGATAACCCTGATCCAACAGGCCGGAGGTCCCTCGGAGGGAACGATTCCGTGAATTCAGCTGTTCGGCCGGAAGAAGAGGCTCCACCAGGTCTTGCGGGCGGGAGCAGGGGAGCCGCCGGGGGGCGCCGTGTCCGGCATGGGCGGCGGCGCCTGCTCGGGCAGCGGCCCGGGCACGGTCGAGGCGAAGTCCTTGGGCCCGCTCGGGACGCGCGGCGCCGCCGACGCGGGAGGCGTGAACTCCACCGGCAGCGCCTCGAGGCGCTTCGACAACCACGCGGCCGACCAGCGCAGTTCGCCCTCGGGCACGGCGAGCCTCAGGTCGGGCAGGCGGGCCAGCAGCGTGTCGATGCCCGTGTCGGCGATGGCGCGGCCGATGTCCTGACCGGGGCACTCGTGGGGGCCGCTGCTGAACGCCAGGTGGGCGCGGTTGCCGAGGAGCGGCTTGTCGAGGTCGGGGCGGATCTCCGGGTCCACGTTGCCCGCCGCGACACCCAGCAGCAGCATGTCGCCGGCCCTGATCTGCTGGCCGCCCAGGACGGTGTCGCCGGTCGCCCAGCGGCCGGTGATCGCCGACAGCGGCGGGTCGTCCCACAGCACCTGCTCCAGCGCGTCCGGCAGCGTCATATGGCCACCGGCCAGGTTGGCGCGGAAGCGTCGGTCGGTGAGGACCAGGCGCAGGGCGT
This sequence comes from Streptomyces thermolilacinus SPC6, assembly GCF_000478605.2. Lineage (GTDB taxonomy): Bacteria > Actinomycetota > Actinomycetes > Streptomycetales > Streptomycetaceae > Streptomyces > Streptomyces thermolilacinus. The sequence continues at coordinate 6,122,861 of NZ_ASHX02000001.1, read as the reverse complement.
TGGCGATCAGGTTGACCGTGGTCTCGTTGGCGGAGATCAGCACCAGGCGCAGGTGCTCCAGCACCTCGTCGTCGCTGAGGTTCGCCTCGTGGCTCAGCAGCCTGCTCGCCAGGTCGTGGCCGGGCTGGTTCTTCTTGCGCTCGGTGAGGGTGCGGAGGGTGCGGACGACGAACTCGTTGCTGGAGACGGTCGTCTCGCTGCCCTTCATCAGGTCCAGGCAGGCGTCCACCAGGTGCGGGCCGTACTCCTCGGGCATGCCGAGCAGCTGGGTCATCACCAGCATCGGCAGCTTCTCCGCGAAGTCCTGGATCAAGTCGGCGCGGCCCTCGGCGGCGAAGGAGTCCACGAGCTGGTCGGTGTAGCGGATCACGTACCGGCGCACGCCGCGCCGGTCGAACTGGTCCAGGGCGTCGCGGACGGCCGACCGGAGCCGCTCGTGCTCGGCGCCGTCGGTGAACACGCACATGGGCTGCCACTCGACCATCGGGCGCAGCGGCGAGTCGGCGGGGACGCGCCCCTCCTTGAACATCCGCCACAGGCGGGAGTCGTTGGAGAACCGCGACGGCGACCGCATGGCCTCCAGGTTCTCCCGGTGGCCCAGGACGATCCACGCCGGGAGGTCGCCGTGGAGGAATACGGGCGCCACCGGGCCGTGCTGCCGGCGCAGCTCCTCGTACAGGGCCTTCGGGTCGCGTTCGGCCTCGGGGCCGTAGACGCGGCGCAGGGCGGCGGCGGCGCCGATGCCACCGGCGTGGGCGGGGCAGCCGGGAGGCGGCGTGAGGCCGGGGAGGGACTCGGCGTGGGGGGCGGTCATGACGCCTCCTGGGTCGTTGCGAGGGTCTGCAGGTAGCGCATCAGCGTCATCAGGACGTCCCGGGCGGAGCCGCGGTCCCGGGCGTCACAGGGGACGATCGGGACGGCCGGCGGCAGGTCGAGGGCGGTACGGAGCTCCTCGACCGGGTAGGCGGGCGCGTCCGGGAAGGTGTTGACGGCCACGACGAACGGCACGCGGCGCTCCTCCAGCCGTCCGAGCACGTCGAAGCTGACCTCCAGGCGGCGGGTGTCCACCAGGACGACCGCGCCCAGGGCGCCTTCGAACAGGCCCCGCCACAGGAACCAGAACCGCTCCTGGCCGGGCGTGCCGAACAGGTAGAGGACCAGCTCCTGGTTGATGCTGATCCGGCCGAAGTCCATGGCGACGGTGGTGGACGTCTTGCCGTCCACCCCGGATGTGTCGTCGACGCCGACCCCGGCCTGGGTCATCGTCTCCTCGGTGGTGAGCGGGCGGATCTCGCTGACGGAGCCGACGAAGGTGGTCTTTCCCACGCCGAACCCGCCCACGATCACCACCTTGACGGCCGTGGTGGCCGTCTCGGGCAGCACGTCCTCGGTGCGCGGCCCCCGAACCGCGGCGCCGCCGTGCGGCTCGGAGCCGGTCTGCTCAGAGCTTCTGAAGTCCATCGATCACTGCCTCAATCAACGCGCGGTCGGGGAGTCGGGCGGGTGGGACGGGTGCGCGGGCGACGATGCGGTTGTCGGCGAGGAGATCGCCGAGCAGCACCGTGACGACGCTGACCGGGAGGCTCAGGTACGCGGAGATCTCGGCCACGGACAGCGGTGACTGGCACAGCTGCACGATCGCCGCGTGTTCCGGCTGCATCCCGGGCTTCGCACCGGACCTCGCCACGATCAGCGTGACGAGGTCGAGTTGGGCGGGTGCCGACCCGCCGCTGCGTCCCCCCGTGATCACATAGAGCCGCTCGGGACTGGCTTCCTCCCAGTCACCGCCGCCCGCTCCGCTCACCTGGTGCCCTGCCCATCCTGTCGCGGCGGGCTGCTCAGGTGTTCTCCGATACGCAGGACCAGGTCCCGCATGCGCTGGCCCATCAGCCCCGCGTCCACGCCCTCGCCGGCGAGCACGGCCAGATAGGCGCCGGCGCCGGCGGCCATCAGGTAGAAGAAGCCGCCGTCCATCTCGATCACGACGAGCCGCATCCGGCCGTCGCTGTGCGGCAGTTCGGAGGCGACGGCCCCGGCGAGCGACTGGAGGCCCGCGCAGGCCGCGGCGAGCCGGTCGGCCGTGTCGTGGTCGGTGCCGTACTGGGCCATGCGCAGGCCGTCGGCGGAGAGCACGACCACGTGTCGGGTTTGCGGCACGCCTTCCGCGAGGTCCTTGAGCATCCAGTCCAGATTGGCCTGCTGCTTGATCATTGCTGCGAGTTCCCCTTGCTTGCGTCGTTGGGCTCCCCGGACAGGCCGCTCTGGAAGGCGGCCAGCCACATTCCGGGCTGCACCTGAGGTGTCGGCTCCTGCTCGGAGGCCGGGGTCGCGGACGCCGCCGGCGCCTGATCCGAGGAGGCGGCCGGTGCGGCGGCTGCGGCCTGCTGCGGCTCCGCGAGCGGCTTCCTGCGGCGTCGCTGCGGCAGGCCGTTCGGGGTCCGCTCGACCACCGTCCGGGCCTCGTCGTCCGCCACCGGGCCGGTCGCGGGACGCTCCGCGGGGGCCGGGACGGGGGCGGGGGCGGCGGGGGCGGCCGGGACGGCGGTCCGGGGTACGGAGGACGCGCCGATGCCGTGGGCGAGGCCCGAGGCGGCGGCGACGGTCGTGATCAGCTCCTGCGGGACGACGACGACGGCGCGGACACCGCCGTACGCGGAGGAGCGCAGCGAGACCTGGAAGCCGTACGCCTGCGCGAGGCGGCCGACGACGGCGAGGCCGAGGCGCGGGGTCTCGCCCAGGTCGTTGAGGTCGATGCCCTGCTGGGCCTGGCGCAGCATGCGCTCGGCGCGCTTGCGGGCCTCCTCGCTCATGGACACGCCGCCGTCCTCGATCTCGACGGCGATGCCCGACTGCACGTCCACGGCGGTCAGGTGGACCTTCGTCTGCGGCGGGGAGTAACGGGTGGCGTTGTCGAGGAGCTCGGCGAGCGCGTGGATGAGCGGCTCGACGGCGGGTCCGGTGACGGCGACCTCGGTGACGGAGTGCAGTTCGACGCGCTGGTAGTCGATGATCCGGGACATGGCGCCGCGCAGCACGCTGTACAGCGGGACGGCCCGGCTCCACTGGCGGCCCGGGCGGGCGCCGCCGAGCACGGCGATGGAGTCGGCGAGGCGGCCGATCAGGGCCGTGCCGTGGTCGATGCGGAGCAGGTCGCCGAAGACCTCCGGGCTGTGGCCGTGCCGGTCCTCCATGGCGCGCAGCTCCGTTGCCTGCTGGTGGACGATGGCCTGGACGCGGCGGGCGATGTTGACGAAGGCGCGCTGCGCCGACTCGCGCAGGTCCTCCTCGGCGGTGACGGCGTCCACGACCACGCGGACGACGGCCTGGTGCTCCTCGGGCGCGGTGAGCGAGCCGAGGACGTCCTCGGGGAACTCGCCGCGGCGCAGCCGCTGGACGGCGTCGGGCAGCAGCGTCCCGGCGAGGTGGGCGGTCTCCGCGTGCCTGCGGGCCAGGGCCGTGTCGCGGGCGGCGACGGTACGGCGCAGCTCCTCGATCACCCGTCCCCGGCGCGCGGCCTCACTGCCGAGCACGGCGAGGAACAGAGCGGAAACCCCTCCGAAGACCGCGACCGGTCCTCTCGCGGAAGCGTCCACCATGGCCACTGCGACCCCGGTGGCGACGGCGATCACAGCGGCGGGCAGCAGCCACACGAAAGATGCCGCGGACCGCGGGCTTCCACTTCCGGGCGACGATTCCTCACGGACCATCAGCACCCTCAAACCCATCGAACGAAAAAGATCATATGGCGACGAGCGCCGAGCATAACCCGTTCTCGCAAGGGTGTTTGACGCAGGGTCACATGATGGCCCGATGTTTGCGCAAGGTTCCGCTTCTTGTGAATCAGCCGCAGTCGCAGGGACTTGATCCCGTTCAGGAGGAACGCCGAGAGCCTCCCCATCCGGTGGCCGGGGGGTGCCGGGCGGAGCGCGCGCGGTGGCGAGGGGTACGGGAGTCCATGGCGAACGTGCCGTCACCGGCACGTTCGCGCGCGGCGCACGGTTCCGCGAGCGCGGCGCGGGCGGCCTCCCGGCGTCCCGGCCCCTCGAGGGCGGCGCGGTGGGCGCGCAGGGGCTCCGGCTGGTCCGCGAAGGCGGTGACGGCGTGCTCGACGGACGGGTACGCGACACGCACGTGTACGGCCTCGGCACGGAGCGTGACCGGCAGGGGCCCGAACCAGCCGCGTAAGGGAGCGGATTCGCCCCAGCGGGTGGGCGGTTCCGGGCCGGGGCGGGACTGGGCGGCCGGGCGCTGGGAGCGGTGGGCGGCGGACGCACGGTACGGCAGCTGCTGCCCTGACCCGCTTCGGCGCGGTGGCGTCAACGGCGACGGGCCGGCCGGGGTCTTCCCGGCCGGCCCGTCGTTCGGGGCGGCACGTCGTCAGTCGACGGCGACGGCGCCGTTCTCGGAGAGGACGTTCTCCAGGATGTGCGACAGGGCGCTGTCGCCCTTGACCGCGGTGGAGTTCTCCGCGCACTGCTGGTTCTGCGTGTCGTTCAGGATGTCCTGGACACCGATGTTGAGCAGGCCCACGACGTTCTGGACGTCCGCCTGGACCGGCACACCGGCGCACAGCTTGTTGAGGGACCCCTGCACCAGCCCCATCTGGGGGCTCAGCTTCCCGCCGGTGACGGTGTTGCCGTACGCCTGCTCGGAGAAGTTGCCGTTCTGGGTCTCGACATTGTGGTCGCCCACGGCGAAGGCCATCGGCGCGGAGACTCCCAGGGCGGCCGCCGCGACGCCCGCGGTGGCGACGAACTTCTTGATCATGACTCATCCTTCTGGTCGGAAGACCCGGTGACCGGGCCTCCCTGCTAACCGGCGTCCCCCGGACGCGTCACGGGCACCACGAGCGGAACGACCCGCATTCACCCGTTCGGCGCGGCGCCCGCCCGTCCGCGAGCGACGTTGACGACCCCCGGCCCTCACGGCGCCGGGGACGGTCCGGCGCCGGGCCTCTGGCCTGCCCGCCCCGCGTGCGGCGGGCGTCTACCAGTCGCCGTCGCCGACGGGCTTCCCCGGCGGGGTCGCGTCGCCGAGGGGCAGGACCTGGTGGGGCGCCGGCGGGGTGAACGGCGCGTCGTCGTCGCCGAGCCACTCCCCCACGGGCTTGACGTCGGACAGCGGCGGCGCGGGCGCGAGGTCGGTGGCGGACGCGTCGTCGTAGTCGTACCAGGGCAGTCCCGCGCGGGTGTAGGCGTCGCGGTTCACGGGCGACGGCGGGGGCTCCTCGCCGGTGACGCGGCGCCACTCGGGCGGGGTGACGAGGTGGACGAAGACGCGGCCCGCGGGCTCGGCCGCCCAGTCGGAGAGCGGCCGGTCGTCCCGGTACACCTCCTGGCGCATCGTGCCGCCCGCGCCGAGGCCCATCGCGGCGGCGCGCGGCGGGGCGCCGGCCGGGGCCGGGGCGCCGAGCGGGGCGGGGCCGCCCGGGGCGGGCGGCGGGGCCATCCGGGCGAACCGGGCGGCGCGTCGCCGGGCCAGCTCCTCCTGCTCGGCGAGCCACGCGGCGCGGGCCGGGGCGCCGAGCCCGAACGCCTGGAACTGCACGCCGCCCCAGGCCTCCTCGCCCGTCACCTGGCCCTCGACGGTGGCGCCGAGACCGAGCGGCACGGCGACGAACTGGCGGACGGTGCCGCGCCCGGAGTTGATGCCGTCGAGCCAGGGCTGGCGCGGCAGGACGACGTAGTTCTGCGGGTCGCGGGCGAGGGTGCCGCTCCAGGGGCGGCCGGAGACGGCGCACACCTTGCCGACGGCGACCTGGAGCGCGGCGGGCTCGCGGCTCTCGAAGCTCAGCCACATCGCCTCGCGCAGATACATGGGGACGAGGACGCCGCCGCGCGCCCGCCACTCGGGCGGCACCGTGTCGGCGTGGTCCTCGACACGCCGGACGGGGAACTCGCCGAGCCCCGGCGGCAGGGGGTGGGTGCCGGTCTCCGGGAGGCGCAGCGTCCGGACGAACCGGACCCGCACCCCCTCTCCGAGCAGCAGGGTGTTCCCGTCGAGCCGTACGGCTGCCGCGGCCATCGCGCGCCCCTCTCTTCCCGGGCTGCCCCGGGTGGCTGGTTCCATGTCCCGCTGCTACCACGGCGTGCGCCGCGCGGCGGTTCCGTACGACGCCACGGCCGGGGGCCCGCACGGCCGGGCGGCGGGGTGCGGCGGGGCGGGGGTGGGACCGTCCGGAGTAGTCCAGCGGGTGGTCCGCGCGGCAGGGACGGATCGTGAGGGAGGGGGCCCGCCCGTACCGCGTCAGGAAACGGAGACACGCGCGTGATCGAGGACACCGTCGCACGACCACCCCTGGGGCCGCCGCCCGTACGGTTCTGGCCGGCGCTTGACCTGAAGGCCACCGTGTTCGACCCGGTGCTGGAGGAGCTGATGCGGGAGGGCCCGGTCACCCGTGTCCAGCTGCCGCACGGCGAGGGCTGGGCATGGCTGGTCACCCGGTACGAGGACGTGCGGGCGGTCGTCAGCGACCCGCGCTTCAGCCGCGCGCCCGTGCCCGGCATGGCCGTCACCCGGCTCGCCCCGCACTTCAAGCCGAGGCCCGGCTCGCTGGCCTTCGCGGAGGCGCCGGACCACAACCGGCTGCGCCGCGCCGTCGCGCCCGCGTTCTCGCTGCGCGGTGTGGAGATGCTGCGGGAGCGGGCGCGGGAGATGCTCGACGAGCTGGTGGACGGGATGCTGCGGGACGGACCGCCCGCCGACCTGATCGGACGGGTGCTGGGACCGTTCCCGACCACGGTGATCTGCGAGCTGATGGGCGTTCCGGACGCCGACCGGGAGCGGATGAGCGGCTGGGTCGAGGAGATCCTGTTCCCGGCGAACGGCGCGGCGGCGACCGGCCGGGCCAAGGACGAGATGTACGCGTGGTTCGAACGGGAGATCAAGGCCCGCACGGCGGACCCGGGCGACGGCGAGGACATCCTGTCGCTGCTGGGCGCGGCCGTCGCGGCGGGCGACATCAGCGCCGAGGAGGCCGTCGGGCTCGTCGGGCCCGTGCAGATCGGCGGCGAGGCCGTCACCAACAACTGCGGGAACATGCTGTACCTGCTGATGACCCGGCCGGGGCTGCGGGAGCGGCTGCGCGAGGAGCCGGAGATCCGGCCGCGCGCGCTGGACGAGCTGCTCCGGTACATCCCGCACCGCTCGTCGGTGGGGCTGGCCCGCGTCGCGCTGGAGGACGTGGAGCTGCGCGGCATGCGGATCGCGAAGGGGGACGCGGTGTACGTGTCGTACCTGGCCGCCAACCGTGACCCGGACGTCTTCCCCGACCCGGAGCACATCGACTTCGACCGGTCGCCCAACCCGCATGTGTCGTTCGGGCACGGGCCGCACTTCTGCACGGGGGCGCTGCTCGCGCGCATGGAGATCGAGCTGCTCGTGGACATGTTCCTGGACCGGCTTCCGGAGGACACCCGGCTGGCGGTGCCCGCCGAGGAGGTCCCGTGGCGGCGCAGCGCGCTCATCCGCGGCCCGGAGGCACTGCCCGTCACCTGGTGACGGTACGTCGGCCGGTGCGGTCCCGGTCCGGAGGACACGGGGGCGCACGGCCGACCGGCCCGGACGGGGGCGGGCGGTCCCTCGGGCTCCAGGAAGGGGCGGACGGAACCGCCGCGCCCGGCGGTTCCGGGCACCGCCGGACCCCGGCAGGGACGTACAACCCGTCGCGTACCGGTGGTTGCGACAGGCCCCGGACCGCCGGCCGGGGCTGACCGCCCGCCACGCCCGGCGGTTGCGGGCACCACGAGCCCCGGCAGGGGCATACGACGGCCCACCACGCCCCGCACTCCAGCCGGGGGGAGGCCCGCCACGCCCGGCGGTTGCCGGGGCGCCACCGGACCCCGGTGGCGACGTACAACCTGTCGCGCCCGGCGGGGGCGGACGGCCCCGCCCGACGGGAACGGCCCCGCCGCCCGGCCGGGGCCGGCGGTCTCGGGCGGGTGGAGCAGTCCCCCGCGGCGGGTGGAGGCAATCCGCCAGGCGGGTGAAGGCAGTTCACCGGACAGGGGAAGACGGATTCCGGACACGGGTCGGTGGGGGCGAAGCGGGCTGATCGCCGCATAAGGGGGTGTCGGGCCCTCGGGGCCGCCCCCGTGGGCGCGTCGGCGCGGATTGCTAGCGCCACGGTTTCCGCCGGGGCGTGCCGCGCCGGAAGCGGCGGCCCGCGACGCAGGGCGTACGGCCGCGAGCAGACGGGCCGTCCGTTCAATCGTGAACAGCCCGAACGGTCGGTCCGCCCCTCCGTGCGGGTCCGCCCGCCTGTCCCCGGCGGCTCGCGGCGGGCGACGGCGCGCGGTGCCGCGCCGACCGGACAGCAAACGCTTTCACCGCTTTGCAGCAGCGCTTCCGCCCGGTGGCGTCTCGTGGCGAAACCGGCCTTTCGCCGCCCCGCCCGCGGGGTGTGCGCGGAGCGACCGAAAGGAAGCCTTGTGGCAGGGGTGAACCGGACGCGAGTATTCCCAGCGTCACAAGTTGTCAGGCACATGCCGACATCCGGTAACCGCCGGGCCGTCGGCACCGCCTGTCGGGCCCGCCCACCCAGCGGGCCCCGACTTTCCCCCACCGGAGGACGCAGTGAACTTCAAGCGCTTCACCCCCCGCGGCGGATTCGCCAGAGGTGCGCGGCTCACCGCCATAGCCGCCGCCATGGTCACCGCCACCGCGCTTGCCGCCCCGAGCGCCGGGGCCGAGACCGCCGACGCGACGCGGGCTTCCGTCGCCGAGCTGGCCCAGGTCAGCGAGGCCGTGCTCGACGCGGACGTGCCGGGCACCGCCTGGTACACCGACGCCAAGTCCGGCAAGCTGGTCATCACCGCCGACTCCTCCGTCTCGGCCGCCGAGCTGGCGCAGCTGAAGAAGGCGGCGGGCGACAAGGCCGGCGCGGTGGAGATCAAGCGCACGCCGGGCACGTTCAACAAGCTCATCGCGGGCGGCGAGGCCATCTACGCGTCCGGCGGCGGCCGTTGCTCCCTCGGCTTCAACGTCCGCAACAGCAGCGGTGCGACCTACGCCCTGACGGCCGGTCACTGCACGGAGATCGCCAGCACCTGGTACACGAACTCCGGCCAGACCACCCTGCTCGGCTCCCGCGCGGGCACGAGCTTCCCGGGCAACGACTACGGCATCATCCGCCACTCCAACTCGGCGGCCGCCGACGGCCGGGTGTACCTGTACAACGGCTCGTACCGGGACATCACCGGCGCCGGCAACGCGTACGTCGGCCAGAACGTCCAGCGCAGCGGCTCCACCACCGGTCTGCACAGCGGCCGTGTCACCGGCCTCAACGCCACGGTCAACTACGGCGGCGGCGACATCGTCTCCGGCCTCATCCAGACCAACGTCTGCGCCGAGCCCGGCGACAGCGGCGGCGCCCTGTTCTCCGGCTCCACCGCCCTCGGCCTGACCTCCGGCGGCAGCGGCAACTGCCGCACGGGCGGCACCACGTTCTTCCAGCCCGTCACCGAGGCGCTGAGCGCGTACGGCGTCAGCATCATCTGACCCGTCGCCCGCGCGCGCTTCTCAAGGCCGGTGGCCCGCTCTGTGCGGGCCACCGGTCGCGCGCGTCCGACGGCGGTCCGGCACGCCAGGGGCGTACGGGCTCCGGCGCGCACGCACCCGTCATACGGGGGCCGGCGCGCGCGGTCCGGCACCTGCACGCACAAGCACACGCGCGCGTCACTCGGGGGTTCCGTGACGCGCGCGTGCTCGTGTGCCGTGGTGCCCCGGACGGCGTAGGGCGCGGCCGGCCCCGACCGCGCGAGGCGGCCGGGGCCGGGTTCGGGTCCGGGCCGCAGGCCCGGGGTCGCGCGCCGGGGCTACGCGGGCGGGGTGCCCCAGGCGAGGGACGTGCCCGTGTACGCCGGGACGGTCCGGGCGTCGGTGTAGGTGGACGACGGGGCGCGGCTGTGGTCGTCGCGCTCGTCGAACGGCGACCAGTCCGTCTTGCTCATCCGGAGCTGGATGTCCCCGGTGTCGCGGCCCGGCGCTACCGTGCCGTCGGTGAAGCCGACTTCCAGGTACGCGTCGGCACCCGCCACCGGGGTGGACAGCGGGACCACCCGCAGCCGCAGCCTGGCGCAGCCGACCGCCGCGTAGTCGCACCAGGCGCTGACCGTGGGTGCGCCGCCGTCGCGGGTGAAGTAGTAGCGGGCGGTCACGGTGGACAGGTCGAGGGCGGTCGTGCCGGTGTTGGCGACGCGCAGTTCGGGGCGTATGGCGTTGTCGGTCGGCGCGCCGTCGGTGGTGCGGTGCAGGACCTTCAGCCCGCCCGCCGGTCCGCCGCCGGAGGGCGCTGTGGTGACGGTGAGGGCGGCGGAGGGCGCGGAGTTGTTCCCGGCGGCGTCCCGGGCGCGTACGGCGTAGGTGTAGCGCGTGGCGGGGGTCAGGCCGGTGTCGGTGTACGTGGTGCCGGCGACCGGCGCGGTGGTGACCTTCGCGCCGTCGCGGTAGACGTCGTACCCGGTGACGGCCCTGTCGTCGGTGGACGGCGCCCAGCTGAGCGTGACGGAGGCGGAGCCGGTCCCGGTGGCGGCGAGGCCGGTGGGCGCGGTCGGGGGCGTCGTGTCCTGGCCGCCGCCCCCGTCGCCGTACACGTCGGTGAGGCTGAGGCCGGTGGTGCTGCCGGCACCGCCGAGGGGGACCTGGTGGTCGAGGCCGACGAACTTGCCGCCGTGCTGCCAGAGGGTGGGCTTGAGGAGGGCGTACTTCTCCTCGTCCCAGCTCTTCCAGTCGCCGAGGAGCAGGCCGCCCGTGTCACCGGAGTTGGGGTTGAGGCACCAGAAGGTGTGGTGGAGGCGCTGTTCGGCGATGAGGTCGCGCAGGGCGGTCATCCACTTCTGGTTGGGGCCGCCGTCGAGGAAGCCGCCCCATTCGCCGATCAGGACGGGCGCGGTGTTCTCCTTGTGCAGGTACAGCCAGTTGGGGTCCCAGACGTCCCGTTCGAGGGTGGCGCGGTTCCAGTCGCCGGTGAACCACGGCTGCGGCGCCACGAGCGGGCCGTAGTCGTGCGGCGAGTAGACGAGCTGGTCGTTGCCCGCGCCGAGGTCCACGGGGTGGTCGCGGACACCGCGGAGGTTGCCGCCCCACCAGGTGGAGTGGTAGTCGGCGGCGTTGGTGGACGACCAGCCGGAGCCGTTCTTCGGGTAGATCTGGATGCCCTCGCAGAGGATGAGCAGATGCGGGTTGACCGCCAGGATGCGCTTGCCCGCCGTCTCGCAGGCGTACTTGAAGTTGTCCTGGTCGGTGGAGCCGTCCCATTTGGCGCGCGGGGTCTCGCTCGCGCCTCCGTGCGGCTCGTTCTTGATGTCCATCGCGACGATCGTGTCGTCGCCCCGGTAGCGGGCGGTCACCCACTCCCAGGCGGTGTGGAAGTCCTCGGTGGTGATGGCGCCCTTCCACCACACCGGGTACACGTGGCCGGCGTTGTCGGCCTCGGCGCTGTGCACGTCGAGCATGACCTTGATGCCGTACTGCTCGCACAGGTCGAGCCAGTGGTCGAAGACCTGGAGGGTGGTCTTCCCGGCGAGCTCCGGGTTGGCGGACGCGTTGACGGCGCTCGGCACGGTGGCGCGGCCCTCCTTCCACTCCAGGAGCAGCTGGGTGGAGACGGGCACGCGCACGATGTTGACGCCCCGCTGGGCCATGGCGCGGGTGAGGTCGGCGATGTTGGCGGACCAGAGGCCGTGGAAGACCCGTTCGGTGGTGTTGAAGCCGAACCAGTTTGCGCCGGTGAGCCACACTTCGTTGCCCTGGGCGTCGACGATCCGGTTGCCGCGGGTGTGCAGCCAGTCGTCGCCGGGCGCGGCGGCGGTGCGGGGCCCCTTGGGGGCGGGCACCGGCACGGCCACGGGCACGGCGGCCGTACGGGCTTCGGGTGCGGGGGCCGCCTCGGCGGCGGGTCCCGCGGCCCACAACAGCGCCCCGGCGAGCACGGCGGCGGCGAACGCCCTTAAGCGCCGGTGGCGTGCGGTGGAAAGGGGGGTGGAGGGTGGCTGTCCCACGGCGTCACTTCCTTACTGTCGCGAGCATGACAAAACGGACCCGCATGGTTCACCCATGGCTCGTGCGCGGCCCGTACGCGGCCGGGCGCGACCCGTACGGGGCTCGTACGGGCTGGTACGGGCTGGTACGGGCCCGTACGCGGTGGGAGCGCTCCCATCACGTCCGGTTCATAGAGCCAGCCGCAGCGGGCGCTGTCAACCGTCCTCGCGGAAACGGGGCCCGAGGACGTCCCGCCGGACCGTGCGCCGGGGCGCGCGTCGGGCACGTCAGGCCGTACGGCCTCACCCGGCGAGCCGCCGACACGACGGGTGACGGACCGTCAGCCCTCAGTCGTCTCCCGGGCCGCCGACCGGCCCGGGTCCGCCCTGCAGCCGCTCCAGGTCCCCGGGCCGCACCTGTACCACCAGCAGGGCGATCAGCGCGCCGACCGCCGCGAAGACCGCCGCCAGGATGAACGCCACCGACACACCGGCCGTCAGCACCTCGTGCGCCCACGGCGGCGGCAGCTCGCCCGTGCGCTGGAACCGCATCCGCTCGGGAGCGCTCGCCCGCGCCATGAAGTCGGCGACCCGGTGCTCCGCCTCGTTGCGGCCGGCCGTGCCGAACACCGTCACCAGGATGGACAGCCCGAGCGAACCTCCCACCTGCTGCGTCGCGTTCAGCAGCCCCGACGCGGCGCCCGTCTCGTGCGGGGCGACGTTGGACAGCGCCATCAGCGTCAGCGACACGAACTGCATGCCCATCCCGAGGCTGAGGACCAGCATCGGCCCGAGGATGCTCCCCGCGTACGTCGAGTCGGCGTCCGTCAGCGTCAGCCAGGCCAGCCCGGCCGCCGCGAGCAGCGCGCCCATCACCATGAACGGCTTCGGGCCGAACCGGGGCAGCAACTGCGAGGCGATGCCCGCGCCGACCGCGATGACGGCGCTCACCGGCAGGAACGCCAGACCGGCCTTCAACGGCCCGAAGCCGAGCACGTTCTGCACGAAGAGGGTCAGGAAGAAGAACATTCCGAAGATGGCCGCGGCGAGGCTCAGCATCATCCCGTACGTCCCGGCCCTGTTGCGGTCGGTGAACATGTGCAGCGGGGTGATGGGCTGCGGCGAGCGGCGCTCGACCAGCACGAAGACCGCGAGGACGACCAGGGCCACGCCGAACGACGCCAGGGTGAGCGGGTTTTGCCACCCCTCCTGCGCGGCGCGGATGAACCCGTACACGAGGAGGACCATGCCGAGCGTCGAGGTGAGGGCGCCGACCACGTCGAAGTGGCCGGTCTGCCGCTCCGACTCCCTGATCCAGCGTGGCGCGGCGAGCAGGATGAGCAGCCCGATCGGCACGTTGACGAAGAACACCCACCGCCAGTCGAGCCACTCGACGAGCATGCCGCCCGCCAGGAGGCCGATGGCGCCTCCGCCCGCCGAGACGGCCGCGAACACCCCGAAGGCGCGGTTGCGTTCGGGCCCCTCGCGGAACGTGGTGCTGATCAGGGACAGCGCGGTCGGTGAGGCGATGGCGCCGCCCAGGCCCTGCAGGGCGCGAGCGGCGAGCAACTGCCAGGAGTTCTGGGCCAGTCCGCCGAGCAGCGACGCGGTGACGAACAGCGCGACGCCTACCATGAACATCCGCCGTCGGCCGAGGATGTCGCCGGTGCGGCCGCCGAGCAGCAGCAGTCCGCCGAAGGCCAGGGTGTAGGCGTTCACCACCCAGGACAGGCCGGTGGTGGAGAAGTCCAACGACCGCTGGATGTGCGGGAGCGCGATGTTCACGATGGTGATGTCGAGCACCACCATGAGCTGACAGCCGGCGATGACCAGCAGGGCTATGCCGCTGCCGTCGCCCCGCTTCGGGGTGGCGGCCCGCGACACGGAAGTGGAGCGGGGGACGGTCATGGCACACGGCCTCAAAGGGCGGCTCTCGCGGACGGGCGTCGTCCACCGTTCAACGCTAAGCCCGTGCCCCGGGGGTCACCACTCGATCAGCCGAGCCCGCCTGTGCAGGCGTACGTGAACGTGGTACCCGCCCCGTGCCGACTCGGCGTCAGTATCTCCACGTCGGCCCGCGCCTCGTACGCCCCCCGGCCGCTGAACGTCCACAGCAGGTGCAGCCGCGCCTCCCGCTGGCCCCGGCGGACCCGCTCGGTGAGCACGCCCGAGGCGGAGCCGTCGCTGCGCATCCAGCGGTACGTGAGGGTGCCGGGACGCCCGTCGGTGCGGACGACCGCCACGATGTCGGCCGTGCCGCCGCACCCGTCGGCGGTGACGGCGCGGGCCGGTACGACGCCGTCGGTGCGGACCGTCACGTCCCGGACGGAGGCCTGCGGCCCGTACCGCTGCCAGGCCAGGAAGGCGAGGACGCCCAGCAGGACGAGCGCGGGCAGCACGTACCGGCGCCCGGCGCGGCGCGGGCGCGGGGTAACGGGCGGGGCGACGAGGGTCGGAGCCGTACCGGCACCGCGGGATGCGGTGTGCGGGCCCGTGCCGTCCGGGGGCGTCGGCACGCCGGGGCCGAAGCGGAGCACGGCGCCCTCGACCCGGTCGGGCCGGGCGGGCGGGCCGCTGCGGGGGCCCGGGGCGTCGGTGGCCGGGCCCTGGGCCCAGTGGGCGGCCAGTCCGGTGGCGCTGTAGTCCGGGTCGTCGGCGGGCCGTCCGGGGTGCGGGGTGCGGGGGCCGGTCATCGGAGCTCGCACCCCCGGGTGAGCAGCCGGCGGGACGCGCCGCCGCCCGCGGGTGCCGGGTCGCTGGTCGCGGTGACCGTCCAGTAGCAGGCGGTGGCGCTGAACGTGTGGGTCAGCGTGACGGTGTAGCTGGTGGCGCCGCTGCGCCGGTACGTCTCGGTGGCGCCGTCCTGGGCGCCCGTCGTGGCGCGGGAGTCCCCGGCGTACCAGCGGACGCCGAGGACGACCGGGCCGGGGCCGTCGGTGGTGATCTCGAACGTGGCGGTGGCCGTGGTGGTCCCGGTCTGGCGGAAGTCGGTGACGGTGACCGCCTTGACTGCCGCCGCCGCGACGGTGGGTGTGGGCGAGGGCCCGGTGGCGGCGGGGCTGGGCGGGGCGGTGGTGGGCGTGGCCGCCGGGGTGGTGGCGGTGGGCGGCGGGGTCGTCGTCCCGCCGCCCGGGAGCGGCGGCGATGCCGAAGCCGGGTCCGCCGGGGCGGGGGCGCTCGACGCGTCCCCGGACGCGTCCGGGGACGGGGTGGCCGGGGCGGACGACGGCGCCTTTGGTGGTTCCGCGCCCGGCCCCGTGGGGGACGCCGTGGCGCTCGTGGAGGGTACGGCCACGGACACGGCGCCGTCCTCTCGGACGTCGGTCGTGGCGGAGGGACCGGCGGAGGAAGCGGCGGAGGCGCCAGGACCGGCGAGACCCATGGGCGTGCCGGTGACGCCCAGGGCGATGACGAGGAGCAGTCCGGCGCAGATGGCTCCCCAGCCGAGCGGGTCGGGCAGCCAGGCCCGCCATCCGGGCGGTTCGGGGAGGGCGGTCTCGGCGAGGGCCGTGGTGGTCCCCGCCCGGTCGCCGGAGGACGGGAACAGCAGCGGCAGCAGCGCGGCCAGGGACGCGAGACGGCCGCGGCCGCGCTCCTCCCAGCGGGGCCCGTACGCCGCCGTGGCGATCTCCTCCAGGCGGCGGACGAACGCGGCGGCCTCCTGGGGCCGCTCCTCGGGCGCCTTGGCGAGGCCGTGGCGGACGAGAGGGCGCAGCGGCTCGGGCACGTCGTCCTCGGGGACGGGCGCCTCGACGTGCCGCAGGGCGAGTTCGGCGATGTTCTCGCCGGTGAACGGCTTGCGGCCGGTGAGGCACTCGTAGAACGTGGCGGTGGCGGCGTAGACGTCGGAGGCGGGTGAGGCGGGGGCGCCGGTCCACTGCTCAGGCGCCATGTAGGCGGGTGTTCCGGCCACGCGGGCGACGGTGCCCCGGCCGGTGGCGATGCCGAAGTCCACGAGGCGGGAGGCGCCGTCGGCGGAGACGAGGACGTTCTCGGGCTTGTAGTCGCGGTGGACGACGCCCCCGGCGTGCGCGGCGGCGAGTCCGAGGAGGGAACCCTTCAGGACGGTGAGGGCCGCCTCGGGGCCGACAGGGCCGTACTCGCGGAGCAGGGCGCGCAGGGCGAGGCCGTCCACCAGCTCCATGACGATGGCGGCGCCCTCGGGGGCCTCCACGTACTCGTACAGCCGCACCACGTACGGGGTTTCGAGCGCGCCCAGCAGTCGGGCCTCTGCACGGAATCCGGCCAGGAAGGCGGGAGCGCGGCGCAGTTCGTCGCCGAGGTACTTGACGGCGACGCGCAGCCCCGTCGCGTCGTGCACGGCGAGCACGACCCGCCCCGCGGCCCCGGCCCCCAGCTCGCGCACGTCCGTGTATCCGGGTACGCCCCAGTCCGCCATACGACCCCCCCTCGTACATCCCCGCGGCCTTCACCACCGCTCCCCCACAGGGACACTTCCCGGCCACAACCGGTTCCCGCCCCGGCGCGGCGGAACCGGACACGGGCGACGCGGACCGGGCGTTCCCGGAGCGGCCGGGCCGTATCCCTGGCAGCTTGGGGAGACACCACCCGGCACACACAGCCCGGTGCCGCCCGGCTCAGCCCGGCACAGCCGGGAACAGCCCGGAACAGCCCGGCGCCGACGCGAACAGAAGGGGGCACCGGCGTGAACCACCGGGATGTCGAAGCCGCCGTCGCGGAGGCGCTGCGGTCCTCGGCCCTCGTGCGGCCGAGGACTGGAGGTACGGGCCGGGCCTGGCCGCTGGAGTGGTCGTGCCTGGAGACGGCGACGCACATCGCGCACGACCTGCTGGCGTACGCCGGACAGGTGGCGGCGCGGCCTGCCGACGCCTACCTGCCCTTCGACCTGACCGTGCGCCCCGACGCGCCGCCCGCCGATGTGCTCCAGGTGGTCACCACCTGCGGCGGGCTGCTCAGCGGCGTCCTGGCCACCGCCGGGCCGGACCTGCGCGCCTGGCACTGGGGCCCCAGCGACGCCGGGGGGTTCGCGGCGATGGGTGTCGCCGAGACGCTGCTGCACGCCCACGAGATCGCGCGGGGCCTGTCGGTGGACTGGCTGCCGCCCCCGCCGATGAGCCGAGCGGTGCTCGACCGGCTCTTCCCCGACGCCCCGCCCGGCGACCCCACCCGCGTCCTCCTGTGGTGCACCGGCCGCGGCGAACTCGACGGCCTCCCCCGCCGGACCTCATGGACGTGGGAGGCGGCACGAGCGGACTGAGCGGCCCGGCCCGGCGGCGGCACCTGCCGGGCGTCCTCCACGCCGTCGACCGCCCGCGCGGAGGCCGGCCGCGCCGAGGCCGCCCGCGGGCGCGGCCGCCCGCAGGCGCGGCCCGCGCGCCGCCGGGCTCGTCGGCTCCGCCGGGCTCATGGGCGGCGGCGGGCGGTGGCGGCGACGGCGGGCAGGAGGGCGAGCGAGAGGATGCCGCCGGTGAGGGCGAGGGCGGGATAGCTGGTCGCGGCGACCATGACGCCGGATGCCATGCCCCCGGCGGCGCCGGCGACGGCGATGAAGACGTCCACGGTGCCCTGGGTCCTGGCGCGGGTGGCGAGCGGAACGGTGTCGGTGAGGATCGCGGTACCGGCCACGAGGCCGAAGTTCCAGCCGAGGCCCAGCAGGACGAGGGCGACGGCGAGGGCCACGACGGAGTCTCCGGGGGCGAGGGCGGCCAGAATGCCGGAGGCCAGGAGGGTGATCCCGGAGGCGGCGGCGATCCTCATGTGGCCGTGGCGGTCCACGAGCCTGCCGGTGAGCGGTGAGGGCAGGTACATGGCGCCGATGTGGAGGGCGATGACGAAACCGGAGGCGGCGGTGGAGTGGCCGTGGCCGCGCATGTGGACCGGGGTCATCGTCATGATCGCGACCATGACGAGCTGGGTGAGGACCATGACCAGCGCGCCGAGCACGACACCGCGGCGGCCCTCGCGGGTGTCGGCCGCGCCGTCGTCGGCGGTGCTCGTCGCGGGGTCGGCCTCTTCGACGCGGGCGATGTCGCGGGCCAGGAGCAGCGGGTCGGGCCGCAGCCACACGGCGAGGACGAGCGCGGCGAGCGCGTAGGCGGCGCCGGACAGGAGGAAGGGCCCGGCGAGGTTCGGCAGGCCGAGGTTCTCGGCGAACGTACCCGTCGGCGCGGCCAGGTTGGGTCCCGCGACCCCGCCGAGGGTGGTGGCGACCAGGACGGTGGAGACGGCCCGCGCCCGGTGGCCGGGTGCCGCGAGGTCGGCTCCGGCGTAGCGGGCCTGGAGGTTGGTGGCGGTGCCGGCGCCGTAGACGAACAGGGCGATGAACAGCAGGACGGGGTGGTCGAGTGCGGCGGCGGTGATGACACCGGCCGAGCCGACGGCGCCGGTGAGATACCCGGCGGCGAGCCCGGGGCGGCGGCCGCGCGCCTGGGAGACACGGCCGACGGCGACGGCCGCCAGCGCGGACCCCGCGGTGAACAGCGCGCTGGGCAGCCCGGCGAGGCTGGTCGAGCCGAGCATGTCCTGCGCGAGCAGCGCCCCGACCGTGACACCGGCGGCGAGCCCCGCGCCGCTGAGCACCTGCGAGGCGACCAGGACACGCAGGATGCGGCGCTGCGCCTGGCCGCGGGCGGATATGCGGGCCGTCGTGCCGGCGGGTGCGGTGCTGGTCATGTTCTCTCACGGTCGTAGTGCGCGGCGAACCCGCCGTACTCGTCCATGCCGTCCCCATGGAACCGGGCGGCACGCCATGCCGCCTGATTCTGGCACCGGGCGCCGCCCGCGCCCGCACCGAGGTCGCCCCGTCGGCCCGGTCACCGCGAACCGGGGCGGTTCCCGGCCAGGAAGCGGCGGAGGCGGGTCAGGGGCCAGGTGTTGATGATGTCGTCGGCGGTGAGCCAGGCGCGCTGGGCGGTGCCGACGCCGTAGCGCAGGTACGGCAGGTGCGTCGTGGAGTGGGCGTCGGAGTTGACCGCGAACCGTACGCCGTACCGCTTGGCGCGCAGGATGTCCTCGTCGCGCAGGTCGAGGCGCTCCGGGTGGGAGTTGATCTCCAGGGCGGTGCCGGTGCGGGCGCAGGCCTCGAAGACGGCGTCGAAGTCGGCGTTCAGGCCCGGGCGTTTGCCGATGCGGCGGGTGGTGGGGTGCCCGATGATCGCGACGTGCGGGTTCTCGCAGGCGCGGATGATGCGGCGGGTGAGCGCCGCCGGGCTCTGGTTGAAGTGGGAGTGCACGGACGCCACGCACAGGTCGAAACCGGCCAGGAAGTCGTCAGGCCAGTCCAGCTCCCCGTCCGGGCCGATGTTCAGCTCCGTGCCGTGGAGCAGGCGCATGCCGTGGTGGCGCCGGTCGAGGGCGCGGACCCGCTCGCGCTGGGCGAGGATCTTCTCGTCGGTCATGCGCTGCATGGACAGGTTCGGCGCGTGGTCGGTCACCGCGTAGTACGCGTGGCCGCGCGCGGCGGCCGCGGCGACCATGTCCTCCAGCGGGGCGAGGCCGTCGGTGAGGTCGGTGTGGGTGTGCAGGTCGCCCCGGATGTCGCTCTCCTGGACGAGGACGGGCAGCTCGCCGCGCAGCCCCGCCGCGATCTCGCCGCGGTCCTCGCGCAGGGTCGGCGGGATGCACGGCAGGCCGAGCCGGGCGTAGACGTCCTCCTCCGTCTCGGAGGTGATCTTCCGGCCGGTCTTCACGTCGAACAGGCCGTACTCGGAGAGCTTCAGCTTCTGGCGGACGGCGATCTCGCGCGTGCGGATGTTGTGCGCCTTCGACCCGGTGAAGTACTGGAGGCCCGCGCCCCACGACTCGGGCGGCAGGACCCGGAGGTCCACCTGGAGGCCCTTCGTGGTGCGGATGGAGGTCTTCTTCTCGCCGTGCGCGATGACCTCGGCGGTGTACGGGAGGGAGGCGACGGCGTCCATGAACGACCGCGCCCGCTCGGCCGCCACGAGGACGTCGATGTCGCCGATCGTCTCGCGCATCCGGCGCAGCGACCCGGCGTACGTACAGCGTACGCAGCCGGTGATCCCGGAGAGTTCGGCGACGATCTGCTCGGCCACGTCCATGGCGGCGCTGATCAGGATGCGGCCCTCGCCCGCCTGCTGCATCAGGGAGATCCCGTGCAGGATGTTCTCCTCGGTCTTCTCGCCGAAGCCCTTCAGGTCGCGCAGCCGCTCGCCGTGGATGGCGTCGAGGAGCTGGTCCACGGAGGAGATCCCCAGCTCCTCGTGGAGCACCATCGCCTTCTTCGGGCCCAGCGTCGGGATGGTGATCAGCTCCCGTACCCCGGCGGGGATCGCCGCGCGGGTCTCCTCGATCTCGGGGACCCGTCCCGAGCGCAGGAACTCCACGACCTTCGCGGCGATCGACCGGCCGACGTTCGGGATCTCCCGCAGCCCTTCCGGGCCGAGTTGCGCCACGTCGTCCGGGTGCCCGCCGATGGCGCGGGCTGCCTTCTCGTAGGCGCGTGCCTTGAACGCGTCGCCGCCGCTGATGGCGATGAGGTCGGCGTACTCCTGGAGCAGCGCCTCGACCTCCTCGTTGGCTCGGCTCATGCCTCCAGGGTGCGCCGGACCCCGCAGCCGGGCACCCGGGCAGCGCCCCCGGCGCCGGAGGTCCGGCGCCCTGCCGCGTGGGTGCGCGGGGTCGCCGGGGGAATACGCGGGGTGCTAGAAATGGGTCATGAGGGGCAAGAGCGGACGTCCCGGGCGTCGGGGGCGGCTTCTCGGTGTGCGCACCGCCGCCGGGCAGGTGCTCCTCCTCCAGGTGATCGTCGCTCTCGTGCTGATCGTCGCCGCCGTGAGCGCCCTCTCGCTGCAAGCGCGCTACGACAGCGAACGCGACGCGCAGAACCGTTCCCTCGCCGCCGCCGAGTCGTTCGCCGACGCCCCCGGCACGCTCGCCGCGCTCACTTCCCCCGACCCCGGGCAGGCCCTCCAGCGGCACACCGTGCACGCCTGGCACGGCTCGGGCGTGGACTTCGTCGCCGTACTGGCCCCCGACGGCACCCGCATCGCGGACAGCGACCCGAACCTCGTCGGCACCCGCGCGGAGGACGTCGAGCAGGCCGCCCGGGGCCGCACCATCACCGAGATCTTCGAGGGCCACCCGCACGACGCCGCACGCGCCGTCGTCCCCGTGATGGACGAGCGGGGCACGGTCGTCGGCCTGGTCAGCGCCGGGGTCTCCATCGAGAACATCGGTGACGCCGTGGACCGCCAGCTGCCGCTGTTCTTCGGCGCGGGGGCCGTCGCGCTGGCCCTGGCGACCGCGAGCGCCGCCCTGGTCAGCAAGCGGCTGCGCCGCCAGACGCACGGGCTGGGACCCGCCGAGATGACGCGGATGTACGAGCACCACGACGCCGTCCTGCACGCCGTGCGCGAGGGGGTGCTGATCGTCGGGGACGACGGCCTGCTCACCCTGGCCAACGACGAGGCCCGGCGCCTCCTGGGCCTCCCGCCGGACGCCGAGGGCCGCCACGTCACCGACCTGGGCCTCGACGCGGACACCGCCGACCTGCTCGCCTCGGGCCGCCCGGTCACCGACGAGGTGCACCTCTCGGGCGACCGCCTCCTCGCCGTCAACACCCGGCCGACCGACCCGTACGGCGGACCCTCCGGCACCGTCGCGACGCTGCGCGACACGACCGAGCTGACGGCCGTGACGGGTGTGGCGGCGGTCGCGCGGGAGCGGCTGACGCTGCTGTACGAGGCCGGGGTGCGGATCGGGACGACGCTGGACGTCGTGCGGACCGCCGAGGAGCTGTCGGAGGTGGCCGTCCCCCGGTTCGCGGACTTCGCGACCGTGGAACTGCTGGACCCGGTGCTGCGGGGCGAGGAGCCGACGGAGGGGCACACGGTGATGCGGCGCGCGGCCGTCAGCGGCGTGCGGGACGGCCATCCGCTCCAGGGCGCCGGGGACCTCATCCGGTTCGACGTGCCGACCACGCCCATGGCGGCGGCGCTGGCCGGGAACAGGGCGGTGCTGGAGGCGGACCTGACCGTGGCGCACGGCTGGCGCGAACAGGACCCGGCGGGCGCCGACGAGGCCCTCGCGTACGGCATCCGGTCGCTGGTGACGGTGCCGCTCCAGGCGCGAGGCGTGGTCCTCGGCATGGCGAACTTCTGGAGGTCGGCGGAGTCGGAGCGGTTCGGGGACGAGGACCTGGCGTTCGCGGAGGAGCTGGCGGCGCGGGCGGCGGTCGCGGTGGACAACGCGCGCCGGTACACGCGGGAGCACGCCATGGCGGTGACCCTCCAGCGGAGCCTGCTGCCCCGGGTGCTGCCCGAGCAGGACGCGCTGGAGATCGCGTACCGCTACCTTCCCGCGCAGGCCGGGGTGGGCGGCGACTGGTTCGACGTGATCCCGCTGTCCGGGGCGCGGGTGGCGCTGGTGGTCGGGGACGTGGTCGGGCACGGCCTGCACGCGGCGGCGACGATGGGGCGGCTGCGGACGGCGGTGCACAACTTCTCGTCGCTCGACCTGCCGCCGGACGAGCTGCTGGGCCATCTCGACGAGCTGGTGTCCCGGATCGACGAGGAGGAGGCCGAGGAGGCGGGCGCCGCCGGGATCACCGGGGCGACCTGCCTGTACGCCATCTACGACCCGGTGACGGGCGAGTGCTGCATGGCGTCGGCGGGCCACTTCGCCCCGGCCGTCGTCCGCCCGGACGGGTCGGTGGACTTTCCCGAGGTGCCCGTCTTCCCGCCGCTGGGGCTGGGCGGCGGGCCGTTCGAGACGGGCGAGCTGCGCCTTCCCGAGGACAGTCGGCTGGTGCTGTACACGGACGGGCTGATCGAGCACCGGCGGCGGGACCTCGACGCGGGCCTGCGGCTGCTGCGGGACACGCTCGCCGAGGAGCCCGGGCGGGCCCCGGAGGAAACATGCCGGGCGGTGTTCGACGCGATGCTGCCGCCGCACCGCAGCGACGACATCGCGCTGCTCGTGGCCGGGACGCGGCTGCTGCCGCCCGACCGTGTCGCGGACTGGGACGTGCCGCCCGACCCGTCGGCGGTCGCGCCGGTACGGGCGGCGTGCGTGCGGCAGCTGGAGCGCTGGGGCCTGGAGGAGGTCGGGTTCACCACGGAGCTGATGCTCAGCGAACTGATCACCAACGCCATCCGGTACGGCTCCCCGCCCATCCATGTGCGGATGCTGCGGGACCGCACGCTGATCTGCGAGGTGTCGGACGGCAGCTCGACCTCCCCGCACCTGCGGCGGGCGGCCACCACCGACGAGGGCGGGCGCGGACTGTATCTGGTGTCGCAGCTGGCGGGCCGCTGGGGCACCCGGTACACGCCGAGCGGCAAGGTGATGTGGACCGAGCAGTCGCTTACGGCCGCCCCGGCGCCGCTGGAGATCCCGGCGCTGTTCGACGACGCTGCGTGGTGAGCGGGGCGCCCGGCGCCACACCCTTCGCGGGCCCTCCCCCCCCCCGTGGGAGGCAGGGCCCGCGAAGGGCGCGCGGGGCTCACCGGGAGAGTTCCTCCAGCGCTGCGGTGGCAAAGCCGTGGTCCTGCTCGGGAGCGCCCCCGCCGACACCTATCGCGCCGACCAGACGGCCGTCGCGGTGGACGGGAACGCCTCCGGCGATGAACAGCAGCGGCCGGTCGAGGGCGGTGGGCAGGGAGTGGAAGGGACCGTCGGGCTTGACCAGGCCGACGAGTTCGGCGGTGGGGGCGTTCAGCTGGAGGGCGGTGTACGCCTTGCGGGTGCTGGTCTCGCCCGAGATGAGGACCGCGCGGTCGTCGCGGCGGAAGGCGAGGAGGTGGCCCCCAGCGTCGAGGACGGTGACGCTGACGGGGACACCGGCCGCGTCGGCGGCGGCACGGGCGGCCGCGACGAGGGTCTCGGCGTCGGCGGTGGTGAGCGGGGTGACGGTCACGGTGTTCACGGTGTGGTTCTCCTTGGGCCGGAAGATCAGTGGTGTACGAGCGTGTGGGCGGGACCCGCGGCCGTCGCCTCGGGTGCGGGGGCGCGGCGCTCCAGGGCGGCGGACCACAGGGCGAGGAGCAGGGCCGCGCCGGCGAGGAGGGCGCCGACCCAGTTGGGGGCGGTGTAGCCGAGACCGGCGGCTATGACGAGCCCGCCGAG
This sequence comes from Streptomyces thermolilacinus SPC6, assembly GCF_000478605.2. Taxonomy (GTDB): domain Bacteria; phylum Actinomycetota; class Actinomycetes; order Streptomycetales; family Streptomycetaceae; genus Streptomyces; species Streptomyces thermolilacinus. The sequence continues at coordinate 6,098,814 of NZ_ASHX02000001.1, read as the reverse complement.
CCAGGCGGCCAGCGCGTTTCCGAGGTTGAACGCTCCGATGTTGACGGCGGACGCCAGCGTCGGGGCGCCGTGGGCCTGGTCCAGGACGCGCTTCTGCAGCGGCGGCACGGTGGCGAAGCCGAGCGCGCCGACGAGGAAGATGCTGACGGCGGCCAGGGGGCGGCTGTGGGCGGTGACGGTGAACAGCGCGAGGACCACGGCGAGCCCGCCGAGGGTGGCGTACAGCATCGGCATGAGCCTGCGGTCGGCGTAGCGCCCGCCGAGGAGGTTGCCGAGGAACATGCCGACGCCGAAGAGGACGAGCAGCCAGGTCACCGCACCGTCGGAGTAGCCGGCGACGCGGGTCATCATCGGCGCGATGTAGGTGATCGCGGCGAAGACGCCGCCGAAGCCGAGGACGGTCATCGCCATGGCGAGCAGCACCTGCGGGCTGCGGAAGGCCGTGAGTTCCCCGCGGAGGCGGGCGCCCTCGGGCCGGGGCATGGCGGGCACGAGCCGGGCGATGCCCACGAGCCCCAGGACACCGAGCCCGGCGACGGCGGCGAAGGTGGTGCGCCAGCCGACGGCCTGGCCGATGAAGGTGCCCAGCGGCACACCGACGATGTTCGCGACGGTCAGGCCGGTGAACATGGTGGCGATGGCGCCCGCCTTCTTGTCGGGGGCGACCAGATCGGCGGCGACCACCGAGCCGATGCCGAAGAACGCGCCGTGGGCGAGTGACGCCACGACCCGGCCGGTGAGCATCATGCCGAAGGAGGGCGCCAGCGCGGAGAGCAGGTTGCCCACCACGAACAGGCCCATCAGCAGCATCAGCATCGTCTTTCGGCTGATACGCGTGCCGAGCACGGTCATCAGCGGGGCGCCGATGACGACGCCGATCGCGTAGCCGGTGACGAGCAGCCCGGCGGTGGGGATGGTGACACCGTAGTCGCCCGCGATCCGGGGCAGCAGACCCATGATCACGAACTCGGTGGTGCCGATTCCGAACGCCCCGATGGCCAGGGCGAGAAGTGCGAGAGGCATGGCGCGACCCTTCATGCGATTGCTAGTGCGCCCAACAGGCATCGACAATAGTTGCAGACGCGCTTTAAATGCAAGCGCGGGCATCCGTCGATGGTCTGTGTTGATCGCGGCATGAAGGGGGAAACCGCAGGCCAGCGGCATACGGGACGGCCTCAGGAACTCCAAAGGGAGCTGAAAAACTTGTATAAGCCTCATACCGGCTCTGGCGGCTATTCACGGGCAAGCCGTACCCTGGACTTCAGCCGCATCCGGAAGGAGACCCGTGCCATGACCGCCACGGACCCCGCGCTCACCGCCCTCGCCAATGGCTGGGCCGCCCTCTACGTCCTGTACGGCAGGATCGAGGCGCACCTGGAGCGCGCCCTCCAGTCCGGGCATGGGCTGAGCGTCCGCGAGTACTCGCTTCTCGACGTCCTCAGCCGCCAGCACGACGGCGACGGCGGGCACCTGCAGATGAAGCAGGTCGCCGACGCCGTGGTGCTCAGCCAGAGCGCCACCACGCGCCTGGTCACCCGTCTGGAGGACCGCGGGCTCCTCTCCCGCTACCTGTGCCCGACGGACCGCCGCGGCATCTACACGGACGTCAGCGAGGCGGGGCTGAAGCTCCTGGAGGAGGCCAGGCCCACCAACGACGCCGCCCTGCGCGAGGCGCTCGACGAAGCCGCCAGGAACCCCGAGCTGGCTCCGCTCGTCACCGCCGTCGAGGCGATCGACCCGGCACGGCGCCTCCGCCCCGAGCCCGCGCGGTAGGCGCCGCGCGGTGGAGGACGGGCACCGGCGCCGGCTCAGCCGCCGTCGCGGTCCGTCCAGGGCCCGGCGAGGTACCGGCGCACCTCCCCCGCCCGCCGTTCGTACGCTCCGCGGGCCCGTACGGCGGCGTCCCGGGAGGCGACCTCGGCGACCGGTACGTCCCACCACGCGGACGCGCCGGGTGCCTCCGGGCCGGGCGGGGCCGTCTCGACGTACACGCACGTCGGCCGGTCCGAGGCGCGGGCCTCGGCGAGCGCGGCCCGCAGCTCCCCCACCGTGCGCGGCCGCAGCACGTCCATGCCGAGGCTGGCGGCGTTCGCGGCGAGGTCCACGGGGAGCGGGTCGCCGGTGTAGGTGCCGTCGGCGGCGCGGAAGCGGTAGGCGGTGGCGAACCGTTCGGCGCCGACCTGCTCGGAGAGGCCGCCGATGGAGGCGTACCCGTGGTTCTGCACGACGACCACGTTGACCGGCAGCCGCTCCTGCACGGCCGTGACGATCTCGGTGGGCATCATGAGGTACGTGCCGTCGCCGACGAGCGCCCAGACGGGGGTACCGGGCGCGGCGAGCCGCACACCGATCGCGCCGGGGATCTCGTAGCCCATGCAGGAGTAGCCGTACTCCAGGTGGTACTGGCGCGGGGAGCGGGCGCGCCACAGCTTGTGCAGGTCGCCGGGGAGCGAACCGGCGGCGTTGACGACGACGTCCTCGTCCCCGACGACCGCGTCGAGGGCGCCGATCAGCTGCGTCTGCGTGGGTACGGCGTCGTCGTCACCGGCCCGCAGCGCGGCCCGGACCACCCGCTCCCAGCGGGCGCGGCGGTCGAGGTACTCGGCCTCGTAGGCGGGCGGGACACGGTACCCGGCGAGGGCTCCGGTCAGCGCCGCGAGGCCCGCGCGGGCGTCGGCGACGAGGGGGTGGGCGGCCATCTTGTGGGCGTCGGACGGGGTGGTGTTGAGGTTGACGAACCGTACGCCGGGGTGGGCGAAGAGGGTGCCGGACGCGGTCGTGAAGTCGGTGTAGCGGGTGCCGACGCCGATGACCAGGTCGGCGGTGCGGGCGATGTCGTCGGCGGCGGCCGTCCCGGTGTGGCCGATGCCGCCGAGGTCGGCGGGGTGGTCGTGGCGCAGGGAGCCCTTGCCCGCCTGGGTGGAGGCGACGGGGATGCCCGTCGCGTCGGCGAGGGCCCTCAGGGCGTCCTCGGCCTCGCTGTGGTGGACTCCGCCGCCCGCGACGACGAGCGGCCGCCGAGCGGCGCGCACCAGGCGTACGGCCTCGGCGAGCTGCTCCGGGTCGGGGGCGGGGCGGCGCACGGGCCACACGCGCCGCGCGAAGAACTCGTCGGGCCAGTCGTACGCCTCGGCCTGCACGTCCTGCGGCAGGGCGAGCGTGACGGCGCCGGTCTCGGCGGGGTCGGCGAGGACCCGCATGGCGTTCAGCGCGGCCGGGATCAGCGCCTCGGGGCGGGTGATCCGGTCGAAGGAGCGGGAGACGGGGCGGAGCGTGTCGTTGACGGACACGTCGCCGTGCAGGGGGTGTTCCAGCTGCTGGAGCAGCGGGTCGGCGGGGTGGGTGGCGAAGTGGTCGCCGGGGAGGAGCAGGACGGGCAGCCGGTTGACGGTGGCGAGGGCGGCGCCGGTGACCAGGTTGGTGGCGCCGGGGCCGATGGAGGTGGTGACGGCGTGCGCGGAGAGCCGGTTGAGGTGGCGCGCGTAGCCGACCGCCGCGTGGACCATGGCCTGTTCGTTGCGGCCCTGGTGGAACGGCATGGCCTCCTCGCCCGCCTCCAGGAGGGCCTGGCCGATCCCGGCGACGTTGCCGTGGCCGAAGATGCCCCAGGTGGCGGCGATCAGCCGGTGGTGCGCGCCGTCGCGTTCGGTGTACTGGGCCGACAGGAAGCGCACCAGTGCCTGGGCGGTGGTGAGGCGGGTCGTCGGGCGCATGCGGGGGGACCTCACTGCGTGGGGGCGGTGTACAGGGGGAGCCGGGGGTCGGCGGGCCGCGCGGGCCAGGTGGAGCGGACCCAGGCGTGGTCGGGGTGATCGCGGATGAGCCAGGCCCGTTCGTCGCCGGGCCCCGCCATGACGTTGAGGTAGTACATGTCGTGTCCGGGCGCGGCGATGGACGGGCCGTGCCAGCCGTCCGGGACGAGGACGGTGTCGCCGTCGCGGACCTCGGCGAGGAGGTCGGTGTTCCCGCCGCGCCCGGACGGCGAGACCCGGTGGTAGCCGAGGCCGGGGGTGCCGTCGTGCGGGGCGATCTCGAAGTAGTAGATCTCCTCCAGGCGCGACTCCTCGCCGGGGTGGTGCTCGTCGTGCTTGTGCGGCGGGTAGGACGACCAGTTGCCGCCTGGTGTGAGGACCTCGACGGCGATGAGCCGGTCGCAGTGGTACGTGTCGGCGGCGGCGAAGTTGTTGACCTGCCGGGAGCAGGTGCCGGTGCCGCGCAGTTCGACGGGGACGGCGGGGGCGGGTCCGTACCGGGCGGGCAGGCGGCGCTCGCAGCGGGCGCCCGCGAGGGCGAAGCGGCCCCCGCCGGGCGAGGTGACCGTGACGCGGGTGTCGCGGGGGACGTACGCGAAGTCGGTGACGGCGCTGAACACGTCCGGGCGGCCGGTGAGGGGGAAGGTCCGGCCGTCGGCGGTCACCGTGCAGCCCCCGGCGAGCGGCAGCACGATCCACTCGCTGTCGCCCGTGTCGTACGTGTGGGTGCCGCCGGGCGGCAGGCGCAGCACGCGCAGCGCGGCGTGGCCCCAGCGGGCGGTGGCGGGGGTGATGTCCACGGTGTACGCGCCGTTCGCGGCGGTGCCGGCGGGCAGGTGGTGGCGGCCGGTGGTGCCGGTCGTGGGGTTCACGGGGCTCCTTTGCTCTCCTGGGTCCTGGGGGCCGGGCGCTGGCGGGCTGCCTCGGTACGGGGCGGGCGGGGGCTATCGCGGGCCGGTGGCGGCCAGGAGCGCGTCCACCTCGTCGGCGGTGGGCATCGCGGAGGAGCAGGCGAGGCGGGAGGCGACGAGGGCGCCCGCCGCGTTGGCGTACCGCGCGGTCCGCTCCAGGTCCCAGCCCGCCAGGAGGCCGTGGCACAGGGCCCCGCCGAACGCGTCCCCCGCGCCGAGCCCGTTGACCACCTCGACCTCGACGGGCGGGACCTCGGCGGTGGTGCCGTCGCGGTGGACGGCGAGGACACCGGCGGGTCCCTGTTTGACGACGGCGAGTTCGACGCCCGTGCCGAGGAGCGCGCGGGCGCAGGCGCGCGGTTCGCGCAGCCCGGTGGCGATCTCGCACTCCTCCAGGTTGCCGACGGCGACTGTGGCGTGCCGCAGGGCCTCGGCGTAGTGGGGGCGGGCCTCGGCGGGGTCGGGCCAGAACGCGGGCCGCCAGTCGAGGTCGAGGACGGTGATGCCGGTACGGGCCCGGGCCCGGAGCGCGGCGAGGGTGGCGGCGCGGCTGGGCTCGGCGCTCAGGCCGGTGCCGGTGGTCCACAGGACGCGGGCGGCGCGCAGGGCGTCGTAGTCGAGTTCGCCGGGGTGGATCTCCAGGTCGGGCGCTTTGGGGCGGCGGTAGAAGTAGAGGGGGAAGTGGTCCGGCGGGAAGATCTCGCAGAAGGTGACGGGCGTGGGGAGGCCGTCGACGGGGGTGACCCAGCGGTCGTCCACGCCGAACTCCCGCAGGGCCTCGTGCGCGTACGCGCCGAACGGGTCGTCGCCGGTGCGGGTGATGAGCGCGGCGGTACGGCCGAGGCGGGCGGCGGCCACGGCCACGTTGGTGGCGGACCCGCCGAGGAACTTGCCGAAGGTCTCGACCCGGGCCAGCGGGACGCCGGTCTGGAGGGGGTAGAGGTCCACGCCGACGCGCCCCATGGCGATCAGGTCGAAGGGCTCGGGCGCGGGGCCTGGGGGTACGGGGTCGGCGGGCGCGGGTTCAGCGGGTACGGGTTCAGTGGGTGCGGGTTCGGGCATGCGGGTCGCTCCTGGGGCCGGCGGGGCGGTCGGGGCCGGGGGTGCCTCCAGATGTCCTCCCCCGGGCCCGGCGCTCCCATCCCCGTACCGTCGCCACGGTCGCACGGTGAGGTGCCGGACAGTTGGACCACACGGCGCCCGTTCCCGGCATCATGCCGATAGGGTCGGCGCCCACCGGCGAACCGCCCGCACCGACCGGCAGCACCAGCGAAGGCCCCGCCCGTACAGCGTCACGACCGACAGCACCACGACCGACAACACCACCACCGACAGCGTCACGACCGACAACACCACCACCGACAGCACCACGACCGCCGAGCACGCCCAGCACCGCCCACTCGCCCGCCGGGTGAAAGGACCGCGTATGGACACCGCAGGCACCCCGTCCCTCGACCGCATCAGGATCGGCTCCGCCCCCGACTCATGGGGCGTGTGGTTCGCCGACGACCCTCGGCAGGTGCCCTGGGAGAGGTTCCTGGACGAGGTGGCGCAGGCCGGGTACGAGTGGATCGAGCTCGGCCCGTACGGCTACCTCCCCACCGACCCGGCCCGGCTCGCCGACGAGACCGGACGGCGCGGCCTGAAGGTCTCCGCCGGTACGGTCTTCACCGCCCTGCACCGGGGCCCGTCCGTGTGGGACGCGACGTGGGAGCAGGTGAGCCGGGTCGCGGAGCTGACCCGCGCCATGGGGGCGCGGCACCTGGTGGTCATCCCGTCGTTCTGGCGGGACGACCGGACGGCCGAGCTGATCGAGCCGCCCGAGCTGGCCGCCGCCCAGTGGGCGGACCTGGCGCGCGGCATGGAGCGGCTGGGGCGCGAGGTGCGGGAGCGGTACGGGCTCGGCATCGTCGTCCACCCGCACGCCGACACGCACCTGGACACGGAGGAGCACGTCGAGAGGTTCCTCGACGCGACCGACCCGGACCTGGTGTCCCTGTGCCTGGACACGGGGCACTACGCCTACTGCGGCGGCGACAGCGTGAAGCTGATCGAGACGTACGGGGAGCGCCTGGGCTATCTGCACCTGAAGCAGGTGGACCCGGACGTCCTGGCGGAGGTGGTGGCGGAAGGGGTGCCGTTCGGTCCCGCCGTGCGGCGCGGGGTGATGTGCGAGCCGCCGAACGGGGTGCCCGCGCTGGAGCCGGTGCTGGCGGCGGCGCAGGGCCTCGGCGTGGACCTGTTCGCCATCGTGGAGCAGGACATGTACCCGTGCCCGCCGGACCGGCCACTGCCGGTCGCGGTGCGCACGCGCCGGTTCCTCCGCTCGTGCGGCGCCTGACCGGAAGGGGCCCAGGGACCATGACTCGGCGCGGAACGCTCGGGGTGGCCGTCGTCGGTGCGGGGCGGATGGGCGCCGACCATGTGCGCCGTATCGACCGGGTGATCAGCGGGGCGCGGGTGGCGGCCGTCGCGGACGTGGACGGTGAGCGGGCGAAGGCCGTCGCGGACGGTGTGGCGGGCTGTACGGCGTACACGGACCCGGCCGCCGCCATCGCCGCGCCCGGGGTGGACGCCGTACTCGTCGCCTCACCCGGTCCGGCGCACGAGGCGGCGCTGACGGAGGCGCTCGCGCGCGGGCTGCCGGTGCTGTGCGAGAAGCCGCTCACCCCGGACGCGGCGTCCGCGCTGCGGGTGGTGCGGGCGGAGGAGCGGCTGGGCAGGCGGCTGGTGCAGGTGGGGTTCATGCGGCGGTACGACGCCGAGTACCTGCGGCTGAAGGCGCTGCTGGACGGCGGCGGTCTTGGGCGGGCGCTGATGCTGCACCAGCGGCACCGCAACGCCTCGTCGCCGCCCTGGTTCACCGGCGAGATGCTGCTGGCCGATTCGGTGGTCCACGAGATGGACGCCACGCGGTGGCTGCTGGGGCAGGAGATCACGGCGGTGACGGTGATGCGGCCGAGGCCGTCGGGGAACGCCCCGGAGGGCCTGGACGACCCGCAGTTCGTGGTGTTCGAGACGGACGGCGGGGCGCTCGCGGACGTGGAGATCTACGTCAACTGCCGGTTCGGCTACCAGGTGCAGGCGGAGGCGGTGTGCGAGAACGGCACCGCGCGGATCGGCGACGCGCACGGGATGCTGGTCAGCACGGGCGGCCGGTGGGGCGGTTCGATCGCGCCCGGTTTCGAGGAGCGGTTCGAGGACGCGTACGACCGGCAGGTGCGGGCCTGGGTGGACGCTGCCCTGTGCGGCGAGGTGACCGGGCCGGGCTGCTGGGACGGGTACGCGGCGGCGGCCGTCTGCGAGGCTGGCCTCCGGTCACGGGCGGAGGGACGCCGCGTGGAGGTGGAGCTGGTGGAGCGGCCGGCGCTCTACGACTGAGGCCCCGGTTGTGGCTCCGCGCTGAGGCGCGGGGCCCCGCTCCGAGGCGCGGGCCCTTCGGCTCAGGCGCCCCGGCCGTGGCTCCGCGCGTGGCCGCCGGGCACCCGACGGGCCGGTCGGTCGGCGCGTCGGGTGCCCGGCGGGCGCGTCAGGCTCAGTACGGGCCGTTGACGTTGTCGATGGAGCCGTACCGGTCGGCGGCGTAGTTGCACGCGGCGGTGATGTTGGCGACCGGGTCGTACGGGTCCATGGACGTGCCGGGCACGTGGTAGGCGCGGAACGTGGGGTCGATCACCTGGAGGAGGCCCTTGGAGGGCGTACCGGCGGCGGCGTTCGAGTCCCAGTTGTTGATGGCGAGCGGATTTCCGGAGGACTCCCGCATGATGTTGCGGTGAATTCCCTCGTAGGTGCCCGGAATTCCGCGCTGGGCCATGATGTCCAGCGATTCCTTGATCCAGCCGTCGAGGTTGTCGGCGTACGTCTTCGCGGCGACGGGGGTGACGGCGGTGCGGGCCGCGGAACGGTCGGCGCGGGCCGCCGTGGAACGCTCGGCGGTGGCCTTCTCGGCGGTCGGGGCCTTGGCGCCGACGGTGAGCTTCAGACCCGGACGGATAAGTGACGGGTTGTCACCGATGGCGTTCTTGTTGTCCGCGTACAGCTTCTTCCAGCCGCCGCTCAGGGAGTGGTCGGAGGCGATGCCGGACAGCGTGTCGCCGACGGTCACGGTGTACGTGACGGCCTTGGCGGCCTTGACCGCGGCGGCGGGCGCCTGGGCGGCGACGGTGACCGCGGCGGGAGCCGCGCTCGGGGCGGCGGAGGCGGTCGCGGCGCCGGTCAGGGGCAGGGCGAGAGCGGCTCCGCCGGTGCTCGCGACGACGAGTCCACGGCTGAGGCGGTTGCTCTTGGGACGGCGGTGCTTACCCAGTGCGGGCATGGGGCGTTTCCTCTCCGACGCCTGCGAGGTGAGCTGTCGGGTTCGGGCTGGAGATGCCCGGCCGCGGTCGCCCACGACTTCACCCCAAGCCGTTCCGGATGCCCGGACCGGCGACTTACCTGGTTCCCCCGCTCCTGCCGAGCGCGAATGTGTGAGTACTGGGAGTCCGGTGGGCGGCAGGATTCGGCGTTCCCTCCGGAATGACGGTGACCGTAAACGACATCAGCCGACCGGAACAAGGCCCGGAATTCCAGCCGAAGATCCATTTCCGGTGCCGTCCGCGGCGAATTCCGTGCCACGGCGCGGTGTACGCCGAATTCCGCCGCCGGGGCACCGTGACCGACATCACGGATTACGGTCGGCGCGTGCGTTGCCGCCACCACACCACAAACCCCCGCCAATTCCCCCTTCTTCAAGAAATCCCCCAAACGTCACCTAATCGGACATAACGGCGTCCCGACTCCGTCCGGGTGGCCCGGACGCCCGGACGGCGCTGGACGGGACCGCAGCGGTTGCGGACCACGCCACACCAAAGAGGGTGAGGGTATTGAAAGCTCACCAAACAGGGGCGAAATCGTGCATAAGACATCAGTGAGAACGTCATCGCGCCGGGTGCTGGCCGCCGCGGCCGCGCTGCTGGGGCTGACAGCCACCGCCGCGGCGCTCCCGGCGTCCGTCGCGCAGGCGGAGCCCGCCGTCTCCGCGCCCGGCACCGTCATCGCCGACTGGGCCCGGCTGACGGGCGAGGTCGTGGACCCCGAAGGCAAGTCGAACTCGTCGGAGACCTCCATCTGGCACGCCGTCGTCTCGGCGGGCATGTACAACGCGGTGGTCGGCATCGAGGGCCGCTACGAGCCGTACCGCTGGAACGAGCGCGGGCCCCGCTCGGCGTCCTCCGTCGCCGCCGCCGCGACCGCCGCCCACGACGTGCTGCTCCACCACTTCCCGAAGGCGAAGCCCCGGCTGGAGAGCGCCTACGCCGCCTCGCTCGCCGAAGTGCCGGACGGGGCCGCCGAAGAGGCGGGCGTGGAGTTCGGCCGCCGGGCGGCGGCCCACATGGTCACGCTGCGCAAGGACGACGGCTTCGGTCTCCAGGTGCCGTTCACCGCCTCGCCCTCCGTCGGGGTGTGGCGGCCCACGCCGCCCGCGCAGCAGCCGTTCACCAGCTCGTGGCTGGGACGCCTGCGCCCGATGCTCATCGAGCGGCCCGACCGCTTCCGGCCCGCGGCGCCTCCCTCGCTGACCTCCGCCCGCTACGCCGCCGACCTGCACGAGGTGAAGGCGGTCGGCGGGAAGACGAGCACCGTGCGCACCCCGGAGCAGACGGAGACGGCGCGCTTCTTCACCACGGTGGACCTCCAGGGCGCGCTGGCCGACCGCGCCGAGCGGCACGGGCTCGACCTGGTCGACACGGCCCGCCTGTTCGCCGCCGTCAACACCGTCCAGGTCGACGCCGCCATCGCCGCGTGGGACGCCAAGCTGCACTACGGCTCCTGGCGCCCCGTCACGGCGATCCGTGAGGCCGCGGACGACGGCAACCCGCTGACGGAGGCCGACCCCGCGTGGGAACCGTTCCTCGTCACCCCCTCGCACCCCGACTACCTCAGCGGGCACACCACGACGGCGGGCGCCCTGGTGCGGACGCTGATGACCCTGTCGGACCACCCATCCCTGGATCTGCGCATCGCGTCGGCCATGCTGAAGAAGACCCGGCACTACCAGGTCCCCGGCCACTACACCAGTGATGTCGAGGGCGCCCGCATGTGGGGCGGCATCCACACCCGTACGGCGAACGAGGCCGGCACGATGACCGGTGAGCGCGTCGCCGCCTGGGCCCTCGCCCGCAACTTCCGCCCGCTGACCGCCTGAACGACCCGGGCCCCGGGCGCCTGAACGGCCCGCGCCCCGCGCCCGCCAACACGACGGGGCGGACCGCCGAACCCGGCGGACCGCCCCGTTCACCTTCGTCCCAGGCGTCAGAGGATCGCGTCGAACGCGTCCCAGTACGAGGCGGCCTTCACCCGCGCCTGGAACGGCGCGGCCGCGTTCCCGGTGCCGGTGTACTGCCAGATGACACCGGCCGTGTCACGCGCCAGGAGCTCCGGATTGCCGTCCGCCGTGACATCGCCGTACGCGATGAGCGTGTCGTAGATGTTCCAGCCCGTGCCGATCTGCGCACGGGCCTGGAACGGGGCCGTCCCGACGCCGGTGCCCCGGTACAGCCACAGGCCGCCGGAGGCGTCCCGGGCGATCAGGTCGGCCTTCCGGTCGCCGGTGATGTCGAGACCGCCGGTGAGGGAGGTGTAGATGGACCAGCCGGTACCGATCTGGCGGCGCGCCTCGAAGGGCCGCGCCGCGTCGCCCGTGCCCGGGTACAGCCACAGCACTCCCGAACCGTCCACGGCGATCAGGTCGTCGCGCGCGTCGCCGGTCAGGTCGCCGGCGCCCCGGATGGACCGGTACACGCCCCACCCGGAACCGACCCGCACCGGCGCCTCGAACGCGGTCCGGCCGCCGCCCGCGAGCTGGTGGTACCAGAGCACCCCGGACGCGTCCCGCGCCACCACGTCACCGCCGCGCCCGCGCACATCGATCGGCGCGAGCTTGGTGAGGCGGTCGTACTGACCCCAGTTCACGCCCAGGTCCGCGCCCCACTCGTGGTCCAGGGGCGAGCCCTCGCCGCGGTAGTGGCTGTACGCGCGGACGGCGCCCTGCCGGTCGCGGGCGAGGACGTCCCAGTCCATCGGCACCGCGCTCACCCCGGCCACGTCGAACCGTCCGGCGGCCGTGGGACCGGGCGTACCGGAGGCCGGGGCGAACCGGGCGTCCACGACGACGTGCCAGGACGGCACCGACGCGGACGCCGCCACCCGGTACGTCAGCGTGTGCGTACCGGCGGGGAGTTCGCAGCGCACCTGCTCGGTGAGCAGCAGACTCCCCGGGTACGCGCACGGCTGCGGCGCGCCGTCGGCCGCGCCGACCGTCAGGCCGATGCTCCACTCGTCCCGCATGCCCCAGGGCCGCTGGTCGTCGGCGGTGCCGAAACCGAGGGTCAGCACCCCGCCCTCCGCCGCGTCGACGGTCACCGTGTGGGTGACCTGCCCGCCCGCGGCGACACCGGGGGTGGTGAGGGCGACCGACCCGGCGGCCCCTTCGGCGGCGTGCGCCACCGCCCCTCCCGCACCGGCCAGCCCGGTCGCGAGCAGCGCCGTCGCCGCCCCCGCGACGCCCAGTCGGCGCCGCCCCTCGCTGAGAATCCCTCGCATGCCTCGTCCCCTCCCGTGATGCCGCACTCGGTGCCCGAAACCCGTCGAAAGCGTCGAACGCATCGAACAACCGAGCACTCCGATGAACATAAATCATCTGACACCTCATCGGACGGGCGTTTACGATCTCCGCGATGACGACCGAACGTGTCCAGAGATCGGGGGTCCCGTCCGCGCAAGGTGAGTGCTGATGCCCACCACGACCGCGAACGGGAATTCCCGCCGCTCCCTGTGGCTGCGCGTGCGCGAGTACGCCGTGCCGCCCTCCATGATCGAGACCGCCACCGCCCGCCGTCGCACCGGCGACTGGGCGGGGCGTGCGCCGCCGCGCGCTTCGACGTCGCTCCCGACCCGCGCTCCTTGGCACGTACGCACCGCCGGGACATCGCGGCCCGCGTCCGGGACGACCTCCGCCACCTGGCGCCCGACCTGCTGCGCCGGCACCTGCCGAGGATCGCGCCCGACGGGCTCCTGCGCCCGGGACTGACCGTGGCGCCGGCCCGGTACGACACCGGGCCGGGAACGGTGCACCTCGTCGCCCGGACCGCGCCCGCGTGGGCCGAGCGCGCAGGAGCAGGACGCCGTCCGGTTCCGGTTGGCGCGGGGCATCACCGGGCGGCCTGGCAACGCCCCGCGGCCGTGGCTGCGGTGGGCGGCGAAGGCGTTCCACCCGCCGCAGCCCTGGCGGGACCTGCTGGGCGCGGCGGTCCGCCCGGCGGCCTGTGGGCCGGGTGCGGGAGAGGACCACGCGCACGGCCGCCCGGGTCGTGCACCCGCTGTGCCGGGCGGAGGGGATACCGCTGGTCGGCGGAGGGGGCACCGACCTGCGCGGCGGCTTCACCCGGGCGTTGCGGGCGCGGCCACGGCCCGACGTCGTCGTGGTGCTGACGGACGGCCAGACGCCGTGGCCCGAGGCGCGGCCGCCGTGCCGGACGGTGGTGGGGCTGTTCCCGCGGCGGCGCGCGGCGCGGTCGTGGCGGGAGAAGGCCCGGAGTACGTGCCGGACGCGCCCCCCGCGTGGGCCAGGGTCGTGGACGTCGGCTGACGCGTCGGCGCGCCGCCGGGGCGAGGACGGTACGGGAGCGGCGCGTCCCGCGGTCCCGTCAGGCGGCCGGGGCGAGGTCGGCGAGGCCGAACAGGAGGGCGTAGCCGCGCGGCAGGCCGGCGAGGATGCGCCGGGTGAGGTCGTCGCCGACGTACGCCCCCACGACGGTCAGGACCGTGGAGGTGGCCCATCGGGCCTCGGCCGGGGTGAGCACCAGTCCGAGGGCGACGCGCTCCACGAACTCGGGCGCCGTGACGGGTTCGGTCACCGGGATCTGCGCGGCGAGGAGGGCGCCCGCCTCGGCGGGCAGGAGCCGTACGAGTTCACAGCGTTCGTCGCCGATGACGTGGGCGCCCAGCACCCTCAGCACGGCCCGCAGGACGCGTTCCGCCTCCGCGTCGGAGTCGTAGCGGCCGGCGGTGCGGATGCGGTCCACGAGTTCCTGCCACGTCATGCTGGAAAGCCTTTCCTCCCCGGCCGCCACGCCGGGACGGCCGTGCGTCGGTCTGCGGTTGTCTGGTGGTCGGCGGTTGTCTGGTGGGTCGAAGGTGGTCAGGCCGCCG